>DATGIG010000433.1:0-12003 GCA_035295825.1 Chthonomonadaceae bacterium | reverse complement strand
TTCATCATCGCCCCGTTCGTGTCCTCCTCGCGCAACGAATTTCTTTCTGCCAATCCCGATTTTCGTTGTTTTACCCCGAGAATATCGAGGCACTCCGATCTTGTTTTCCTGCCTTTCAGCCGACTATAGCAGAGATTTTCGGTTCAGGAGGCAAAAGGCAAATGAATATCGCGGGGTGTTCTTATCCTTGCTTTACGAGAGGATTGCTCGCCGCGTTCTGTTTGTTCGCCTGGGCTTCCAATCCGGCGCTCGCAGATCCGCCCCTGCGACGCTCGGAGCAGCAGCCCACGCCGCTCTCCCTCCTGCGTCGGCTCCCACTCTGCTTTGAACCGAATGTCGGTCAGACAGCCCCGAGCGTCCGTTTCCTGGCGCACGGGCAGCGCTATACCCTATTCCTTACCGACAATGCGGCGATCCTGGCTCTGTCCCCTCCGTCGGGTGGCGGCGCTTCCAGCTTCTCCATGCAGTTCGTCGGCGCTCACCCTGCACCTCCTATCGCGCCCGAGCAGCGCCTGGCAGGCCGCGTGAACTACCTGCGCGGTCGCAAGCCGCAAGGATGGCACACCGAGGTGCCTACCTACGAGAAGGTGCGGTATCAGGGCGTCTATCCGGGCGTGGATCTCCTCTTCTATGGGCGCGCCGGCCAGCCGGAATACGATTTCGTGATCCATCCGGGCGCAAGCCCGGCGGATCTGCGCCTGCGCTTTACCGGCATGCGCCGCCGGTATCTCGATCCATCCGGAGCGCTCTGCCTGGACCTGCCCGGAGGCGCGGTGCGCTGGCATCCGCCGGTCGCCTACCAGGAGCATCGGGGGCGCAGAACGGCCGTCGCCTGCCGCTATGTGCTGCTAGGGAACCAGGAGGTGCGCTTTCAGGTAGGCGGTTATGATCCATCCCGCCCCCTGATCGTGGACCCGCTTCTGATCTATGCCTCCTATCTGGGCGGCAACGGCGCGACCTGCGGCTACGGGATCGCTACCGATGGAAACGGCAACCTCTATGTGACCGGAGAGACGACCGCAACCGATTTTCCCACCGTCAGCCCCCTCCAGACAGCAAACCAGGGCGGCAAAGAGTGCTTTGTTGCGTGCCTCAGCACGCAGCGCTCCGGTGCGGATTCTCTGGTCTATGCCACTTATCTGGGCGGCAGCGGCGACGAAACGGGCTACGCCATCGCACTCAGTGGGAAAGACGACATCTTCGTCACCGGCAAGACCAACTCCCCGGACTTTCCCACCACGTCCAACGCCGTGCAGCCCACCATCGGCGGCGCGCCCGAACAGGATACCGGGCTCTACCCCGACAACGCCTTTCTGGTCCACCTCAGCGCGCACGGCGCCACCCTGGCATATGCGACCTACCTCGGCGGCAGCGAGAGCAGCACCGGCTATGCGCTGGCCGTGGATAAGTCCGGCATCGCCTGTATCACCGGGGAGACGGCGGCCTCCGACTTCCCCGTATCGCCCGGCGCGTTCCAGACCACATTCGGATCGGGCGCGCATAAGGCGTTCATCACCCGAATAGATACCCGGCTCTCCGGACAGCAGTCGCTGGTCTACAGCACCTTTCTCGGGGGGGAGGACAACGAGAGCGGACGGGGGATCGCCCTGGATGCGCGCGGCAACGCCTATATCACCGGCGAGACGACCTCGACCCAGTTCCCTACCACTCCGAACGCGTATCAGCAGAGCTACGATGGCGGCAGCACTCTGGGCATCAGCAACGGCGACGCCTTTGTGGTCGTCTTAAATCCCACCGGCGCCTCGCTCCTCTACTCGACCCTGCTGGGAGGCAGCGGAAGAGACGAAGGCCGGGGGATCGCTTTAGGCCCCGCTGGGAACGTTTATGTCACGGGCATCACCGGGTCCGGCGTCTTCGACTGCCTGCCCAATCCCGCCTCCCAACCGTTTCCCACCACCCGAGGGGCGTTCCAGACGGGCGCCGCCCTCCCGCAAGCCTATCACTATGGCTTTGTCGCCAGGCTGGACCTCACCCGGGTCGGCTCCGCCTCCCTGGTCTACTCCTCCTATATCTCGCAATATGCTCTCCAGGCCACGGAGGATGCGACCACGGAGGCCAATGCCATCGCTGTGGATGCGCAGGGCGATGCCTATATCACCGGAGAGACCCATCTGCCCTCCGCTCCCAGCCTTCCCTATACCCTGGATGCCTTTCAATCCCAGGGAGGAGGAGGGGCGAGCGACGCCTTTCTGTTCAAGCTGGACCCCACCGGCTCTACCCTGCTCTATGCGAGCTATCTCGGGGGCAGCGACTTTAGCCGGGGCAATGGGATCGCCGTCGATGGCGACGGCAACGCCTATTTGACGGGTGAAACGGGGGCTTTGGATTTTCCCGCCTCCTCCGGCGCCTCCGGAACCTACCTCGCCTACCAGAGCCAGGCAGAGGGCTTAAACAACGCCTTTGTGGCTCGTGTACGTACGGTAGATCCCAATCCGGGCGCACACGCCCTGATGGCGTTTCAGCACGACACCTTCCAAATGGTCGGGTTCTGGGCCATGAACGGCAATCGCGTTGCCACCGTCGCCATGGCGGCTGGGAAATATGCTCTGTCCCCCCCGAACTCTCCGTTGGTGGGGCTCGGAGACTTCCATGGGGACGGCCAGACGGATCTGATCTTCCAGAACACCCGCACAGGACAGTTTCTTATCCGGTTCCTGTCGGGGACGCAGGTCATCAGCTCCGAGCCGGTAGCGCTCATCCCGCAGACCGGGCTGGTGTTCGTGGGCGTCGGCGACTTCAACCGGGATGGGAAAACGGACCTCGTGTTTCAGAACCCGGCGACGGGGCAGCTTACCTTCTGGCTGATGAATGGAGCCACCGTGCGTCAAATCGTCCTGGCGACTACGGCCTCCGGCAAGCGAGCCGCTCTGCCCAGGAACTGGAGCGTGGTGGGCACAGGCAATTTCCATAGCAGCAACCAGTCGGACCTCGTACTCCAGAACACGCTGAGCGGCGCTATCGCGTTCTGCGAAATGAAGGGGACCGCGATCCTCGACACGACGCCCCTCCAGCACGCCGCGCCGCTCTCGCCGGCCTGGAAGTGCTGCGGGGTCGCGGATTTCAACGGAGATGGCGCACCGGACCTCCTGATGCGGAACGCGCAAACAGGTCAACTCGCCATCTGGTATCTGAAGGGGTCGTCACTCATCACCTCGGCGCCGATCACACAGGCTCCGGTCGGGAATTATCAACTGAGAGGCGTCCGTTGAGGCAGATGGATACTTTGAGAAAATGGGGGGTATGGACCGCGCTCGCCCTGGTTCTGGCGCTGGCGCCCTGGAGGGGATATGCGCAAACGGGCCAGAAGACCCGGCTATTGGAGTGGGGGTTCGATCAACCGGACACCGCCTACATCCGCAAAAATATCAGCGCGATGGAGCAGTCGCCCTTCGATGGGACCCCCACGCCCTTCGACGGGGTCGTACTGGCCGCGCAGAATGGGTCCGGACAGCTCCTGCACACGCTGTTCTGGACAGGGGTAAGTTTCCAACAGAGCGACTTCCAGTCTGCCGTGAACGATCTCCAGGCGACGACCTTTCACTATCTTACCAACAATTTTCTACGGGTCAATATCCAGAATGCGCCCTGGTTCGACGATACCTACTGGAATACTATCCTGAACAATGCCGGCATCGTCGCCTGGATCTGCCAGCAGGGCGGGTTGAAGGGGATCGCCCTCGATACCGAACAGTACAACTACGCCTACCATGCGACGACCAAGACGTATAGCGGCGCCTATCTCTTCTGCTATCGAGCCGTCGCTCTGGATGAGCAGGCGCTCACCGGCCGGTCCCACTCCTTCGAGGAGTACGTTGCCCAGGTACGGCGGCGTGGTTACGCCTTCGGCAAGGCGCTCACCGCTTCCTATCCCCAGATGGCGATCCTGATCACCCACTCCTCTTCCGAGATCACCCGTACCGTGACGGTAGACGCCAACAAGCAGGTGGCGATCCAGCCGCATGGGTTCAATACGCCGCTCCAGTGGAGCCCCGTCGGCCTCTTTCCCGCCTTTCTGGATGGCATGTTGGAGGGCGCGCGACGCAGCGCAGAGATCGTAGATCTTCAGGAAGCGGCCTATCCCCTCCGCGCCGACGATTCGACTTCCACGCAGTTCGACCGACTGGCTTCGGGCGTCTCCGCCGCCAGGCACTACTCGCAAACACCGCAATTATATGCCAGCCGCCTCTCCTTCGGCTTCGGCCTCTGGATGAACTACCAGGAGCTCTATAGTGACGGACAGGGAATGCGGCTCCGCTTCGGCTGGGACCCCCAAAACACCGACAACAACTATTTCACCCCGAATGCCTTTCGCCAGGCGCTCGAAGCGGCTCTCTCCACCACAAATCACTATGTCTTCATCTACACGGAGTCCGGCTACCAGGTGGATGCCAGTGGGCATATCGTCTACGATGCGCAGGGCAATCCGGTGCGTACTCCGGTCTCCTGGTGGACAGGGGGCGGACTCTCGCAGGATTATGTGAGCCAGGTACAAAAAGCCCATCCCCACTGAGTGTCTTGCGCCCTATCCGCTCTCCGACAACGTCCGCTCGGAAAAGACTGCGGCGCCGGCCCAGGCGCTCTTAACCTTGCCCTGAGAGCGAAGAGTATCCTGTCCATAGAGCACCATCTGCCCGATCCACAACCACCATAAGGCCAGCGTAAAGGGCGGCGCAAACGGCAGCGTCGCCATGAGAAACAGCCAGACGCTCCTCGGAAAGCGCCTCTGACACAACAAGCCGACAAAGACGATGGAGACCAGCGGCCCGCCCAACATCCCGAGATAGATGAGGATATTGAGTAGTCCGTTGGAAACTTTTTCCGCGACATCGTAGTTCCCGAAACCGATCCCGAAGATCTGGGCGGACTCAGGCAGGCGTGTATACCCCTCCAGGGCATCTTGAGTCCGAATGCGGATCGAATTATCGGAACTGGGTGTCTGCAAGCGGAGTTGAATGAATTGCGCCACGGGCAGATCGCTATACATAACCACCAGCACGAACCCCACGCTGCTGAGAACGAGCAGCGTCACCCAGATCGCCGATGCCCGCCGGGATCTCCATCCCCAGAGCGCCAGACAGACAAAGATCAGAACAAAGCCCGTAATCGCCATGCTGCCCGCAATCGAAACGATCAGCAGCAGATCAAAGAACCTCAATTTGCCTCCGGAACGGATCATGCGAGCGGAGATACCCATGAACATGAAGGTCGCATAAGCCGCCGGTTCCGCGAATAGTCCCGTACAACGGACGATATTGACGGAGACCCCCTGGTATGAGAACCCATACCGGCTTGGCATCCCAGTAATCGGCTTTAGATAGTCCAGGTAGGTGTGAAAGAGGGGAATACTGATGTACTGAACCAACCATGCGAGGAGATGGATCGCCAGAATGGCGTTCAGGAACCGGAACAGACGCGCTTTGTACTCCGGGTTGTCCTCCTGAAGCATGGTGATACAGAAGAGTAGGACGCCGAAACCGACCCCTGCCGGCCCCTTGATCGTGGCCGATTTGAATGCCGCCAGCCCCCATAGGGCGCTCAGAAAGATCAGCACGGACAGCCCCAGGCCAAGCAGGGTGGTCACATGCTTCTTTCGCGCGCTTTCCGGCAGTTGTGGCCTTGGCAAGGCGAGCGTCGCCGCAATAAACAGCACTGTGCCGAACATCGGCACCACAGGAAAACTGAGCTTGGAAAAGTAGAAATCGTTTAGCGACAACAATAATTGTCCTGTGAACAAGATGACAGCCCAGCTCTTTTTTGTTGTCGATTGGTTGTCTTGCACTTGCATTATCTCAAAGGAACGCTTCCATAGCGCTTGCGCCCGAGGCGGATACCTCTGCACCTACGGGCGGGCCACTCTCTTCCGGTACCGGAGGGCCTATTGCCTCACTATGCATTACCCGGCTTCTCACTTTTTATCACGCACTCCCCTGCGTCGCGCTTTGTCTCGTTCGAAGCAGGCGGCTTGTCGTGGCGATATGGTCCCCATCGGAACCACACCATTAGCAGGAACCGCCCAACCGGCAGCAAGAGGATACAGAGGACTTCAAAGCCGAAACTAAACGCATCGAACCACCAGGGTATGGCTCGTTTTATCGGCGATGCATCGGTATGTACATGGGGGTCGTCCATTTACCTCGCCTCCGTTCAGAAAGGATTCATCGCGCACTACAGACCGCATGCTTGTACGGACCATCTTGGATCCGTTCCCAACCACTATTGTGGGTCTTCCTGCGTCCTGGCCGTATGCTGGGCCGCCTCGCCCTCCTGCAGGTTGTTGGCCTTCGAGGCGGGCGTGGCATTCAGGCGCTTCCCATCACCGGTTGCCTCCAGGAAGTGAGCCGAGAGGCGAAACATCTCTACATCGTCGGCATCCAGGGCAACCCACTCCTCCGCTCCATCCGGGGTGATCCGTGTCGCCAATTTCCACGGGCCGGACAAACGCTTTTCAGAATGCATGATTACTCTCCGCATAGGGATTGATATAGGCGCAAGGCTGCGTTTCCACCGGGCAGGAGGGTAGAAACAGGCATAACGAAGCGGGATTCATCCTTAGCAATCCGCAAGCCCAAAAACAGGCGCGCGTGATCGTTCAGAAATCCATAAGCTGGAGTTCCGAGCTAGGAGATTCGCATGGGTCATTGCTATCTCGTCGGATATACTGCTAAATTATCGTGGAGTTGGAGAGTTATGCTGTTGGTAGCAACAACCCTTGGAGAAGTGCTATTGGAGAAGTACAAGAGGTATTTTTCTTCCGGGCGCTTCTTGCTATACTCATAATGACGGTTCGATCCTGGGTATTAATTCCCGGTTCGGAACTCTTTTTCACGTTTTCGACCCTTTTTTTGTTCCGTTACCGTATTCCTCCCGACTGCCGAAGCCTTTCGCCGCGCGAAGCCCCTCTGCTCCCAGCGCGGACTACCCGGGTTCTTACAATACCGCTCCCTCTCACTCTGTGAAAAATGTCTCAAACCATGTGCGTTCGGATTGACTTGCCGAAGCCGTAGAGGTATACTAACGGGATACATGGCGATAGAGCGGGTATCGTGTGGGAGCGTGAAGTTTACGCCGGGGAGCAGGCGGTTCGATGGCCTATACCGACTTTCAAGATTTTCTCAATCGGCTGGAGCGTGAGGGCGAACTGAGGCGCATCTCGGTCCCGGTTGACCCCTATCTGGAGATCACCGAGGTCGCGGATCGCGTGATGAAGCGCCCCGATGGCGGCCCCGCTCTGCTCTTCGAAAACCCGACCGGCAAGTCCATCCCCCTGGCGATCAATGTGTTCGGCTCGCGTAAACGCATCAGCATGGCGCTGGGCGTGCCGGACATCGAGGAGATCGCCTGCGAGATCGAGAGCCTCCTCAAGCCGGAAGTGCCTGGCGGCGGCATGCTGAACGCCGCAAAAGAACTCCTGCCGAAACTGGCGGTCCTGGCAAAAATGCCCCCGCGCCACGATAAGGGCGAAGGGCGCTGCCAGGAGGTAGTCCTGACCGGCGACGCCATCGATCTGGACCAACTGCCGATCCTGCACTGCTGGCCGCAGGATGGCGGGCGCTTTATCACGCTGCCGCTGGTTTTTACCAATAATCCCAACACGGGCAAGCGCAACGTAGGCATGTATCGTGTCCAGGTCTACGATAAGCGCACCACCGGCATGCACTGGCAGCTCCACAAGGTAGGCGCGGAGCATGCCAGGCTAAGTGAAGAGAAGCGCAAGAATATCGAGGTGGCGATCGTACTGGGCGGCGATCCGGCTCTGACCTACGCCGCGACCGCTCCCCTGCCCCCCGGTATCGATGAGATGCTGTTCGCGGGCTTCCTGCGTAAAAAGCCGGTACATCTGGTGAAGGCGAAGACGGTGGACCTGGAAGTCCCGGAGGATGCCGAATTTGTGATCGAGGGCGTGATCGACCCCACAGAGCGGCGCATGGAGGGCCCCTTCGGGGACCATACCGGCTACTACTCGCTGGCGGACCTGTACCCGGTCGTGCATGTCACGGCGATCACCCACCGCCGCAAGCCGGTCTATCCCTGCACCATCGTCGGGCAGCCGCCGATGGAGGACGGCTGGCTCGGCAAAGCGACGGAGCGCCTCTTCCTGCCGCTGCTGCGCCTGATGCTGCCGGAAGTGGTAGACATGAACTTACCGGTCGAAGGGATCTTTCATAACATTGCGCTCGTATCCATCAAGAAACGCTATCCCGGCCATGCCTTTAAAGTGATGCATGGGCTCTGGGGCTTGGGACAGGCGATGTTTACGAAGATGATCTTCGTCTTCGATGCCGATGTGGACGTACAGAACGTCAAAGAGTGCCTGTGGCGTCTGGGCAACAATATCGACCCGGAGCGCGACATGTGCCTGGTGCGTGGCCCGATCGATGTGCTGGACCACGCCTCTCGATCGATGGGCTTCGGGTCGAAAGTCGGGTTCGACTGCACGCGGAAGCTCCCAGCGGAAGGGTTTGCGCGCGAGTGGCCCGACGTGATCACCATGTCGCCCGAAGTCAAGGCGCGTGTGGACGCACTCTGGAATAAATTGGGAATTTAAGTAAATTCAGGAATATCTGTGTAGGAACACCCGTGGAATTAGAGCCGCCAGGAGAAAATCAACCTATTGAACCGTTCGACTCGAGCGCCCCGCTGTTCTGCGTTGAGATGATGTGGGGCCAACAACCGGTGCGCCTGACGGCGTATCGGTGCGTTGTGCTGCCGGAGGATGCCCCCATTACCTCGGTGCATATCGTGGCGTTTTGCGGGGAGCGGGTCCTGGTTGTGCGCGACAGAAAGGGGGCGTTCGGCTTTCCGGGAGGACGTCTGGAGGAGGGCGAGACGCGGGAGGAGGCGATGACGCGGGAGGTCTATGAGGAGGCCTGCGCGCATCTGGAGCCGGATTATGCGCTGTTCTGCGTCCTGAAGATCGAGTGTACGACGCAGTTGCCGGGCCGCTCCTATCTCCATCCGTTCAGTTATATGGCGATGTATGCGGGGCTCGTGCGGGCGCTGGAGCCCGTGCGGCGCGATCCGGCGGGCATCGTTACCGGACGCGACCTCTTCTCTGCGGAGGAGTGCGCCCGCCGCCTGGACACCCATGACCGGATCCTGCTCCGCGAGGCCGCGCATATTTTGCGCAAGCACCCGCCCGCGCTCCGACGGATCCGCCCCTTTCTCGACAAGTAACATCTCATGGCACACGATTCACCTGTACAGCCGGACACGCCCCGCCGCCTCGTGGTCGCGATCACGGGCGCCAGCGGCGCACCCTACGCCCTCCGGTTCCTGGAAGAGGCGACAAAGCACTACCAGGAGATCTATCTTACCCTCTCGGACCAGGCGTTTCAGGTCCTCCGCCTGGAGATGGGGCGCGCTGTCTCCGCCCGCGAACTCAGTGCGGAGGCGCTGCTGGGACACCCCTGCCCGGCGTTACGGTTTGTCGATAAAAAGGACTACTTCTCCCCGCCGGCCAGCGGCTCGTTTCGGCATGAGGGCATGGTGATCGTGCCCTGCTCGATGGGGACCGCCGCACGGATCGCCCATGGCATCAGCGACGACCTGGTGACCCGCGCCGCCGATGTGTGCCTGAAGGAGAAGCGCAAACTGATCCTGGTGCCGCGCGAAACGCCCTGGAACCTTATCCACCTGCGGAACATGACGCAGTTGGCCGAGGCGGGCGCGATCATCCTGCCGGCCTCGCCCGGCTTTTATCATCAGCCTCAGACCATTGACGACCTGGTCAACATGATCGTGGGCAGAATTCTACAGCAGTTGGGCATCGCACAGACCCTGACCCCGCAGTGGCAGATCCCGGAGGAGTGAACGAATCCCATGAAGGCTCTCTTTGCCAGAACCCGCCTGATCCTGCAGATGATCAAGTTCGAGCATACGATCTTTGCGCTGCCGTTTGCGCTCATCAGCGTCATTCTGGCCTCCCGGCAGCAGCATGGCCTGACCGCCACGTCGCTGGTCTGGATCCTGCTGGCGATGGTGGGCGCGCGCAGCGCCGCCATGGCGTTCAACCGCCTGGCGGACGCCGAGATCGACGCACAGAACCCGCGTACCGCCAAGCGCCACATCCCCGCCGGGCTGCTGACCAAGGCGCAGGTCGGTCTCTTCCTGCTGGCTTCCATCGCCGTGTTCGAGGTGGCAGCCTGGCGGCTGAATATGCTCTGCTTCCTGCTCTCGCCTATCGCTCTGGCCTGCGTCCTGGGCTACTCCTACACCAAGCGCTTCACTTCGCTCTGCCATCTGTTTCTGGGTTTCGCCATCGGGATCGCGCCCATCGGAGCCTGGCTGGCAGTGCGGGGCCACTTCGATGTGATCCCGCTGCTGCTTGGCGCCATCGTGATGCTCTGGATCGGCGGCTTCGACATCATCTACGCCCTGCAGGACTATGAGTTTGACGTCGTCTCTCCGCTCTACTCGCTGCCGAAACGCCTGGGCAAGGCCAATGCGCTCCTCGTCTCGCGGCTGATGCACGCACTGATGATCGCGCTTCTGATCGCCGTCGGCGTGCTGAGCGGACTCCATCTGGCCTATTTCATCGGCATCGTCGTGGTCTCCGCACTCATTATCTATGAGCAGAGCCTGGTCAAGCCGAACGACCTGAGCAAGGTGGATCTCGCCTTTTTCACCCTGAATGGCTGGGTCAGCGTCAGCCTGTTTGCCTTTGTCCTCCTGGACAGCCTGATCCGCCACTGAGCATACAATAAAAACAGGCCACAACGACGCGGCCCGCATAGATAGGCAGAAAATGACTTTACGAATAGGCAGCGTTCCCTACCTGAACGCGAAACCGCTCGTGGACTGGTTCCACACGGACGGATGCGACGCAGATGTCGAGATCGTCTATGCAGTCCCTTCGCAACTGGCAGCCATGCTCCGGCAGGGTGAACTCGACGTAGCCAACTGCTCCATCTTCGAGGCCTTTCAGACCCCCGACATCGTGCTGGTTCCCAATATCTCCATCTCATCCAACGGCCCGGTGAAGAGCGTCCGCCTCTTCAGCCAGACCCCGATGGAAGCGATTCGGTCCGTGGCCCTCGATACCAGTTCGCTCACCTCCGTCGCCCTCACCAAGGTCCTGCTCTCCGAAAGCTTCGGCCTCTCCCCCACTTACGCCCACTCCCAACCGGACCTCTATGCCATGCTGGCGCGCTGCGATGCCGCGCTCCTTATCGGCGACCTGAAACTGTTCGACCTGCACCCCGGCACGATGGTCTACGACCTGGGCAAGGGCTGGTGCGATCTCACCGGCCTCCCCTTCGTCTACGCCGGCTGGCTGGCCCGCGCCGACCGCGCCACTCCCGAAATGACGCAGATCCTCACCCACGCAAAGGAGTGGGGCGTTGCCCGCCTGGACGAACTCGCCCACAAATGGGCCGATAGAATGCATCTCCCTCTCGAACGCTGCCAGGACTACCTTATCCACGTCATGGACTATGACCTCCGCCCCGAACAAGAGCAGGGCCTCCGCCTCTTTCAACAAAAGTGCCACTCCCACAACCTGATCCCCACCCTCTACCCAATCCATATTAGACAGGATTAACAGGATTATCAGGATTAACAGGATTTCTAAAAACCAATCCACCCGGCATAGAGTTGTCTCTATTTCGCATTCCGTGCCATCTCTGGCAGATGGGTAAAAAGTAATCCTGTTAATCCTGTTAATCCTGTTAATCCTGTCTAATGGTGTTGTGGGCAGCCAGATAAAACTTCCAGGAGCCTGTCTATCTCGGCGTGGGTGTTGTAGTGGGTGAGGCCGATTCGCACCGCTCCGCCGCGCGCCTGCAGACCGAGGGTCTCCATGAGGCGTAGGGCGTAGTAGTTGCCGCTCCAGCAGCAGATGCCGTGGTCGCCGAGAAACGCTGCGGTGGCGCGGGGGGAGAGGCGCGGCCAGGTGAAGGCGAAGGTGGGGACTCGTTCGTCGAGGCGGTTCAGGTCGGTCAGCCCATAGAGTTTGAGGTCGGGGATCTGCGCGAGGCCCTGGAG
>DATGIG010000432.1:0-3857 GCA_035295825.1 Chthonomonadaceae bacterium | reverse complement strand
CATGATCCTGCCCTCGATGGGCGTTATCAGCGAGGTGATCTCCTGCTTCGCCCGCAAGCGGGTGTTCGGATACGAGTTTGTGGCCTTCTCCAGTATCGCGATCGCCGTATTCGGCTTTATGGTCTGGGGACACCACATGTTCGTCACGGGCCAGTCGCTCTACTCCGGAATGGTCTTTTCGGCGCTCAGCTTCATTGTGGCGGTGCCTTCGGCCATCAAGGTCTTCAACTGGACAGCCACCATCTATAAAGGCCAGGTGTGGTTTACCGCCCCGATGCTCTATGCGTTGGGCTTTATCGGCCTCTTCACCATCGGCGGATTGACCGGCCTGTACTGCGCCTCGCTGGCGGTGGACGTACACATCAATATGACCTACTTCATCGTGGCACACTTCCACTATGTCATGGTTGGCGGCGCGACGCTGGGGTATCTGGCGGGCCTGCACTTCTGGTGGCCGAAAATGACGGGGCGTATGTATCCCGAAGGCTGGGCCAAGCTGGCGGCAGGCATCACGTTTATCGGCTTTAACCTGACCTTCTTCCCGCAGTTTATCGTGGGCTATCTGGGAATGCCGCGACGGTATCACTTCTATCCGGCGGAGTTCCAGATCTGGCATATCCTGTCTACTGCAGGCGCTTCGGTGCTGGCGGTCGGCTACTCGATCCCTGTCATCTATCTGATCTGGTCGCTAAAGTATGGCGCGCTGGCCGGACCGAACCCCTGGGGCGCTGCAGGGCTGGAGTGGCAGACGCCCTCGCCGCCGCCCTCGCACAACTTCGACACCGTTCCCGTAGTCACCTGGGAAGCCTATAACTATGAGGAAGATGTGGATGAGCAGGCGGAGAAGGGCCGTGAGAGCATGCCCGGCGTGGTAGGGGCCATCGAAGAAGAGCAGCACCGGACGCACGAACACTAAGAGAGACACCTGGAGAGTTACTATGAGCGCGGAAGTCGCAGAAGAGCACGGACACGGGCACGCACACCACCCCTTGCAGTGCCATCAGTTTGAGGACATGGATCAGCAGAATGAGACCTACATCGTGGGGATGTGGTCGTTTCTGGTGACGGAGATCATGTTCTTCGGCGCGATGTTCCTGGCATATACCATCTACCGGAATGAGAACCCGGCGGTCTTCATTCAGGCGGGACATCTCTATCTACTTAAAGTGCCGGGAGGGATTAACACCGTCATTCTGTTGACCAGCTCCTTTACGATGGCGGTGGGCGTCTACCATGCGCAGAAAGCCAATCGCATCTTGCAGGTAGTCTTTTTATCGCTGACGGTGTTGTGCGCCTTTGGCTTCTTGGGCGTCAAGGCAGTAGAGTGGTATACGGAGATCGGGCTAGAACACCACTTGCCGGGTCCCGGATTCCAGTACAAAGTCACACCGGAGGAGATGAAAGAGCATCTGGGCACCGATACGCTGCCGGCGGCTCAGGCATCGGTTCCTGCGTCGAAGGCGCAACTCTTCTTCTGTCTCTATTTTGCCATGACAGGGCTGCATGCAATCCACGTCATCATCGGCATTCTGATTATAGGCACCCTGGCGATCATGGTCGCCCGGAGGCATCCAGCCGCGAAGTACTACATGCCGATAGAGATGGCGGGCCTCTACTGGCACTTTGTCGATATTGTCTGGATCTTCCTCTTCCCGCTGTTCTATCTGATTCCGAAGAAAGGGTAGCATATGGAGCACACGTCACAAGAGCATCCCGAGCATAATGAGGCGGGGAGTTCCCATATCACGCCCTGGACTGTATATGCGATCGTGTTTGTGGTCTTGCTGGTTCTGATGGGGGCTACTGTCGCAGCCTCATTTATAGACCTTGGTCCGGGAAACAATATCCTCGCAATGGGTATCGCCATCTTCAAGGCAGCGCTCGTCGTGACCTTTTTCATGCAGGTTGGGGGAAGTTCGCGCCTTACCAAGGTCTGGGCCGCGCTGGGGTTCATCTGGCTGGCGTTCCTATTCGGCACGCTGGGCGACTACCTGACGCGCAACTGGCTCAAAGTGCTGCATCCGGGATGGTAGTTTGGAACTTTTCTGTTCCCGGCTTGGTTCGCTAACTTTTCAAAGTTAAGCACACGGCGTTGAAACGCCGCATCCATAGATCATGCTTATTCGCGGAACGGTTCAGGAATCGCTTTTCTGGGAACCGCAAGGGTGGTGACGAGGGCGGCGAGCATCTGCTCTTTGTAGACGGAGTTGAGCGCGAGTGCGGCCTGGGTCTGGGCATATCCGAAGGGAATGCCGATGTCGTGTCGGTCGCCAATGGTTTCGGCCGCGAGATAGCGTTCTCCCGAGGCACGGAGCCGCTCCTGAGCGCTGGTAAACTGGAATTCGCCCTTTTCGCGCAGGTTGTTGTCGATGGCGTACTGGAGACAGTCGAATACCGCCGGGGACATGATGTGCATCCCGAAGAAGCAGAGATACATGCCATGCAGTAGGCCCTGCTGTTGAAGGTGTTGCTCGGCATACTCGGGAGTGGGCTTCTCATAGATGGCGCTCACTTCATAGGTAGGCGGACGCTCGGAGATGCGCTTCCCGCAGACGGTTCCAAAAAGATGCAGCAACTCGGTAGGGGTCTGCTGAACGGCGGAGACCGTATTGCCATACTGCTCATAGATCTCGATGACCTGGCGGGCGCAGCGCTTATCCTCACCGGTGGTGTAGATATGGTCCCCCAGCATCAGCAGGAAGGGCTCATCTCCCACAAAATCCCGCGCGCACCAGACGGCATGCCCATAGCCTTCCGGCGATTCCTGTACGACGAAGGTGAGACGCGCTGCGATCTGCTGGATGCGCGCCGACTGCAGAAGCGCCCAGTCTTTCCCCTTGAAGAGCTTCAACTCTTCGGGTGATAGGGGCGCAAAGTGCTGTTCGATCTGGGCGCGATTGTTCGGGTTGACCACCAGGCAGACCTCTTCGATGCCGCTCTCCAGCGCCTCTTCGATAATGATCTGGATCGCGGGTTTGCAGATGCCGTCGCGATCCATGATGGGCAGCATCTCTTTCTGAATGGTCGTCGTTGCCGGGTACATGCGCGTCCCGCGTCCGGCTGCCGTAATAACGGCTTTCTGTACTCTACTCACTTTCGCGTCCTCCTTCAGTTGGAACCCGTCGCTCTCCCGGATCGGATGGGCTCGGGCTCTCGGCTTATCCACGAATGATCTGCCTCGCGCCGAACATGATGGCTCCCGGCGAACTCCCGACAAACGCACGGGGAGTCGTTCCTGTCTGGCGTTGATATGCGGCACAGACCTCCCCAAGCGCGCGGTCCACATCCGGGGAATCGGCGGCGGCGAGGATCGCTACAGTCCCGCCGGCTCCGCCGCCCGTGATCTTCGCGCCATACAGGCCCTGATCCGGGCCGCGCTCCCGGATCAGGTTTACCAGGAGGTTTGTCTCTTCGGAACCCAGGTCGAGCCGGTCGCTGTAAGAGGCGTGCGATTCATACATCAGCCGCCCGGCTTCGATGAGGAGGTCACCATTGGGCGATGGCGTCTGCGCATTCGACGCGCTCTTCGCGGACTCCTCATGGCGGAAACTGGCGATCTGCATCAGGCCGAAGAACTGCTTTACCCGGTCGTTCTCCAGGATGGGGTGTTCGGCGCAGGCGCGGGGATGGTAAGTCTGCGTCACATCCACACGGGTCACGATATCCGGCAGGAGCCCATACTGATCCGCATACTCCTGCCCCGTCAGCGTGGTGGGGATCAGATCACGGTAGGCAGCGAATTCCGCCGGAGACATCTGGCAGAGATAGTTCTCCAGCAGCTTTCCTCCGCTCTCCAACTGGATGATCTTCAGCCCCATAAACGCGCCGACGCGCGCTCGGGTGTAGGCGGAGCCGCC
>DATGIG010000431.1:0-4245 GCA_035295825.1 Chthonomonadaceae bacterium | reverse complement strand
ATCTGGAGTGCCATCGGCAAGACTATTCGTGCCGTCTTGCGCCAGACAGGCATTGCTCCGGAGCAGGTCGTCGGCATCAGCTATGACGCCACCTGCTCCCTCGTCGTCCTGGATCGAGAAGATCGCCCGCTTCCGGTAGATATCGCAGGCGACCCCATGCGCAATATCATCGTCTGGATGGACCACAGGGCGCTGGAAGAGACAGCCGCGATCAATGCAGGGAACTATGAGGTCCTGCGGTATGTCGGCGGGAAACTCTCGCCTGAGATGGAGACGCCCAAGCTCAAGTGGCTCAAGACGCACCTGCCGCAGACCTGGAGCGCTGCCGGGAAGTTCCTGGATCTTGCCGACTTCCTCACCTACCGCTCCAGCGGTGTGGACGCACGCAGCCTCTGCACTGTCGTCTGTAAGTGGACCTATCTGGGGCATGAGGGTGGCCGCTGGGACAAGGAGTATTTTCGCGCCATCGGCCTGGAAGACGCCTTTGACGGAGGGCGCATTGCCGACGATGTCCGCCCCATGGCAACCTATCTGGGTAATCTGACGCCACAATCGGCAGAGGAGTTGGGCCTCACGACAGGCTGTGCGGTCGGAGTTGGGATCATCGATGCGCATGCGGGCGGCCTCGGTCTGCTCGGTGCGATCTGGAAAGATCAGAACGGTCAGGACCCTGCACTGCTCGAAACGGCCCTCGCCCTCATCGGCGGCACGAGCAACTGCCATATGGCCGTATCGCGGAAACCCCACTATATCTCCGGCATCTGGGGCCCCTACTACGGCGCCATGGTATCGGGAATGTGGCTCACGGAGGGCGGGCAGAGCGCCGCAGGTAGTGCGATTGACCACATGATTGCCAGCCACGCCCATGCCCCTGCCTTGAACGCACAAGCCCAGGCACAGGGCGTCACCGTCTACCAACTGCTGAATGCGGAGATCGAACGCCTCCAGGCAGAAGCTGGGGCGTCCTACCCCGCGCTCCTGACGCGCGATCTCCATGTACTGCCCTATTTCCTGGGCAACCGCTCGCCCAACGCCGATCCCTACGCGCATGCGGTGATAGATGGCCTGACGTTGGATGAGACCATCATATCGCAGGCGCTCCTCTACTATGCGACCCTCCAGGCGGTCGCGTATGGTACGCGTGACATTGTGCGCGCCATGAACGAATCGGGTTATCGCATCGACACGCTCTTCGTCACGGGAGGCGGGACCAAAAATCCGCTCTGGCTACAGGAGCATGCGGACGCCACCGGTCTTACACTCATCCTGCCCAGGGAGCCGGAGGCCGTGCTGCTCGGATCCGCCATTCTTGCCGCGGTGGCGGCAGGGATCTATCCGGACGTTCCTTCCGCCATGCAGGGGATGAGCGGGCGGGGCCAGGTCGTGCGCCCCCATGCGTCGACGGCCTCTTATCATGCTGCAAAGTATCAGATCTTTCGCGAGATGTATCAGGAGCAGCTTCGCCGCCGCGAACGCATGTCCAGCTTTTAAACAAAACGAACCTCACCCTCTCTTCCTGTAAAGGAGAGAGGAGAATACGGCAAGTAAGGATATCATCTCTTATGGCGATCACGCCTGTCTTTATGGGAACCTGGCGCTTCGGCGTTCCCGCCTGTCGTGTCGGTTGGAGCCGGTTGGCGTCGGGCGCTTCCGCGCTGGATGCCATTGAAACAGGAGCCAACGTAACGGAAGATGACCCGGAGGTGCAATCCGTCGGCTACGGTGGGTTGCCGAATGCGGAGGGGGTGGTAGAGCTCGACGCCGCCATCATGGACGGCCCCACCCACGCGGCCGGCTCGGTTGCCGGACTGATTGGGGTCGGCCGCGCGATATCCGTGGCAAGGCGCGTCATGCAGCGCACTCCGCATGTGATGCTCGTCGGGGAGAATGCCCGACGCTTCGCTCTGCAAGCAGGGTTCCCGGAGCAGGAGCAGCTCACCGAGGCCAGCCGCCACCGTTGGGAGCAGTGGAAGGCGGAGCAGCACGCCCCGGATGTCGCGCACTTCGATCCGACGCGGACGGAGCCACAGGCGGCGCTCACGCCGGACGATCACGATACCATCGGTGTGTGCGCGCTGGATATGTATGGCAATCTCGCCGTCGGATGCACGACCAGCGGCATGGCCTGGAAGCAGCCCGGACGTGTGGGAGATTCGCCGATCGTGGGGTCCGGGCTCTATGTGGACAACGCCATTGGAGGCTGCGCCGCTACGGGCCATGGCGACGAGATCATGAAAGCCTGCCTCTCATATCGGGTAGTGATGCGGATGGGCGAGGGCTATTCGCCCCAGGAAGCCTGTGTCGAAGCGCTGTGCTATCTCCTCCGGAAGCGTCCCCCCCAGCAATACAACAACTATGGCGCCGGCCTCATCGCCCTCCGTAAGGATGGGCTCTATGGCGCGGCAGGAACCACATCCGGATTTCGGAACCCGGATCGCCTCTGGAACTGGGCCATCGCAACCGGCCCGGAACCTGTCCTCAACGAAGGGGTCTATGTCACTCCGGATGACATTCTCCCCACCCTCTTGTGACCGGTAGGCACCATGAAACATGTCATCATCGGAACGGCAGGGCATGTGGATCACGGCAAAACCACGCTGATCCAGGCCCTCACCGGCACCAATCCCGACCGGCTCAAAGAGGAGCAGGAGCGCGGGATGACGATCGACATCGGCTTCGCCGCGCTCAAACTTCCCGATGGCACCGTGGCCGGCATTGTGGACGTGCCTGGACATGAACGGTTCTTAAAGAATATGCTGGCTGGCGTCAGCGGCGTGGATGTCGTCCTTCTGGTCATCGCCTCCGATGAGAGCGTCATGCCCCAGACGCGGGAGCATCTCGATATCCTGCGATTGCTGGATGTTAAGAACGGCGTCGTGGCGCTCACGAAGATGGATCTGGTGGACAAGGAGTGGACTGACGTCGTCGAGGAGGATGTGCGCGCGCAACTGGCAGGCAGCTTTCTGGCCGGTGCGCCGATCATTCGGGTCTCGGCGGCGACCGGGAAGGGACTGGATGCGCTGAAACGTGCTTTGATGTCCGCGGTCAGCCGCTCGGAAGCGCGCAACGCCGCCCTCCCCTTCCGCCTGCCCGTGGATCGGGTCTTTACCCGACCCGGCTTCGGAACAGTCGTTACCGGAACCCTGGTCGCCGGAACCCTTAAGATCGGAGATGCGATTGAGATCGTTCCGCAGAAGATCCTCACCCGCGTCCGTGGCCTCCAGATCCATGGGCATAAGGAGAGCATCGCGGAGGCGGGCTCGCGTGTCGCGGTCAACATTGCGGGGGTCGAGACGGAAGCCATTGCACGTGGCGCGCAACTCAGCGCTCCGGGAACGATCACCCCGACTTCCACCTTCGATGCCGTCATACGGCTGCTGCCCAATCTGGAGAACCCCCTCAAGGATCGAGCGCGCATACGCCTCCACCTGGGCACGGCGGAGATCCTGGGCCGTGTCCGCCTCCTGGACGAGAAGACAGAGCTGGAACCCGGCGGGCGCGCATTCGTCCAGTTCCGAGGTGAGGAGCTCTTTGCCTGCGCCCGTGGAGATCGCTTCGTCGTGCGCGCCTACTCGCCGATGTCCACCATCGGCGGCGGAACCGTTCTCGATCCGAGCCCTGGCCGCCATCGCAAAGCCGATAAGGCGACCCTGGAAGCCCTGGCCGCCAAGGAGCGGGGGACGCCCGAGGATGTGCTGGCAACCCTTTTGCAGGGCAGCCCGCTCGGCATCGCCCGCAAAGAACTCGCTCTCCAATCCAGGATCTCTCCGTCCGAGGTGGAAACGACCATCGCGCATATGCTTGCATCCGGGCTGGCAATCTCCCCCACTCCGGATCGGCTCTTTCACCCCACGGTGCTCAATATGCTGACCGACAGAGCGCATGCGGCGCTTGAAGCCTATCACTCCCAGTTCCCTCTCCGGCCTGGGATGCCCAAGGAGGAGTTGCGTGCTGCACTGGGGAGGGAGGTTGACCCGCGTGTGCTTTCCACGCTGCTCACCCACTGGCAGAATACCAACCAGGTGTCTGCCGAAGGCGCTACCGTTCGCCTCTCATCCTTCCAGGTGGAGTTGAACGAGCGCCAACAGAGCCTGCTTCAGCGCATCGAAGCATTCTATGTGGAGTGCGGGATCGCGGTTCCGACCGTTGAAGAGGTCTGTGGTGCGGTCAAAGCGCCGCCGGATGCTGTGAATGCATTGCTGCGCGTGGGGGTCGACCGGGGACGCTTCCAGCGCGTGGCCGATG
>DATGIG010000430.1:0-28002 GCA_035295825.1 Chthonomonadaceae bacterium | reverse complement strand
GACAGAACCGCTATGTCCTTCCAGCCTCTTGAGTTCCTTGCCTGTCTCTGCATCCCAGATCCGAGCGGTTTTGTCGGCGCTACCGGTGACGATGCGTCTGCCATCGGTGGAGAGGGCGACTGACGAGACAGAACCGCTATTTCCCTCCAGCCTCTTGAGTTCCTTGCCTGTCTCTGCATTCCAGATCCGAGCGGTGTTGTCATAACTTCCGGTGACGATGCGTCTGCCATCGGTGGAGAGCGCGACGGCATAGACATAACCACTATATCCTTCCAGCCTCTTGAGTTCCTTGCCTGTCTCTGCATCCCAGATCCGAGCGGTTTTGTCGGCGCTTCCAGTGACGATGCGCTTGCCATCGGTGGAGAGGGCGACTGACGAGACAGAACCGCTATGTCCTACCAGTCTCTTGAGTTCCTTGCCTGTCTCTGCATCCCAGATCCGAGCGGTGTGGTCATAACTTCCGGTGACGATGCGCTTGCCATCAGCAGAGAGGGCGACGGCATAGACATAGCCGTTATGTCCTTCCAGCCTCTTGAGTTCCTTGCCTGTCTCTGCATCCCAGATCCGAGCCGTGTTGTCCCAACCTCCGGTGACGATGTGCTTGCCATCGGTGGAGAGGGCGACCGACGAGACAGAACCGCTATGTCCTTCCAGCGTGCGTAAAAAGGGGTCTTTGCGATACCAGTATCCCCATTCGAACCCTCGTTCCGGATTGGACGCATTCTGCCAGAGAAGTTCAAACGCGTAGTCGTAATTCTTTTCGTCGTACGCTTTCTGGATCGCATTCATATCCGCATAATAGAGCAGACCACGTGTTATTAGCTGTTCGTCCTGCAATTGTTTGATAGTGATTTCCAGATTACGGTTCTGGAAATAGATGGTCCCGGCGATGACCGACACCAAAGCGATCACCACCGCGCTGATTCCCATTATCCGGAACGCATTACGACGCGTAGCTGCCTTGATGCGCCTCTGTTCGGCATCCGGCAGGTTTGCGTTGATCCATTTGCGATTGAAGACATGGGCGTAGAGGTGATTGCGCACACGCAGGGTTCCCTGTTCTCGCCGGACGATACCGGAGAGTTCCAGGGCGGCTTGGAGGGGACTGGCGGGGTCTTCGTGGATACCCGTTTTCTGCAACAGGAGCTGCCGATAGAGTTCCAGCACCCCGCCGGTATCCTCTCCGCTCTTCAAAATGAGATTGGAGACGAAGGCGAGGTTGGTGTCTTTCGAGGTTTCCTGTTCGGAGAAAAAAATGCGTCGGCAGAGGGCGTCCACCTCATCGGGAGAAGCGGGAGATTTAGGCGGGCGGGTCAGTTCGGCGCAGAGCCGTTGCGTAAGGTAGGGATGGCCGTTCGTCCAGTAGAGGATACGCTCCAGCAGTTTTGCGCCGTTGCTGTCCGTGCCTTCGAGACGTTGTGCAAAGGGTTTCGCCTCTTCGGGGGTAAAGTCGGTCAGTTCGATGCCGCGCCCAATGTTGAACGGAGTAATATCGGGATTGGCGACCAACTGGGCAGGTGTGGAGGAGCCGACAAGGCAAAAGGTGAGGCGTTCATAGTCGGGATTGTCCGCGCGCCGGTTATAGCACGCGCGAATGGCTGCAAAGAACTCATCGGTGGAGAACGATAGGGAGCGGACGACTTCGATCTCATCCATGAACACCACGATGCGTCCGGGGATCCGCGCCAACACGATCGATTCGAGCGTCTGCATCCAGAGGTGGAGCGGATCGAGGCGTTCGTGCGTATCCAGGAACGCCTCGACCTCCGTCTGCAGGCCAAGTTGGCGGCCCAGAATATCCAGCAGGCCGAAATACCACTGTTCGCGGGTATTTCCCGTGCCGATCGCCGTCAGGTCTATGTTGACGGTCGCGACGCCCTCCTGCTTTAAGCGCGCGATGGTCTGGTAGACCAGCGAAGACTTACCCACCTGCCGCGAGGAGAGGACATAGCAGAACTCGCCGTCAAGGAGCGCCCGATACAGTTCGTCATCGGCCTGGCGTCGGATGTATGAGGGGGCTGTTGCGGACAACGTCCCGCCTGCTTTGAAGAAATCGGGCATAACGGCTTCGGGTTGGCGTTTTGCATGCCGAGGGAGTTTGCGGCTTCTTGTCACAGCTTGATGCCATCGGCAAAAAGGACCAGGCAGCCTGTATATGCCCATTCTATCCGATTATAAGAGATAATGCAAGCCCCGAAAGCTCAGGCGGCCAGGCGTTTGCCGTTCCCATTGACGGCCTGCGCCTTGGCGAGGGGCAGGGGGGCTTTCAGGTCGGTGAGCGCGACCAGGATGACATAGCGCAGGTGGAACTCGGCCTCACCACCGGGAGCCGAGGCGCGCTTCGCCTCGCCGGTAAGCTGGCTGCGCATCCGGTCGCGGGTCTCCAGGTGGCGCACGGCGACCTCCTCCGGCAGGGTGGCGATGTCTACCTCGACGGCGGCCTGCGCGCCCTCGCCGCTGCCATAGAGCTTGAAGATGGTTCCGGCCAGATTGCGATAAAAGCCGTAGTAGAGCCCGGATTTGACGTCCGAGGGGGTGGGGACACGATCTACGAGGCGAACCCGGTCGCCCTCTTTGAAACGAAGCATAGCGCTCTCCTTGTGTTGGGGATGCAAACGAAAATAGGCGTCTTTTCGTCTACATTATACCACAAGCGAGAGCGCGCTACAAGGGATTGTCAGGACGATTTCTGGACGAGGCGTGCGGCCTGAAGGATCCGAGCTTCGGAGGTCTGCGCCTCCGCAAAACAGGCCATCCGCAACGTATTTGAGATGGGATCGCAGAGGATCTCCTCGTACTCGACCTCCATATAGCGGTTCCCAAGGGCGCGGTAACGGAGGCACTCCTGCACGTAGAGGTCGCTCAGATACAGGCAGTACTCGCGCTCGCTTACCGATCCCTGTCTGCCCGCAGACTGTGTCGGAAGGCCCAGCCGTCTCCCGACCGAGGCTGCGACGCCGCTGGGATGCAGTACCAGGCGTTTGCCAAGCGCTTTCAGCCGCTCGCCCTGCACCACTGGCTGCGTCTCCGGAGCGGAGACGCGGCGCATCAGGCTGGCGGCGACGTTTTCCGGTTCGCGACGCACATGGAGGATACGCGCCTGCGGAAACAGCCGGAGCCAGTAGGGGAGCGTCATGCTGTTGCGCGGATCTTTCCAACCCCAGTTTCCCGAGGCCCAAGCTGGCATAGGACCCAGGAAGTCCGATGGGAACCTCCTCTGCATATGGCGTTTCATGAGAAACAGGTTGGTACGGGTCATCCAGGAAGAACCCCGATTATGCAGGAACGGCTCCACATGATCCCAGGAAGCGCCGGAGCGGGCCAGGACCATGTCGTTGAGTAACCGAAAGAAGGTGGCTTCACCGTAGCCGTCGCGCCGCTGCTGCTTGCTTGGAGGCGTTGGGGTTTCGCCCGGTTTCGGCGGCGGGGCGGCGGGATCCACGAAAATGCCGAGGGCGGTCAGCATACCGGCTACCAGGCTGGTGCCTGAGCGGTGCATACCGATGATGATGATCGGTGGTTTGATATCTTGCGGCAGGGCAGGAACAGCGGAAAACCGCGCCGGAGCGGTCTCTACTTGTTGATTCATTTCAAATCCTGGATGGAACGCGCCTTACTTCTGAGATTAACTTTGCAACCTTATAGACGAGATCATCCTGCGAAAGTTCTGCGAGAATTCATCGTCCCATCTGGTTGTCGGTGACTCAGATCCTGGCCTCGGGGTCGCCGTTTGCAGAGGGCGAAGGCCGTGCTCTGGAGAGATATAGGGGTCGTAAGTTCGGTCTTCCACTCTATTAAAGCATGTTCTCCCGCCAAAGATACCTCTCTCTTCCCGACTTTTTTGTTAAATTTATGTTAACTTTCAAGGCGCCCACTCTCTAGGCGTGTATTTTTTGGTCCCGCTTCGACTTCTAATGCATATCGGGAAGCGCTTCCGAAATGAGATAAGCTCTGCACCGACGAGAGACAGAGCAGGCTTGTGTTCACACGCACATGAATGCATGGATACCCAAAAATCTCACAGCCTATGAGCTGGATACGCTGCCTCACGCCTATAATCTGACCGATGGGCACGCTTTCCGCCAGTGGTCTCCTGCGGAAGAGGCGATCCTCGATCAGTCGGCACAGCTCTTCAAGAGCCATAACCGGCGGATGCAGGCCCGGATCGAACAGGAGTACATTCAGGATTTTTTGGAGTTAGGCAAGCAAACCCGCGATGAAGACGCCATGGGCTACCTCATGTGCTTTACGGCCTCCATGGCGTTCGAGATCATTGCGAACTATCTCCGGCTCAACCGGCTGACGTTGACGCTCATCGAGCCGTGCTTCGATAATCTGGCGGATATTTTCCTGCGGCACCACGTTCCCACGCGACCTTTCCCGGATGCGCTTATGGAAGCCCCGCCCGCTACGTTTGCCCAGGCCCTCAATACCATCACGACCGATGCGATCTGCCTGGTGACCCCGAACAACCCGACGGGGAGGGTGCTGTCACAGGAAAATCTGGAGTGCCTGGCCCGGTTTTGCAGAGAGCATCGGAAAATCCTCATCCTCGATAACTGCTTTCGCGCCTATCTGCCGCGCCATCTGGCCTACGATCAGTACCGGATCCTCCTGGAGGCGGACGTCGACTGTTTCCTGATCGAAGACACGGGCAAGACCTGGCCCACTGCCGAGATCAAAGCGCCCTTCTTTGCGATCTCGCGCGCCCGTGCGCTGTTCCAGGACACCTACGCCATCTACACCGATTTCCTGCTGCACATCTCTCCGGTCGGCATCAAGCTGGTGCATGCGTTCCTTCGCCTCTCCCAGCAGGATGACCTGGCCTCCATCCGCCAGGTGGTCGGCGTCAACCGCAAGGCGCTCGCCAACCACCTGGCCGGAACGTTCTTAACGCCCTGCGAACACCCGTTTATGAGCATGGCCTGGCTGCGGATCCATCACCCTCTCAACGGCTTTGAGCTCAAGCAGATCCTGGATGCGCACGGCGTATTCGTCCTCCCCGGCAGCCACTTCTACTGGTCCGACCGTCACCAGGGGGAGAAGTATCTCCGGGTGGCCCTGGTGAGGGATGCCGACATGTTTGCAGAGGCCGCCGCGCTCATGGGAGCGGTGTGTCGCGAAGTGGCCGGCAAGGCGCAAGCCGCCTGTCCGGCATGAAGGAGCGGGAGACATGGAACCGATCACCATCGGCAAAGAGGTCCGCAATGAGATTGTGAACCGGGGCTTTGCGTGGATCCCACAGGCGGCATGGACCCTCTCCCCGGAGATAGAGCCGCACTGGCGGCGGCTGCAGCAGGACTGGGACCATCTGGAGCCGGACCGGTACTTAAAGCCGGGCGCGACGTTCCGGCAGCGGCGCTATGGGCGCTTCTACTGGTCGCCGGTCAGCGCTGCGCTGCTGCCCCTGCCCCACGCGCCCTATTTTCAGCCCGAAGCCGAGAACGCGTATGCCGGGGGGGTGGATCGCACCTTCGCGCCGCTCCTGCCGGAGACGGAGTGCAACCCGTTTCTGCACGCCCTGGTGCGCTGCACCTTTGCGCATCTTCCCGTTGCTGAGGAGAGGCGGCAGCAGGTTTGGGAGGTGCGGGTCCATCAGATCCGCATTGTGGCGACGTCAGCGGAGCCTGGGCAGCCCGCCCCGGAGGGCATCCACCAGGATGGGACCGATTTCCTGACGCTGCATCTGGTACACCGCGATAACATTGTCGGCGGCGAGAGCACGATCTACGATCTCGACCGCCGCCCACTATACCACGTCACCCTGCGGGAACCGATGGATTCGTTCCTTTTAGAGGACCCGAGGGTCCTGCATGGGGTGACCCCGGTCTATCCCGCGGACTCCCATCATAGAGGCATCCGGGATCTCTTTGGGATAGATTTTATCTTTCGTCCCGATCTACAGCGCCCCGGTTCCAGCCAATGAAGCTTATAACCTACCTACAACACGGGCAGCCCCGCCTGGGAGCGCTCCTGCGAGATCGGGTCGTGGATCTGAACCGGGCGTATCGCGCGGCGCTGCAGCACACCGGGGACGCCGAGGAGCTGGCTGTCGCCGATGCCCGCGTCCCGCCGGATCTGCTGGGCCTGCTCCAGGGCGGCGAGAGATCCCTGGCGGCGGCGCAACGCGCGCTGGCGTTCGTGCAGGAGAGGAGCGCGGCAGGCGCCACCGACCTGCAATTAGACGGGCTATGCTGCGCCCTGAACGCGGTCCGGTGGCGCGCGCCTATCCTGCGCCCCGGCAAGGTGGTCTGCGTCGGGCTGAACTACCGCTCCCATGTGGCCCAACTCGGCGAGACCCTGTCGGAGTATCCCATCCTCTTCCATAAGGCCGCCACGTCGCTGATCGGGCATGAGCAGGCCATCGTGCTGCCCCGCATCAGCAACCAGGTGGACTATGAGGGGGAGCTGGCCGTCATCATCGGCAAGCGGGGCAAGTACATTCCGGAGCGGGAGGCCCTCGCCTATGTCGCGGGCTACGCCTGCGCCAACGACGTGAGCGCCCACGATATCGAGTTTCGCACCTCGCAGTGGACGAGCGGCAAGATGCTGGATACGTTCTGCCCGCTCGGACCGGTGATGGTCACGCGGGAGGAGATACCGGACCCCAATCATCTCCGCCTGAAGACCATTCACAACGGAGAGGTGGTACAGGACGCCTGCACCTCGGATATGCACTTTTCGGTGCCTGCGCTTATCCGTTACATCTCATCGCTCACTACCCTGGAACCGGGGGATCTTCTGCTCACCGGAACCCCGGCAGGGATCGGATCGCTGCGCGAACCGCAGGTGTTCCTACAGCCCGGCGACCACATCAGCATCGAGATCGAGGGCATTGGCCTGTTGACCAATCCCGTTATAGCGGAAGAGAAGAACGACGATGCGACACTGGATGGCGAAGCGGTTGGAGCCTTATCAGGGCTCCGTATTTGAAGAGATGGCGGCGCTGGCGCGGCAGTATCGCGCGGTCAACCTGGGTTCGGGCACCCCGGATATGCCGGTGCCCGAGGCCATGAAGGCGGCGGCGCAGGAGGCGATGGCCCAGGAGCGCAATCAGTACGCCCAGGTGCGGGGCGAAGAGACGCTGCGAGAGGCGATTGCCGGTCACGCGGCCCGCTTCTATGGGCAGAAGCTCGACCCGGCTACCGAGATCACCGTCACCAGCGGCGTCACCGAGGCGATCCATGCCGCCCTCTTCGCCCTCATCGAGCCGGGCGACGAGGTGATCGTGTTCGAGCCCTGCTACGACTGCTATGTGCCCTGCATTCAGATGGCGGGAGGCACAGCCGTGCCGGTGATGCTGCACGCTCCCACGTTTCGCTTCGACCCGGAGGAGCTGCGGGCGGCATTCTCGCCCCGCACACGGGCGCTGCTGCTGAATACGCCGCACAATCCCACCGGCACGGTGTTCTCGATGGCGGAACTGATGCAGATCGCCGAACTCTGCCAGGTGTACGATGTGCTGGCAATCACGGATGAGGTGTACGAGCACATCCTCTTCGATGATGTGGAGCACATCCGGTTAGCCACTCTGCCGGGGATGCGGGAGCGCACGCTTACCTTAAGCGGCGCCAGCAAAACCTTCTCCTGTACAGGCTGGCGCATCGGCTGGGCCATCGGCCCCGAACCGCTGCAGAGCGCGCTCGCGCGGCTGCGGCAGTTCACCGTGTTTGCCGCCCCCACGCCGCTGCAGTTCGCCGTCGCGGCGGGGCTATGCTTTCCGGATCGCTACTTTCGCCAATTGGCGGCGGAGTATCAGGCGCGCCGCGATTACCTGCAAGAGGCGCTCCGGGCATGTACCCTCCACCCCACCACGCCCGCAGGCAGTTTCTTTATTCTCACGGACATCGGGGACTTTCCGTCGGCAGACGGCCGGACGTTCTGCCACGACCTGGCCCGGCAGGTGGGCGTGGTCCCGGTCCCGACGGATACGTTCTATCTCCATCCGGGCGACAGCGAGCGGATCGTCCGCTTCACTTTCAGCCCGCGCTGGGAGACGCTGCGCACTGCAGCGGAGCGGCTCGCTATGCTGCACGCCCCGAAACGGGCGCTAACGCCTGCGGAGTTCTGAACCATGTCATCGCGCTCGCTACTTCCCATCAGCACCCCAGATGAAACGGACGCCCTACCTGTCGGCCTCCGCCGGCTCTCCATCGAGGATGTGGTGCGGGTCGCACGCCATGGACAACGGGTCGCGCCCCTCGCCTCCGAGGTCGAGGCCCGTGTTCAGGCCAGCGCAACCTGGGTCGCGGACCGGGTGGAGCAGATCGCACAGGCGCGGCAAGAGGGGCGCAAGCCTCCCGCTTACTACGGCATCAATACCGGGTTCGGCGCGCTGGCGGGACGCACGGCCCTCGACAGCAACTATCTGACCCGAGTGCTGGGGCGCAATCTGATCGCCAGCCACTCCGTCGGCGTCGGGCCCTACTTCGACGAGAGCGTGGTGCGGGCCACCCTTCTTATTCGCGCACAATCGCTGGCGCAGGGCTACTCGGGCGTCCGCCCCCTGATCGTCCAGACCTTGCTCGCTATGTTGAATGCGCGGGCGTATCCTGCCGTGCCGGAGCAGGGATCGCTGGGCGCCAGCGGGGACCTTGCGCCGCTGGCGCACCTCTTGCTGGTGCTGTGCCAGGCCCCAACGCCCGGACCCGGCGACCCCGATCTGGAACTGGACCCCACGGACGGCGAGGCGTTTGTGCCGTATATCGGTATGGGCGGGGAGGCGGGCCGCCGCTACCACCTCACCGAGGACTATGCGACCGGCGCACAGACCCTATGGCAGCGCGTCGCCGGGGCGGAGGCCATGGCAGCAGTCGGGGGGAAGATCGAATTGCAGGCGAAAGAGGCGTTGGCGCTTACCAATGGCTCGACGTTCTCCGCCGCCATCGCCGCGTTGGTGGTGCGGGATGCCCAGAACCTGCTGGACCACGCCGAACTGGCCGTCGCGATGACGCTGGAGGGAATACGCGGGTTCCGCGACCCGTTCTACCCGCACCTACACCGGGCGCGCGGCCACCGGAATGCGGAGCAGGTGGGAGCGTGCGTGCTCCGCTACGTGGAGGGCAGCCAGCTCCTCGATCCCGGCGACCTGCATACGGATCCCCAGCGCATCCCGCCCCAGGACCCCTACTCGGTCCGCTGCGCCCCCCAGGTGCTGGGCACCGTGGCGGACACACTGGAGATGGCGCACCGCTGGGTGGAGATGGACATCAACGCAGCGACCGATAACCCGCTCATCTTTCTGGAGTTGGAGCGGGACTACAAACCCCTCTCCGGAGGCAATTTTCATGGCGAGCCGATCGCCATGGCAATGGACTTTCTGGGCATCGCGCTGACCGAGTTGGGCAACATGGCCGACCGGCGCATGTTCATGCTGACCGACTACTACCCGCACAAAACGTATGCCGATCCGGAGAGCCGGACCGACCCCATGCACGGCCTGAGCGGCTTTCTCATCGATGAGCCGAAGGAGACCGAGGGGCTGAACTGCGGACTGATGATGCTCCAGGCCACGGCGGCGGCCCTGGTGTCGGACTGCAAAGCCCTGGCGCACCCGGACAGCATCGACACGATCCCCAGCTCCGGGAACCAGGAGGACCATGTGAGCATGAGCCTCAACGCAGCGCGGCATGCCCGTGAGATCGTGAAGAACATCGAGCATGTGATGGCGCTGGAGTTCCTATGCGCCGCTCAGGCCATCGCGCTGCAGTTGGGGAAACGGGGCAACGGGGGGCTCCGGCCCGGGGCGGGGACGCATGCCGCTTATGAAACCCTGCGCTCCGCCGGGATCGCCCCGCTGACGCAGGACCGTGTGCTCTATCCCGACATTCAGAAGGCCATTCGGCTGGTGCGGAGCGGCGACCTGGTGCGCGCCGCCCGCCAGGCGACCGGTGACGCCGGTTCCGGGGAGTGATACGATGCTGACGCAGATGTTGTGGCAAACCATGCAGGCCAATCCCGCCAAAACGGCGGTCGTACAGGGCAATCGCCGGCTCGATTATGCCGCGCTGTATACCCTGGCAGCGCGGTGCAGCGGCGGACTGCACCGGCTTGGCCTAGAAGCCGGAGGCTGCGTGGCCGTCGTGTTGCCGAACTGCCCTGAGTTCCTCATCAGTCTGTTCGCCTGCGCCCGGCTCCATGCCATCCTGCTGCCACTGAACCCTCAATACACCCGCGAGGAGCTACAGCGCTTTCTGATGGATGCGCGGGCCAGGGTCATTCTTACAGACGCGCCGCGCGTGGAGCGATGCCTTCAGATCGCTGCCTCCATCGGCCAGGATATCCGGGTGATCGCGGTAGGCGAGCGGGTCGCAAGGGCCATGGGTTTTGACGAACTGGCGCAGCATCCGGCCCCCGTTCCTCTGGAGGATGCGTATTGCGGCCCGGCACTGTACCTCTACACCTCCGGTTCGACAGACACCTACAAGCGGGTGTGCTGCACCCAGGAGAACCTCTGGTACGAAGCCGCCAATTTCGTGGATACCCTGGGCCTGACCCCGGAGGACAACATTCTGTGTACCATCCCGTTTTACCACTCTTATGGCCTGGGCAACTGCCTGCTCGATGCAGTGTATGCGGGTTCGACGCTGGTGCTTCCGGAGACGGTAGTGCGAGAGGACCTTCTGGCAGAGACGCCATTTGCCGCGCGTTGCCGACGCGTGTTCGAACTGATACGGGAAGAGGCCATCCGGGTCTATCCGGGCGTTCCCTACCAGTTCACGGTGCTGGCGGACTTTCCGGAGGGCGGGCGCGCGGAGGTGGCAGGGCTGAAGTGGTGTATCTCGTCGGGGGATGTGCTCCCCCGGCAGACCTATGAGCGCTTCCTGGCGCGCTACGGGCTGCCGATCCGCTCGCTGTACGGCTCGACGGAAGCGGGCTCCATCTGCATGGACATCTCTCCGAACGCGACCATCCAGTTCGGCTCGCTGGGATTGCCGCTCAAGAACGTAGCAATCCGGATTGGTGATGAGGCGGGGCGAGAGCTACCTGAGAGCGAAACGGGCCATATCTGGGTCAAGAGCCCGGTCCTGCCGCCGACCGGTTACGACAATCGCCCCGAATTGAACGCGCAGGTCTTTTGCGACGGCTACTACAACACAGGCGACATCGGGAAGCGGGAGGCGAATGGGCATCTGGTGATGACGGGCCGAAAACAGACCTTTGTGGATGTCGGCGGGTACAAAGTCGCCCTGAACGAAGTAGAGGAGGCGCTTCAGAGCCATCCCCTGGTTCGTGAGGCTGCGGCCCTGGACGTCGCGATCCCCAACATGGGCCGATTGATCAAGGCGGTGGTGGCGACGACCGAGCCGTGTACGGAGGCGGGCATTCTGGCCTACTGTCGCGAGCGTCTGGCGCCCTTCAAAGTCCCTCGCCTCATCGAGTTTCGTGCCGAGTTGCCACGCAGCCCTTTGGGAAAAATCCTGAAGAGCGAACTCGGTGAGGTCACAGCGCTGCCGCAGTTCCCGGCGTCTCCGGACGGCGACCCATCGCCCAGCATGATCCATCACCTGCTTGCCGCTCCGGTCGCCCGGAGGCAGGCCCTGCTGGAGGAGTTCATTCAACAACAGGTGGCTCTCGTCCTGGGAGATCCGACCCGCACGATCCCCCGCAATCAGGGCTTTTTCGATCTCGGGCTGGGCTCGCTCACCTCTATCGAGCTGGGAGCGCGCCTGCAACAGGCGCTGGAGTGTCGCCTGCCCGCAACCCTTGCCGTAGACTATCCCACGGTGGACGCTCTGGTTCAGTATCTGATCCACGCGGTGCTGCCGATCGATTTCCATGGGGCTTCGGCCCGGCAGCAAGCCGATCCCGCCGAGGTGGCCCTGGAGGGTCTCACCCGCGACGACCTTGCCGCACTGCTCTCCGAGGAGTTGAGGGTGAGTACGGATTCCAACAGGGATGCATTCCACGAGGTTGAAACTTCGTTCTGAAACGCAAAATCAAAGGTCGCACCTTCGGTGCAGCCCAAATCCTCCTATCTTCTGGAGGATTTCCTTCGCGGGTTGGGGTGAGGGGATGCAGTCCACGAAGGTGGACTTCGCATCTCAGAACGGCGTTTCAACGCCGTGAGGACAAACATGGACACGGTGAACACATTTCCTGAAGAAGCCTTGATGAAGAAGGCGCTGATCGAGATCCGGGAGTTGCGCGCCAAGCTGGACCGGCTGGAGCGCGTCCGGAGGGAGCCCATCGCCATCATTGGTATGGGATGTCGATTTCCGGGAGCAGCCAATCCCGAGGAGTTCTGGCAGCTCCTTGAGAACGGCGTGGATGCTATTCGGGAGGTGCCTGCAGAGCGCTGGGACGTCGAGACTTATTACGATCCGAACCCGGAGACGCCTGGGAAGATGTATACCCGGTCCGGCGGCTTCCTCGACGGTGTAGATCAGTTCAGCCCCGCGTTCTTCGGGATCTCCCCCCGTGAAGCGATCTACATGGACCCTCAGCAGCGCCTGCTCCTGGAGGTGAGTTGGGAGGCCCTGGAGCGCGCGGGCGCCTCACCGGAACGGTTATTGAACCGTCAGGTCGGCGTCTTTGTGGGGATCGGCACCACGGACTATGCCGATATGCAGGTGCCGCAAGGTGCATCCGCAGTGGATGCCTATAATGGGACCGGGGGGGCGCATAGCGTCGCCTCCGGTCGCCTCTCGTATCTGCTGGGAGTACGCGGCCCCTCGCTGGCCATAGATACCGCCTGCTCCTCCTCGCTGGCGACCATCCATCTGGCCGTAGCCAGCCTCCGCAGTGGAGAGAGCGACCTTGCCCTGGCCGGCGGGGTCAATCTGACCTTAGCCCCCGACGTCTACGTGAGCCTCTGCAAGGCGCGCATGCTGTCTCCGGATGGGCGCTGCAAGACCTTCGACGCTCGGGCCAACGGATATGTGCGTGGAGAGGGCTGTGGGATCGTCGTCTTGAAGCGCCTGTCGGACGCCCTCGCCGATGGCGACAACATTCTTGCCCTTATTCGTGGCAGCGCAGTCAATCACGATGGGCGGTCGAGCGGCCTTACCGTGCCGAGCGGCGCGGCGCAGCAGGCGTTGCTGCGAGAGGCGCTGGAGAATGCGGGGCTGGAACGCTCCGGCGTGACCTATGTGGAGGCGCACGGCACCGGTACGGCGGTCGGTGACCCCATCGAGGTCGGCGCGCTGGGGAGCGTCTATGGGGATCGGGAGCAGCCGCTCCTCCTCGGCTCGGTCAAGACCAATGTCGGCCACCTCGAATGGGCCGCCGGCATCTGCGGCCTGATGAAGGTAGTCCTCTCCATGCAGCACGGCCAGATCCCCGCCAGCCTCCACTTTGTGGACCCCAATCCTCATATCGCCTGGGACAACCTGCCGGTGCGGGTGGTTACGGAGTTGACGCCCTGGCCTGAAGGGAAGCGCATCGGCGGGATCAGTTCGTTCGGTTTCGGAGGGACCAACGCGCACGTGCTGGTGGAGGAAGCGCCGTCCCGTCCCCTCCCGCCTGCGGACATCGAGCGGCCCCTGCACCTCTTCACCCTCTCCGCGAAGTCGGAGGAGGCGCTGCGTGCGCTCGCCGGTCGGTATGCGCGCTCCCTCCAGGAGCCGGCGCCCGGCTCCCTGGAGAGCATTTGCTATACCGCGAATACGGGCCGCTCCCATTTTGAACACCGGCTCAGCACGGCGGTCGGCTCGCTCTCCGAACTGCAAGAGCGGCTGCAGGCCGTTGCGGCAGAGGAGAATCCGGCTACCGCGCCGCTGGGGCGCACACCGGGTGCACGCCCCCGGATCGCTATGCTGTTCACCGGCCAGGGAGCGCAGTATGTGGGGATGGGCCGGGAGCTGTTCGAGACGCAGCCGGTCTTCCGGCGTGCGCTGGAGCGGTGCGATGCGATCCTGCGCGACGCGCTCGATCTCCCGCTGCTGGAGGTTCTCTACCCTATCGACGAGGTCGAGGAGGACGCGCGTCAACCTATCCATCAGACCGCCTATACCCAGCCCGCCCTCTTCGCCCTGGAGTACGCGCTGGCCGAGATGTGGAAATCCTGGGGCGTCCGCCCCGACGTGGTGATCGGGCACAGCGTGGGCGAGTATGTGGCGGCGTGCATGGCCGGCGTCTTCAGCCTGGAGGATGGCCTCCGGCTCATCGCCGCCCGTGGCCGCCTCATGCAGGCCCTGCCTCCGAATGGGGGCATGGTCGCAGTGAAGGCGGAGGAGAGCCATGTCGCGGCTTTGGTCGCGCCCTATACCGACTGCGTCTCGATTGCGGCGCTGAACAGCCCGCAGGATATCGTGATCTCCGGGGAGCGCCAGGCGGTCCAGGCGATAGCGATGCAGTTGCAGGCCGAGGGCGTCAAGACGCAGCCTCTGGCGGTATCGCATGCGTTCCACTCGCCGCTGATGGAGCCGATGCTGGCCGAATTCGAGGCCGTCGCGCGAACGGTCCGCTACTCCCTCCCACAATGGGAACTGATCTCGAACCTGACGGGAACGGTCGCGACGGCGGAGGTTACGGAGCCCTCATACTGGGTGCGCCATGTGCGGGAAGCTGTGCGCTTTGCGGCGGGCATGGCGACGCTGGCGGCGCGGGAGTACGATGTGTTCCTGGAGGTCGGCCCCTCGCCCACGCTGCTGGGGATGGGGCGGCGCTGCGTAGAGGCCGAGAATGCGCTCTGGCTGCCGAGCCTGCGCCCCAACCGGAAGGATTGGCAGCAGCTTCTGGAGAGCCTGAGCGCGCTGTACGCACGGGGGGCGGAGCTGGATTGGGCCGGTTTTGAGGAAGGGTATGTGCGGCGTAAGGTCGTGCTGCCCACCTACCCCTTCGAGCGCCAGCGCTACTGGTTCCCGACCCCCTCGGACGGGGCTTCGCAGGGCAGGCGCTCGCTGCGGCCCCTGATTGATATCATGACACAATCACCGCTCGTGAAAGAGACCCTCTTCTCTATGCCGTTCAGCGTTGCGGCGCTCCCCTGGCTGGCGGATCATCGCGTCTTCGACGAGGTGATCGCGCCGGGCGCTTCCTATTTGGCGATGCTGCTCAGCGCCGCCGACCTGCTCGGCCAGACCTCCTGTCGGCTCGAAGACATCTACTTCCTGGCGCCTCTGGCGCTCCCGGATAGAGAGGAGCGCACGGTCCAGGCGGTGCTGACGCCGGAAGAGGCGGCATCCGGCGATGGGATGCAGGCGGCTTCGTTCCAGATCATCAGCCTGGCCGCTGGGGGAGCCGCCGAGGAGATGATCACCCACGTCACCGGGCGGATGGGCGCAGACGTGCCGGACGCGACAAAGCCGCTCGCCCTGGCGGAGGTACAGGCGCGCTGTCCGAACCTGCTGGACACGGAGACGCTGTTGGCCAGCCTGGAGGGCATCACGTTCGGCCCCAGTTTCCGCTGGATCGAGAGTGTCTGGCAGGGGGAGCGGGAGGTCCTGGGCCGCCTGCGCCTTCCGGAAGCAGTAAGCAGCCTGGAGGGCTATTGGCTGCATCCGGCCCTGCTGGATGCCTGCTTCCAGGTCGCGGGCGCTACGCTTTTCGGGGACGATGCCCCGTCGGATGTGCTGCTGCCATTCGGCGTGAAGCGCCTGCAGGCGGCGCGAATGGCGGGGGCCGGACCGATCTGGTGGTGCCACGCGGTACAGGTGGGCGAGAACCGCTGGGATATCCGGCTGTGCGATGCAACCGGCCAGGGGGTGGTCGAGATCGAGGGGTTCGAGCTGCGCAAAGCGCCGCGAGATGCCTTCCTGCGCCGCCAGATCGCGGATTGGCTCTATCGCGTGGACTGGCAGCCTCAGCCTGCGCCGGCTCCGGCAGATCCCGGCGCGGCGGGCAGTTGGCTGATCTTCAGCGACGGCGCGTTGGGAGAGAGACTGGCGGCGCGGCTGACCGAGCAGGGGCAGCGCAGTGTGGTGGTAACGGAGGGAGCGGATTTTCACGCAGTAGGGGCCGAGCGGTTTATGCTGAACCCGCGAGCGCCCTCCGATTTTCCGCGCCTGCTTACGGAGGCGTTGGGCGAGGGGCAGCCCGCCTGCAAGGGTGTTATCTACCTCTGGAGCGCGCAGCCACCCGGCGACGAGGCGGAGACGCCGGAGCTGGCGGAGACGCTCAGTCTCGGAGCGCTGCACCTGGTTCAGGCGTTGAACACCGCCGGCATCGCCCCCCGGTTGTGGCTGGTGACACGGGGCAGCCAGGCCGTAGATGGCTCCGAGCCGATCCAGGCAGCGCAGGCATCCGTCTGGGGATTGGGGCGCACGCTCCTTCTGGAGCGTCCCGAACTGGACAGTGTCTGTGTGGACTTAACACCGGATACCGGGGACCCGGAGGCCGAAGCGCAGGATATCGAGGACCTGCTGACGGAACTCCGGCTGCCGGTCGGCGAGGCACAGGTGGCCTATCGCACTGGGGCGCGCTATGTCGCCCGCCTGAAGCGCTACCGTGACACGCGCAAGCCGACGCCCGAAGGCGCGTATCGCGTGCAACTGGCGGAGTATGGCTCGCCCGACCACCTCCAACTCGTGCCCATGACCCGACGTAGCCCCGGTCCGAAAGAGGTGGAGATCGAAGTCAAAGCGGCGTCGCTCAACTTCCGGGATGTGCTGATCGCCCTGGGCCTGCTCAAGGAGTACTATGCCCAGGCATTGGGGATCGAAAAGGCGCCGGATGTGCCGCTGGGGTTCGACTGCGCGGGCACGATTGTGGCCATCGGCGAAGGCGTCACCGAGTTCGCGGTGGGCGATGAGGTGATGTCGGCCGCTACCGGCAGCATGGCCCGTTATGTGACCGCCTATCGCGAACTGGTGGTGCCCAAGCCGGCGGGAATGGATTTCGAGGCCGCTGCGGCCCTTCCGAGCGTCTTCTTCACGGCCTACCATGGCCTGCACACCTTAGCGCAACTCAAGCCGGGGGAGCGTGTGCTGATCCATGCGGCTGCCGGCGGCGTAGGGCAGGCTGCCGTGCAGTTGGCACAGGCGGCGGGCGCGGAGATTTTCGCCACGGCCAGCCCCGGCAAGTGGGAGTTCCTGAAGAGCCAGGGGATCCAACATGTGATGCACTCGCGCACCCTCGACTTTGCCGAGCAGATCCTGGCTCTGACCGATGGCGAGGGCGTGGATGTGGTGCTCAACAGCCTGACCGGCCCTGCTATCGAGCGGAGCCTGGAGGTCCTCAAGCCGGGCGGGCGCTTTGTGGAGATCGGCAAGTTGGGCATCTTCACTCCGGAAGAGGTCGCCCAACGTCGCCCGGATGTGGCCTACTTCACCTTCGATATGGGCGATGTGCTCGCGCGTTACCCGGATCTGACCACCTTCACGCTCCAACAGATACGGATAGGAATGGAGGCCGGGCGGTTGCATCCCCTGCCCCAGACGGTGTATCCGGTTACGGAGGTGGCCGATGCCTATCGCTACATCCAGCAGAACCGATATGTGGGCAAAGTGGTGCTCCGCTTCGAGCCGGATGCAACGCCTGCCATTCGGGCCGAGGGCAGCTATCTGGTCACCGGCGGCCTGGGAGCGCTGGGGTTGAAGGCGGCGGCGTATCTGGTAGAGCAGGGCGCGCGCCATCTGGTGCTGACGGGGCGCGGCGGCGGCAGCGCGAAGGCCCTGGAAGAGGTGACACGGTTCGAGGCTGCCGGAGCGTCCGTAACGATGGTGCAGGCGGACGTCGCTAAGGAGAACGACGTGGCGCGCCTGCTGGAGGCGTGCCGGGCACAGGGGCCGTTGCGGGGGATCGTGCATGCCGCAGGAGTTCTGGATGACGGGGTGCTGCAGAAGCAGTCGGCAGAGCGCTTTGAGCGCGTGATGGCGCCCAAGGTGCATGGCGCATGGCATCTGCACCGGCAGACGCTGGGGCAAGATCTCGACTTTTTCGTGCCCTTCTCCTCGATTGCCGCGCTGATGGGTTCGCCGGCCCAGAGCAACTACGCGGCGGCGAATGCGTTTATGGACGCGCTGGCGCACCATCGGCGCCAGCGCGGGTTGACCGGATTGAGCATCAACTGGGGGCCGTGGGCGGAGATTGGCATGGCGGCGCAACTCTCTCTGCGGGGCCAGGGGATCGAAAAGCTGGATGTGGAGAGCGGTATCCAGGCGTTTGCGGCGCTGCTGCAGCCTGGGCAGCGCTCCGCTCCGGCGCAGGTGGGCGTGTTTCGCATCCACTGGCCGGCGTTTCAGAAGGGACTGCCTCCCGGCCCTGCCGTCACCTTCCTCAGCCCGCTGCTGCGCCAGGCGCCCTCCACACAGACCGTTCAGGACGACTTCCTGCCCCGTTTCCATGCCGTGCCTCCGGAGGAGCGCGAGGCCCTGCTGGAGACCTATATACACGGTCAGCTTATCCAGGTGCTGGGATTGGAGGCTGCGCAGGGGATCACGCCCACCCAGCCGTGGCTGGACCTGGGCATCGATTCCCTGATGACCATCGAGCTGAAGAACCGCCTGGAGCGTTCGCTGCGGGTCACGGTTCCCGTCGAGAAGATGATGCGGGACGTGAATACACGGGCGCTCACTCTCTTCCTGCTGGAAAAGCTGAAGGATGCCGGTCCGCAGGAGGCCGCCATCACTCCGATGGGCGACGCGCCTCCGAACGAGGCGGATCTGATCGCCATCTACGAGCGTGTGCAGCAGATCCCGCAGGCATTTGTCGTCGCCGAGAAGCAGCAGGGCCGGCAGATCCTGGTGGAGAGGAAGTGGTACCTGGACTTCGCCTCCTGCAACTACCTGGGGCTGGATTTCCATCCCGAAGTGATGCAGGCGATCCCGGCGGCGCTGGCGGAGTGGGGCGTACACCCGAGTTGGACGCGCGCCGTCGCCTCGCCCGCGATCTATGAGGAGTTGGAGCAGGAGTTGGCCGTCCTGGTAGGCGCAAAGACGACCCTGGTGTTCCCCTCGATTTCGCTGCTCCATCTGGGGGTGATCCCGCTCCTGGCGGGGTACAACGGGGTGATCCTCAAGGACATCGCATCGCATCACTCCATCCATGAGGCGTGCCTTCGGGCGCAGGCGGACGGCACGGAGTGGGTGAACTTCAAGCACAACAACCCTGAAGATCTGGCCCAGAAGCTGTCCCGATATCGCCTGGAGCGCCCGAAGATCATCGCCACGGATGGCTCCTACTCCATGGGTGGGGACTATCCGCCCTTATTGGAGTACGTCCGACTGGCGAAAGAGTACAATGCGCTGGTCTATGTGGACGACGCGCACGGTTTCGGGATCATCGGGGAGAACCCGGATGCGGAGCTGCCGTATGGCTACCGGGGCAACGGCATTGTGCGCCACTTCGGGCTGGACTATGAAACCGACCGGATCATCTACGTCGCCGGCATGTCGAAAGCCTTCTCCTCCTATGCGGCGTTTGTGACCTGCAACGACGCGCGGGAAAAGGCGATGTACCGCTCCACCGGGCCGTTTGTCTTCTCCGGCCCCACGTGCGTGGCGAGCCTGGCCAGCGCGCTGGCGGGGCTTCGGGTCAATCGCCGGGAAGGGGACGAGAAGCGCCGGTTCATCTATCGTCTGACGGAGCGGTTTGTCACAGCAGCCGAGGCTATCGGCTTCGAGGTGGACAACGGCAGCCTGTGTCCTATCGTGGGGGTGGTGATCGGAGGCTGGGAGAAGATGGTCATGGCCTGCCGGGTACTGTGGGAGCAGGGTATCTTAATCACCCCGGCGATGTATCCGGCGGTGCCCATGAACCGGAACCTGGTGCGCTTCTCCATCACCTCCGCCAACACCGAGGCGGAACTGGAGCACGCGATCCGCGCTCTGGAAGCCGTATGGCAGGCACTGAAAGGCGGGGAGACAGCCGGATGACCTCCGCGCAGCCGCAAACACTCGTCTCACCTGCAAATGGGAACCTCCTGGTCACTGGCGCGTCGACCGGGATCGGCCAGGCGTGCGCGCTGCACTTCGCCCAACTCGGGTATCGGGTGTTTGCGGGCGTCCGCAAGCCTGCCGATGCCGAGGCGCTGGAGGCGCAAGCGCCCGGAAATATCAAAGCGTTGCTGCTCGACGTGACGTGCCCGGAGAGGATTGCGAGCGCAGTAACCGAAGTCGGGGACGCGCCGCTGGCGGGGCTGATCAACAACGCCGGAATCGCGGTAGTCGGGCCGATTGAGCTGGTGCCCATCGAAGCCTGGCGCAGGCAGTTCGAGGTGAACGTGCTCGGCCTGGTGGCCGTGACCCAGGCGTTCCTACCGCACCTGCGGCGCGGCCCGGGCCGCATCGTCAACATTGGGTCCATCGCGGGACGCTGCGCCGCGCCCTGTTCCGCTCCTTACGACGCCTCGAAGTTCGCCGTCGAGGCCATCACCGATGCGCTCCGGATGGAACTTCATGCGTGGGGGATCGCGGTCTCGGTCGTCGAGCCCGGTTCGGTGGCGACCCCGATCTGGGACAAGAGCCTTCAGGAGACGGAGGATCTCTGCCGCCGAACCGAACCCGACCGTTATGCGCTCTACCAGGGTTTGATGGCGAAAGTGCGAAAGATGATCGCAGAATCGGCCCGCAAGGCCATCTCCACGGAGGCGGTCGTAAAGGCCGTGGAGCACGCCCTGCGGGCCAAAAAGCCCAAGACCCGTTATCCCATCGGCCAGGATGCGCTGCTCTTCCTGCTGTTAAACCGCCTCCCGGACCGCCTCAGAGACCGGTTGATCCTGGGCGAGATCAACCGGTAACTTTGTACCCAGAGTTAACTGAATTCTACTCCGACCATATCCTTGAGCAGGGTGCGAAAGAGTTGGGCGTTGCCGAGGTAGGAATAATCGAAAGAGAAGATACCTATGGAACCGATGCCGAAGACGCCCGACCAGGCATCGGTGCGTCGTAAGGTGACGACACCCCGCGAGAGTGCGATCCGGGCGATTTCGTGCTGATGGCAGCGGGTGGTCTGGCCGTTATCACAGATTTCGAGGAATCCCGGCCCGATAAGAAGATGGTTGCTACCCAGCAGGTTGAAGCGAATCGTCCCAATGCGTGCGAGCTCTGCCTTGGCCCGCTCGAAGACGAATGTGCTCCAGGCTGCTTCGGAGGCGCGGACAAAATAGAAGGCGTCTCCCGCCTTCGGCGTTCCCTTTTCGCTCCGGTACCGCCCGCTAAGAAGGAAAACCTGCTTCCCCTTAGCGTCCGACCAGGAGAAGTCATAGGAAGTACTTGTATAAGCTCCATGGAAATTATTGCGTATCTGCGCCGTGCGCAATTCTGCTGCATTTTGGAACAGGAAGACCTTGCCCTGACGTGTCTGCTCCGGATCCTTTTTCAGCTTGTACCGTGCAACCCCCTGTTCGCCGACATAGCTGCAGAAATTAGCCCTGTTGGAGATCAAGAAGCCGAGGAGTCCGGCCAGACCGCCAAAGATGAGCATCGCCTCCATACCTTCGACAAACGAAAGATTGAAGTCGCGAACGTTAAGCCTGACAATTCCAATGGCGATGGCGGCTAATACCGCTCCGATAGCGAGGCGCCTGCCGATCGGGTTGGGCATCTTTCCGCACACCACACTGGAGTAGGCGCTGAGGATGTGGCCGATTTCCAACGGAGGTGGCACAAAGAAAACGCGATTTTCCGGCAGACGATTGCCTGTATGGTCGGTCACATCGGGCTGGGGCCTCCACTCCTGCTTGATTGCATTCATCACAGTCGCTCCCTCCGTTTACGGCGTGAAACGACGACAGCGAAGACAACCACAATCACCTCGATAGCCAGAACCGCCGCCGAACCGAGAAACAAATACATCGAGGATGGTGATGGGGTACTCCCGGCGTCTATTTGCAAAGTTGGGGGCGTTATCTCTTTGGCATACCCGTCCTTGGCCTTCCCGTCCAGGTTGTTGACGATGCCGGTAACACTGGTATCAAACTGCAAACTCATCTGTGCTTTGTCGGTTGTGTCCAAAAGTTCCCTCACCTGCTTCTGGAGTTCGGGTTCTGGAGGATCGTTCGGTTGCTTCTGGAGGTCCCTTATCTGAGCGTTCATTTTGTCCATTTGCTTCTGGTATTCCCTCCCATTGGCTTCCATTTCGTCCAAGGCTTTATCAATTTTCCTTTGCGAGTCTGGATCGTTTGGATCGCTAGGTGGTATTATAACCGGTTTGAACACGGGTATTGTGATCGGCTTAACGGGCGTAGAGAACGAGGAGGGAATCTGTATCTTGAGAGGGGGTAGCTGGATACCATAGTCATACCCATTGGTTACGATGGAGACGTACTGTGTGGGTTTGAACTTCTTGAGCAGGTCGCTCATCTCAAGGCGTCTCTGTTCTATGTGATCGAGCTCCTCCTCACTGAGGGAGGCAAATTTGCTCCAGTCCACGCTCTTCAACTCATTCCTGATGGCGTTGATTTTGGGCCAAACCTGCATCGCCGGGTCTTCCGGATTGAGTAGCAAATGGTAGTCCCACTTACGCCAACCGCTTATCCCGCCGTGCTCTTGCATAGCTTGCTTTAGGGTAACGGGATATTCGCTCCACTGAGTGCCATTGACGGTCACCCAGTTGCCCGGACCCGCCCGCCCGTTGAGCAGGTCGCCCACTGTCACTGTATCCGGGACATCACTGGAATACTTGAAAGCCGTGACCGCATCGCGGAAAGTGATAATGGCGATAACCAGCGGAATCCCTACAAGATACCAAAATTTCATGTATCCGTCGCCCGGGCCTCCCAGATTCGACATGATCCTGTCTCCTTTCTTTTCCCAGCAAGAGCTATGGTGTATCCTCCTGGGATCAACTTCAAGGCTGCATAAAGAACCGAAAGATGCTCGAAATCCCCAGAGCGAGGATTAATGCAACAAGAATCGAAAACATCTGATGCAATCCTGAAGATGAGCCGCCTCCACCTCCAAAAAGGCCAGACGCACTCCACTTCCTTTTAACCTTCCCTATTTTCGCCATTATAAATATGGATAAGAGGATAAAAGTCCACAGCACAAGCACTAAACCGATATGGAGCAAAAGGAATAAGGTGATTTTTCCCCAACCCATATCCCTTAAGGTACTTATGAGTGCCATCGGATAGAATGTAAATTCGATACTACAGCACAAACCTAATAAAGATAAAAATGAATATAATGGAAATTTCCATTCTTCATATAGACAATAATCACTATATATAATCAAATTGTTATTATTTCCAAACAACCTCCACGACAATAAATCGCTCAAACTACTTAAACACAGAAGAATTCCCATCGGGCCAATCATGAACCAGAGGATGATAACGAACAGGGACGATATGTCCATGTTTGCATTGGAAGCAACACTTCCATAGGCTGCCTGATCTACATTGGGATCAACTGGTTCCATAATAGCTCTCTCCTCTTCTCTCCCCTTATCGGACTTGGTTTTGAAGCAACACCAGGCAGCAAAGCCAGGTTTGGCCGCCCTGGAAGGGCTTTATCTAAGCCTTATGAAATCCAATGAATGCTGTAGTTACCGGAACCGTTCGCTCTCGCACTGGGGATAGCATCGAATGTTGGAGGCATTGTACAGCGCAGAGGCGTGACAGCGGTGTGACGGTCCTGTGAATGTTTTGTGAATGTTGAAAAAGCAGGGAATTTACCGCACGGACGAGGGGTACAATAGCAACAACGCGTTTTATGGGAGGAGAACGGCATGGGAGAGAGCGGTCATCATCAGTCGTCCTTGCGCTTTTGCCTCTTCGGTACGTTCGATGTGCGCCAAAACGGTAAACCGTTGGAGGGCCTGCATCTGCGTAAAGCGGATCGTCTGCTGGCATATCTGGTCTTACACGCCTCGCGTTGGGTAGACAGGGAGGAATTGGCATCGCACTTCTGGAGCCGCAATATATTCGATGACCCGGAACAGAACTTACGCCAGAGCCTCGTTCATATACGCCAAATGCTTGGCGAGGATGTAGGCTGTCTTGAATCGCAGGGCGGACGTTTGAGATTGGTGTTACAGGAAGCGCAGGCGGATACGCTTCAAGTCGAGGCCGCCTATGAACGGGGAGATGCCTCCTCTCTTGCGCTGGCACAGCGATATGCCGAAGAGCCGTTATTGGAAGGATGGAAGGATGTGTGGATCGGCCCAATTCGGGAGCGATACACGAGAAAATTGAAAAATGCTCTCCAGCGCTTACAAGATCAGAATGAGATAGGGCTGCAAACCGCAGGGCAAACGGCGGCCTTACCCCAAACCGCTGCTTTGGATATGGATGTGACCGGAGTGAAGAATGTGTGTCCGGTTGGGGGCATTGTGCCCCTGAACGCGCCTCTCTATATTGCCCGAACGTCCGATGCCACTCTCTACACGGCGCTCGAACAGCAAGAGGGCATTCTCCTAATCAAAGGAGCCAGGCAGACCGGCAAATCATCGCTGTTGGCGCGAGGGCTTGAGTACGCACGCGCCCGAAGTTGGGCCGTCTATCACACCGACTTGGAACAATTGGCCCCCGAAGACCTTACAGCGCGCAAAACCTTCTACCTGCGCCTGATCGCGTTATTGGCCGAACAGAGCGAGCAGGAGTTTACGCCGGAAAAGGACTGGAAAGAACTCCTAGGCGCCACCGGCAATCTGGAGCGATTTCTGCGCCGCGGCCTGCTGGCAACAACGGACGCCCCCATTCTCTGGGCGCTGGATGGCGTGGATAAACTCTTCAAAACGGACTACTACAACGAATTTTTTGCGCTGCTGCGGGGAATCCATACGAAGCGTGCTACCGAACCACATGTTCCCTGGGGACGCTTCACGCTTCTCATTGCCGCAGCCACCGAAGCCCATCTCTATATCCGCGATCTGAACCAATCTCCGTTTAATGTCGGAACCCGCATTGCGCTGGCGGATTTTGATGATGTGCAGGGCGCGGAACTCCAGCAACGTTTTGCTTCGCCCCTGCTTTCCAAAATAGATCCGAAGCGTTTGGGCGATCTGCTGGGCGGACATCCCTATCTGCTGATGCGCGGCCTGAATGAGATCAAGACAAGACAACTCGATTTCGACGCGTTTGAGCGATTTGCCTTGCAGGCAGACGGCCCCTACCACGATCATTTGGAAGGCATGCGACGTTTCCTCATTGCCGACAGCGAACTTCACGCGGATATGCTCGCCATTCTGGAGGGTAAACCATGTTCCGACGCGAGTTTTTTCCGATTGCGCAGCGCAGGCATTCTGAGCGGTGATTCGTCCGAGACTGCCCAACCCCGTTGCCGTCTCTATGCCCACTATTTTGAGAGGCGATTGAAATGAGGGTCGAAGCGAAACCATCGCCCTACTTTTTTGCAGGTGGAACCCTCCCCGACAATGTGCTTTCCTATCTCGAACGACGGGCGGATGCCGACCTGCTGGCGGCGCTGGAAGCGGGCGAATTCTGTTATGTGCTGGATACGCGACAGGTCGGCAAATCTTCGCTTATGGTGCGCGTAGCACAACGCCTGCGCGACGCAGGTTATCAGGCGGCGATTTTGGATCTCAGTAGCGTGGGAGAGAACCTAACGCAGGAGCAGTGGTACTATGGCCTGCTCAATAGTCTGGCCATTACTTTTGATATGGAAGAAGAGGCGGAAACATTCTGGTTACAACAGCCGAATCTGGGATGCGCGCAGCGCTGGTTTGCCGCGCTTCATAAAGTCTTTCTGTCTCACCTCAACGCCCCTCTCATCGTATTTGTGGATGAGCTCGATGCCGTGCGCAAACTCTCGTTTTCGGTCGAAGAGTTCTTTGCGATGATTCGGGAAAGCCACAATCGCCGTGCTTATACCCCGGAAGCCCGGAGGATGACCTTCTGTTTGCTTGGGGTAGCTACCCCCTCCGACCTCATCCAGGACGTTCGGACCACCCCCTTCAACATTGGCCGACGTATCGAACTCCACGACTTCGCCTTTACAGAGATGCAGCCTCTGGCGGCAGGCTTCCAGTGTGGGCCGTTCCTCGGACACGCCCTGCTGGAACGCGTGTTCTACTGGACCGGCGGCCACCCCTACCTGACACAACTCCTCTGTCAGGAGATCACGTTGCACCCCGAGACGCTGACGCCCGCTCACGTAGACCGGCTCTGTTATGATCTGTTTCTATCACCGGCGGCGCAGGAGCGGGATACCAACCTGACCTTTGTCAGGGATAGGCTGCTCAAGAGTGACGTAGACCTGGCCGAATTACTCGGCCTCTACGACCAGGTGTACCACGCCAGCAAGATTCATCACAACAGAGCGAACCCGCTCATAGATGTTCTGATGCTGTCGGGATTGGTGCGCGCCGAACAGGGCGAACTGGTAGTCCGTAACCGGATTTACTCCCATGTGTTCGACCGGAACTGGATCCGGAATCAGATGCCTGATGCGGAGAAGCGCCGGCAGAGAGCCGCTTTTCTGCGTGGCGCATTTCGCGTCGCAGCGATCGCTCTGGTACTGCTCTCCATCATCGGCAGTCTCGGTCTCGTCGCGATCAAGCAGGCGCATCGCGCTATGGAAGCCGAGAAGAACGCGACCCGTCAGGCGCATCGCGCTATGGAAACTGAGAAGAACGCGACCCGTTTGCTTTACGCTGCAGATATGAACGTGACGCAGCAGGCGCTGAAGGATAACAACACAGGTCGTGTACTGGAACTGTTGGATGAGCAACGCCCCAAGCCGGGCCAGGAAGAGGATCTACGCGGCTTTGAGTGGCGCTATTTCTGGCGGCTCTGTCATGGCGCCGCCCGCACACTTCGTGGGCACACGGACCTGGTCCGCTCCGTGGCGTACTCCCGAGGGGGTATCCTGGCTTCTGGTGGCGATGATAACACGATCCACCTCTGGAATGTCGTGGCCGGGACGAGTGAAACGCTTCGAGGACACAAGGCCAGTGCGTATGCCCTTGCCTTTTCTCCAGACGGTACGGTCCTGGCTTCCGGCAGCCTGGATCACACCGTCAGACTATGGGATATGCGCACAAAGCGTGAACTCAGGACGCTCTCAGGGCACACCAAGCCGGTCAAAGCCATCGCGTTCTCTCCGGATGGGAAGCTCTTGGCAAGCGCCGGAGACGATTTTACCATCCGGCTCTGGGACACAAAGACGTGGACGGCAGTCGCCACGATACCCACACATCAGAATGAGCTATTCTCCATCGCCTTCTCAAAGAACAGCAATGTCCTGGCCTGTAGCGGCTGCGGGACTATCCAACTCTGGGATGTGGCGAACAGATGCATCATCCGAACCCTCGCTATGAAAGACGTCCATGGGAAAGCTGTCAATGTGTTTTCCCTGGCATTTTCGCATCATGATGGGTGGTTGCTGGCTGCAGGCCAGGAGGACGGCGATATCAAAATTTGGGACACAGAACGCCCGGAAAATCCACGGATTATCCTTACAGCGCATACCTTTGCCGTCAATTCTCTGGCTTTTTCACCGGATGATAAGATGCTGGCCAGTGGAAGTTGGGACGACATAATCCATTTGTGGAGATTCCCCAAGCAAGATGAGAAAGGCGTGCAGAGTGAACCGTTCACACTGAAAGACCATGCCGGCATGGTCAATGCCGTGGCCTTCTCCCCGGATGGCAAGACACTGGCTTCGGGTAGCAATGACACGACCGTGAAACTCTGGAATGCCGAGCCTGAGCATTTAGCCGCTTACCAGGAGATGCTCCCCCTGACAAGCCGGCACAAGGCTAGTCCTTACCAAGGGGTGTATTCCCTGGCGTTCTCTCTCGATGGCCATACGCTCGACAGCAGCTTTATCGACGGTTCTATCCTCCTCTGGAAAACCGACAAGTTGCATCCGGAGCCTCCCTTGCCGATAGACGGCGCCTTGAAATATCCGGCGGTATTCTCCCTGGACGGTCGAATGATGGCTCTGCTGTGCAAGGATCATACGATCCGGCTATGGGATATGACTACGATGCATAAACGGGAGTGGCCTTTCGATGACAAGGAGGTATTTCCCGCCGCCTTTTCGCCGGACGGAAAATTGTTGGCGAGCGGGACCGGGGATTACACCATCCGGGAATTCACCATCAGGCTCTGGGATACCGATTCCCGCCGTCTCATTCATACTTTCCGGGGACATACGAACGCCATTGGTACGCTTACCTTCTCACCGGATGGGAAGTTGCTGGCAAGCGGTA
>DATGIG010000429.1:0-2293 GCA_035295825.1 Chthonomonadaceae bacterium | reverse complement strand
CGCGCCGCCGGAGACAACCTGCATCGCGTTGGAGCGCGCCAGATTGTAGGCCGCCGTCGATTCGGAACCGGGCTGCATCCAGAGATACGGAATCTGCAGATGCCCCGCTTCTACAATCGTCTTCTCCGTGATATGTGGCGGAGTCACCGTCACGACGCAGTCGATCCCGCCGGGAACGTTGTCCAGAGAGGGGTAGCAGGGATCGTCATCGATCGAATCGGCGTTCGGATTGACGGCAAAGACCGTGTAACCTTCCCCCTTCAGATAGTTGTAGACCAGGTAACCGTACTTCTCGGGATCGCGTGAGACGCCGGTGACGGCAAAGCGGCGCTGCGCTAAGATATGGTCGATGAGGGCGCGATTGGACACGATGAATCCTTTCCTCAAAACAGGGCTGCCGTTGCGCGCAAAGCGGCGGCAGGCTGCGGATAAGTTACCTCTTTTGCGACGCCTTGTCAACGGCAGGATTCCCTGCAAGCGGGGCCTTTCTCCCCTTCTCCCAATTCTGGGAGAAGGGGCCGGGGAAGGTGGGCCTTCTCCCTCTCCGCTTGAGTCTCCCCTCTCCCACAGCGTGGGGAGGGGTTAGGGGTGGGGGCAGTGAGGTCAGGGAGGGCGTCAGGCCGCGCAGGCAGGCGGGAGGTGTGCTATAATAGGGAGTTCCGCCGGTAACGCCGGCGTCAGCCTATCCTACCCGGAGAGACAACCCCACCGCCATGAGCGAACCGTCGATTTTGCCGGATCCGTCCCGGGTCCGTTCTATTCTTGCTACCGACTGCGGCAGCACCACCACCAAAGCCATTCTGATCGAACAACAGCCGGACGGCCAGTACCGCCTGATGGTGCGCGGCGAAGCGCCCACCACGGTGGAAGCCCCCTTTGACGACGTCACCGTCGGCGTCGTCAATGCGGTCCGGGAGGTCGAGGAGTTGAGCGGCAAGACCCTTCTTGGCGCGGAGGGCAAACCGATGACCCCGGCGCAGGACGCCAAAACCGGCGTCGATCTCTACCTCTCCACCTCCAGCGCCGGCGGCGGATTGCAGATGACGGTCGCGGGCGTGGTCATGGCGATGAGCGCCGAAAGCGCGCAGCGGGCCGCGCTGGGCGCGGGCGCCATCATCATCGATGTCATCGCAGTAGATGATGGCCGCAAGGAGTACCAGCGCGTCGAACGGCTGCGCCAGCTACGCCCCGATATGATCCTGATGTCCGGCGGCACCGATGGCGGTACCATCAACCATCTGGTCGAGATGGCCGAAATGCTGGTCTCGGCGGACCCCCGCCCGCGCCTCGGCATCGGGCTCTCCCTTCCCGTCATCTACGCCGGCAACCGGGACGCCTACCCGAAGGTGGAGGAACTGCTCGAGGGCAAGGTGGCGTTGCGCCAGGTCGAGAACCTGCGCCCGACCATGGAGAAGGAGAATCTGCTTCCGGCGCGCGAAGCGATCCATGACCTGTTCCTGGAGCATGTCATGCAGCAGGCTCCTGGCTATGGCAAGCTCTCCACCTGGACCAGCACAGGAATCATGTCCACCCCGAACGCGGTCGGCAAGATCATGCAGACCATCGCCGAACAGCGCAAAATCAATGTGCTGGGCGTCGATATCGGCGGGGCCACCACGGATGTCTTCTCGGTCTTCAACACGGTCTTCAATCGTACCGTCTCGGCCAACCTGGGCATGTCCTACTCCATCTGCAACGTGCTCACCGAAGCGAAGGTGGAGAACATCAAACGGTGGCTGCCGTTCGCCGTTTCAGAGGCGGACCTGCGCAACCAGTTGCGCAATAAGATGATCCGCCCGACCACCATTCCGCAGCGTCTGATGGACCTTCAGATCGAACAGGCGGTCAGCCGCGAGGCGCTGCGCCTGGCGTTCGAGCACCACAAGTCGCTGGCGCGCGGCCTCACCGGCACCACCCTGGAGAAGAACGTCGGCAATATCTTCGATCAGAAAGGCACCGGGCTGACCCTGGTCAATATGCTGTCCCTCGATATGATCGTCGGCTCCGGTGGGGTGCTTTCGCACGCGCCGCGTCGGGAACAGGCGGCCCTGATGATGATGGACGCCTATCAGCCAGAAGGCTTCACCCTGCTGACGGTCGACTCTATCTTTATGATGCCCCAGCTCGGCATCCTCTCCACGGTCCACCCGGAGGCCGCCACGCAGGTGTTCGAGCGGGACTGCCTGATCTACCTGGGCACCTGCATCGCGCCGGTGGGCACGGCACGGGAGGGCGAGCCGTGCCTTACCGTCGAGATCGGCGGCAAGACTGAGGAGATCCCGTTCGGCAAGCT
>DATGIG010000428.1:0-4567 GCA_035295825.1 Chthonomonadaceae bacterium | reverse complement strand
AAATGCGCACGCTGACGGAACTCCGCTGGCGGCTCAGGGATTGGGCCTGGACGCTGGCGATGCTGCTCATTGCCGTGATCTCTCTCGGCGGCGAGCGCCTTAGATTTTAGAGCGAGGTGACGCTTGGTTCCTGTTTTCGTGCTGTCTCAGGTGGGGTATCACTATGGGGAGGGCGTCGTCGCGCTGCGGGATGTCTCGCTGACCGTCACGCCTGGCGAAAAGGTCGCGATCCTGGGGGCCAACGGCTGCGGCAAGAGCACCCTCATCAAGATGCTGGATGGCCTGATCCACCCGCAGACCGGGACCATCGAAGCCTTCGGCGCGCCGCTGACCGAACAGGCGCTCCGCGATGAGACCTTCGCCTACTGCTTCCGCAGGCGGGTAGGTTTCATCTTCCAGAACGCGGATGCGCAGCTCTTCTCCCCCACCGTGCGCGAAGAGATCGCCTTCGGGCCGCTACAAATGGGCCTATCCTACGAAGAGATCGCCCGGCGCCTGGAGGATGTAACAAAACTGCTCGGCATCGGCCACCTGCTGGATCGCCCTCCGTTCCAACTCTCCGGCGGCGAGAAGAAGAAGGTCGCGATCGCCGGCGCGCTGGTCATCAATCCGGAAGTACTGTTACTTGACGAACCCACCAACGGCCTCGACCCCCGCTCCCAGCACTGGCTCGTCGAGCTCATGGTCAACCTGCACCGCGCGGGCAAGACGATCCTGACCGCCACGCATGACCTCAACATCGTCCCCATCATCTCCGACCGGGCGCTGGTTTTCAGTGAGGAGCACACCCTCGTCGCCGACCGGCCCAGCCGTGAGGTACTGAACGACCTGCCCCTGCTCCTGAGCGTCAACCTCATCCACGAACACCTACACAGACATGGCGACCTGGTCCACTCGCACCCTCACTTCCACGACGCCGAACACGACCATCACCACGAATGACAGCCTGCTCCCATCCGGGCTTTAATGCCCAGAGGTAAAGAGAACGCCTGCCACGGCAGCCAGCGCCACGATCACGATCAGCGGAACGCGCCGGGTCGCGCCCAGGCCCACGGCAGCCAGCGCAATGAGTACCGTGCGGACATCCAGCCCACCTCCACGGAGCAGGCGATACATGGTGATAGCGAACATCCCGGTCAGCGCCAGGCTCATGCCCCGCATAAACCCCTCCACTGCCGGATGCTCTTTCACATGCCGGTACAGGCGCTCCACCAGGAGGATCAGCATGGGGGGCAAGTTGATGGCGAGTAGGGCCAGCAGTGCACCCCGTAATCCATCGGTGAGAAAGCCCAGGCTGAGCACCCAGAACCCATTCGGGCCAGGAGCAAGCTGGCCGATGAGCAGCGATTCGGCGAATTGCCTCTCCGTGGCCCAGCGCCGCGCCAGTAGGTCGTTGTGCAGGCTGGGTAAATTGCCCATACCGCCTGTCGAGAAGAGGGAGGCTTTCAGAAAGAGCCAGAAAGAGAGCCATGGGTTCATGATGGCGACACATCCTCGGCATGTTTCCGCACCGCATAGCGCCACTGCCATAGCGCCCCCGCCACGCCGCCCAGCAGCAGGATCAGCAGCACGGGCACGCCCCAAAGCGCTGTAGCGAACGCGCCGCCCAGGAGGATCAGAAATCCCACTGCCAGGCTGGTACTGCCCTCTCGTCGGCTCAATACCAGCAGAGAACGCGCCATCTGCGCTCCGGTCAGCAACCCCAACCCGACAATGGCCGGGACAATCCCCCGTAGTGCGGCCTGTACCACGGCCAAGCCCCGTATTCGGGCATAGCCAGCCGTCAACAACAGAGTAATCGCGACGCTGGGAAGCAGCAGCCCCGCCAGTGCAACGAAGATGCCCGGTACCCCCCGCACGCGCCTCCCGATCAGAATGGTCAATGCGAGCAGATTGATCCCCGGCGCGACCTGCACCAGCGCCCAATCGCGAGTAAACTCCACATCCGTCATCCACCGATGCCGTTCCGTCACCGCCTGCCGTATCAGGGCCAGCGTCGCGATGCCTCCCCCGAACGACTGGATCCCGATCCCGAACCAGACCCGCAGCAGCAGCCATAATGAGGGTATCTCATGGATATCTCCTGCCTCTGGAATCAGGGCGTTCGTAGTCTTCGCGACTTCGGCTTGTTGCTCCGCTTCCATCCCTCTCCCTTTTCTGTCCTCCGTGTAGAAATCTTGTCCTTATTTTACCTAACTCCATCCCGGCTACCGCCTCTCCCTTCCCCGCCCCCAAAGTGATTCGGGGACCCAGGGAAGCGGTGGCTAAGCGTATGCCTTCCTACAAACAGAATCACGTCAACGTTCCCCAATAAAACGGAAACGTTGACGTGATTTTATGCTACATGGGTGAGAGGTTATGTCACCTCCTTCCCTTCCATGCCTTTCAGGGCAAGGTCTCCGTGGAAGGAGGCCGGGAGGTTAGGTAACTAATGCCGCGTCATGATGAAAAAGAAGAGGCCCATCACAAGGAAAAGGCTCAACACGACCAGGATGGCAGACATGTTCACCCCGCCGCGTGAAGAGACTGCTTTCAAGTGTCCTTGCTTTAAATACGTATCACGAACCCGCTCGGCGGTACGAAAAATCGCATTTCCAAAGCGGTCTTCTCCGGTAGTCTGGACGGTGATCTGGGTCCCGTCTCCGGCAGGCAGCCAGGAGATCAGAACTTCGATACTTCCGCCGGGATGGGGAATAGCTCCGGTAATAAAGTGACCGGAATCCGACTTTAATGGCGCTCCTAGTTCCTCGATTACTGCCTGCGCCTTCTGCGCCGCCACGGATGTGTGATCCGGGATGGTAAAATGGACAGAGTGATTCATCCGTTCCTCTCTTACTCATGGGAAACAGGCGTTACTGCCGGTAATACGTCGGGGGTCGCATCCTACACACTGTTTGACGGAGCGCAGACGAAAAGGTTACGCTTGTACAAAGCGGACGCCCAGTGAAATACATAACAGTGTACGGGATGATCCCATAGGAACCTTTCGCAAAGATCTACTCAGGAGAAATCGCATGAAGAGGAAACTTATTTATCCTCTCCTGTGCATTGCGTTTTTGCCCATTTAGAGTTTAGCACAGGACAGCGGGAAGCTGTCAACAGACGAGCGGCCAGGGTTCGGCAATGCGGCACGCACTTTTCCCAACACCTGTGCCAAAATCCTGCAATCGATCCGATGACGCAGATCGGAGGATATGCGCCAACTTTAGTGGCGTAGAAGGAATGGATAACACGGTCGGGGAATACATCCCCGTCTAAGAGTGTGTATGGAAATCCTTAGCCACGGGGATGAATCCCCGTCCTGAAATACGAAACCCGCCTGCGCGGGTTCTGGGTGCAGTCCGCGAAGGCGGACTTTGGGTATCAGAACGGCGTTTCAACGCCGTCCATACGACATTTCCGTACACACTCTTAAGGGCCGTGCGGGGCGCTGAAGCTCTGAATATGCTGCGCAAACTCCTGCAATTCGGCGGAGTTCAGGTCGGAGATGGCCCAGAAGGTCATGCCGGACTGCGTCCAATGCAGAAGATGGTAACCCTGGCGCGTCTCGGCCTGCAAAGGGATGTCTTTCTGGGACGCTGAGGGCCAGATAAACAGGTTGATCATATGCTTCTGCCGCCGGTAGATCAGGGCGGCGACCGGGTGGTCGTCCAGATAGTCCAGCCGTCCGCCCAGGAGCGGAAAGCCCTGTTCGGTCAGGTCCTCCACCGGCGGAGAGAAATCCAACTTCCCGGTAAACCAGGGCTTGACCGTGTGCTTGTCGGAGGAGGGAACATCCATCAGATGCTCCGCCATCAGCGAGCGCACGTGGCTCGAAACCACCTCGCGCGTCAGCAGGTCATCCGTAGAAGTAGTGGACAGTCTGGGAAACACGATCAGGGCGAGCAGCACGAGGCAGGCAAATCCCGCTGCCAGGCCGAACGCAGGCCAGAACCGGCGGCGGGGAGCGGCTTCCTCCCGGCTCGCCTGCCGCGTCGCGGCGAGCACGCGTTTGCGCAGCCGGTCAGGAGCGGAATAGGAGAGGCCAGGTTTCTGAAGCGCCTTCTGTACCGTGCTTAGCCGCTGGTAGGCCTGAGAGCATTCCGGGCAGGTCTGCAGATGGCGTTCGATCTCCACATGGCGCACGAGATCCAGTTCACCATCCAGATAACCATTGAGCAGGTTTTGCGTCTCTTTACAATCCAAGCGGCGACTCCTTGCCCGGTCGGGCAGACAAACCCTGTTGCAGGCGCTTGCGAGCGCGGGCCAGACGTGACATGACTGTGCCCAGGGGGATCGCGGCGATGTCGGCGATCTCGCGGTAAGAGAGCCCCTCCAGGTCGCGCAGCACGACCACTTCGCGGAACTCCACAGGCAACTCCTCTACAGCCTTGCGCAGCACCTCCAGCGTCACACTCTGCAATAGGAGCGCCTCCGGATTGAAGGCGTCGCTCGGCAGGTTGCAGATCTCCTCATCGAGCGCGGTCGTGAACTCCCGCGCCCGGTTCTGCTGCAGCCAGGTATAGCAGGTATTACGCACGATGGTCAGGAGCCAGGCACGACCATTCACGCCGTGAAACCCATCAAA
>DATGIG010000427.1:0-8223 GCA_035295825.1 Chthonomonadaceae bacterium | reverse complement strand
TGCGTTTATCGGGCCGATCTACTTTGGGAAAGAAGGGCTCCAGGATCGCCCATTGGGCGTCGGTTAAGTCAGTGGAATAGGGTTGTCTGTCATTCATAAGGGATTCTACGTAAATCCCGAGCCACTTATTCTAAACCCTCTAATTTTGTATCGGGCAAAGGTGGAGACTCTTTCTCAATGAGGCGCTCATCTTGGCTCATTCGCTCTTTCTCCGCTAAATGACACTTTGGTGCGAACAGTTCGATTATAACAAGAATATCCCGGTCGAAACAAAATAACTCTGCACTTCTGAGGTGCGAAATTATTTTTATTTAGAGCGGGTATAGGACTCGAACCTGTGATCTTGAAGTTCTTCCATTCACATTCAGGCGAGGCAAAACATAGGAGCCATCCCGAATTTGAGATGTCTGGATACAGAACGTATCTCTGTAGGGCGCTATCACGCCAAGCGTCCTCACGGATGCCCAGTCTGCAAGTATTTCCGTCCGAAGGACGGTCGGCCGCAGGCCCTTTAGACGGGGATTTTCAATCCCCGGTCGCAAAATTCGGGCTGGCTCCTGTGGTTCAAATTGAGGAACAACTCCGGTTGGAAACATCCGGAGAGCGGCTTACCGTTACTGCAGTTTGTCTCTGGACATCATCTGGCCCATGGCGACCACGATCCGGCGTGGTCCCACATAGGTGTCGCGCGCATGCGACGTCAGCATGTTGTCCAGGAGCGCGATGTCGCCCTCCTGCCAGTCGAAGCGGACCGCGTGCTGCTCGAACACCTCGCCAATATGCTCCATCACGCTGTCCTCGATGGTAGATCCATCGCCATAGTAGACATTGCGCGGCAGGAACTCCTCGCCGAAGAGCGAGAGCAGCGATTCGCGCACCGGCTTATCCAGGCAGGAGATGTGGTGCAGTTGGACCTGATTGAAGAAGACGGTGTCGCCCGTCTTCGGATGCTTCGCCACACCGTGGGTGATCTGGCGCGTGCGCAGCCCGTCCCGGTCCGTCCAGTCGAACTCCACTTCGGCTTCCCGGCACATCTGCTCCACGGCGGCCTTGTCTTCGGTGTGGAAGAAATCTCTCCAGCTTACATCGATCCCCTCGGTGAAGGTCCGGACATACATCAGGCCCTTTTCGGCGAACTTCTTGAAAACTACCGGATCCAGATGGTTGCAGATGTCGCGGCAGTCCAGCAGGGGCGTCGCCCCACCCTCCTGCGCCTTCTGCATACAGGAGAAACTGATCTTCATGGGCCAGGAGTTGAGATGCGAGCTCTCGTTGTGATAGAGGATGGGCTTGTCGGGCGGGTAAGGAGTGGATTGATAAATGCTTTCGCTGGTGCCTGCGCGGGGCAGGTCGCCATAGCCGCCATAGAGTTCACCATAGAAGGCCAGGGCCACTTTCTCGAAATCGGCGACGGACTTGATGCCGAAGCCTCGGAGCAGCAGCGCCCCATACGCATACAGGTCCTGCTCCAGGCTCTCCCGATTGTGGGCTACCCAGTCCGCGACGTCCACATCCGCCGTGGTGGGTTCATAGATCCGAACAAACTTCTTTTCCGGATTCAGCGGGCGAGACTTTACGAGCGGGGCGTCGGTCAGCGAGACGGCCTTCCGCCGCATATCGCCCAGGCCACGCGGCCCCAGACCCCTGCTTATGCTCTCGTTCATGAAGAACTCCTTTTGTAAGGTACATTTGTTGGCAAAATAACCCGCAACACATGGCGCTGTGCCATGCGCCAGACTCATGTAACAACATGCCGCTAAGCGGGGCGGTGTGCATAACGGGCACATGGCGGCCTGGTTCTTCGCCGTGGAACCGGGACGTGCGAAATTGCACAATCGGAAAATCCGATGTAATTGGTTCTCAGTCGTGCCGCCTGTGAGAACCGGGATTTTCCCGACAGGAAGGCGCCGAGGCGCACAGGGTACGGCGTTTGCAAAGCCAGGAAAGTGCCGAGAGTATCGTGAGTAGACCTTTTCTCAAAGAACCTGTGGGAACAGAGGCCTGGATTGGCGGCTTTCGACCGAACGCCAAGGCGAAGCTCACCCTGTTCTGCTTTCCCTATGCCGGCGGGACGAGCCATATTTACCGGAACTGGTCCACCCAGATCCCGTCGTTGATAGATATTTGCCCGGTCCATCTGCCCGGTCGCGCCCGGCGGCTGAATGAGGACCCCTTTCGGAGCGTGATACCGCTGGCCGAGGCGGCAGCCGAAGCGCTGCTGCCCTATACTGACAAGCCCTATGCGTTTTTTGGGCACAGCATGGGGGCTCTGATCAGCTTCCAGCTTGCACGGCGGTATCGGCAGCAGAACCGCCCGCTGCCGGTCCATCTCTTCGTTTCCGGTAGTCGCGCACCCCAACTGCCCGATCCCGATCCTCCCACCTACAATCTGTCGGATGCGGAATTTGTTGCCGAACTGCGCCGCCTCAACGGCACGCCGCCCGATGTGCTGGAACATGCAGAACTGCTCGAACTGATGCTGCCGCTGCTGCGCGCCGACTTCGAGCTCTGCCAGACCTATGCGTATGAAGAGGCCCCTCCCTTGAACTGTCCGATCACCGCGTTCGGAGGGCTTCAGGACGTGGATATTTCCAGAGCGCAGGTGGAGGGCTGGGGCGCACAGACGACGGGGCCGTTCCTGGCCCGAATGCTTCCGGGCGACCACTTCTTCCTGCATGCGCAGGAGCCGATCATCCTGGAGATGGTGTCTCGGGAGTTGTATCGCATCGCAACGACAGGAAAATAATACGATCTCTAGCATTGGAGGAGTTTTCGATGAGCAACCAGGAGATGGACGATACGACCATATACAAGGTCGTCGTCAACCATGAAGAGCAGTACTCCATCTGGCGGGCCGATGAGCCGAACCCGCTGGGTTGGAACGACGCCGGCAAAACGGGCCTGAAGGCGGAGTGCCTCGCTTATGTCAAAGAGGTCTGGACGGACATGCGTCCTCTGAGCCTGCGCAAGCGCATGGCGGAGATGGAGCAGAGCGCCTAATAAGAAGCGAGGCCGGGCGATACTATATCGCCCACTCCTCCTGCTGGATCTGCTTTCTCAATTTATTGAGGCCGTGGCGCAGTAAGGAGCGGGCGGTGGCTACCTGGATATTCAAACGTTGGGCGATCTCCTCAAACGAGCGCTCCTCGTAGTACCGCCAGATCACCACTTTCCGCTGGCGGGCAGGGAGTTTCGACATCGCCTCCGGGAGCGCCTCGACCACCATCTGCTGCGATAAGGCAAACACCCAGGAGGGGGTCGGATCCGCATCGGCCAGGGGTTCCGAGCGTCCTTCTCGGGTCTCCCAGGTGGTCTCCCGTCGCTTCAACTGCCATTGTTGGCGGGCATAAGTGTAGATGCCTGCGGAGAGTTGGCGCACGAGGTAGGGGCGCAGGGGAACGCCGCGTTCGGGATCGTAAGCCTCCAGCAGATCACAGAACCGGCAGTAGATCTCACCGGAGAGATCCTGGCGCATCTCCGCATCCTGTCCGTACTGGCGAATGAGGCGGCGTACCAGAGGAGCAAACTCGGCGAAGAGCCGCTCACGGTCCAATACGCTGCTGCTCACGCTATATGCGTCTTCGGAGGGACGATACTTCCGTTCCGGTTGTGGGACCTGGTGGCGAACGGATCTTGCTAAAAGGCTCAGGGTAGGCATTTCGTTATTCTTCCCATCTTGAGTCAAAATATTCCGCAGACAGTCTTGTGCCTGCCGAAACATAAGCACGACCATGGTACGGATCTACTTATTACCTTAACCGGAGATCTGCCATGGGAGCTTATGCCATGCCTGTCAAAAGATACCTCACCGTGGATGCAGCAGTTTTGTCAAGGCGATGATATTATCGGTAACCCCTCGTGGAATCATGAGTGGCTGCTGCGGGAGTGATAACGGCTCTGTCAGGAGAGCGTCTCTTCATAGGCTGTTTAATCAGACGTTCGTTCCCGGAGCAGTGTTCATTCTAATTTCCGTTCGACCGCAGAAATCAAACGAACGATAGAGGAGACAGATTCTGAGCTCCCGGTAGAGAGGCATGGCCGGGACAGGAAAGGACCGCTCCCCAGATGGCCCGCATGAACTCCCTTTTTCGCATGATAGACTATTGTAATCTGGCCGCGCTAAGAACGCTTGTCACCCGAGGGCCAGGGCAGGCGCGCAAAATCCTGCTCGCGGCGGAACGAGCGGCTATACCGAACGAACATATTCATGTCATGAGTTATTGGGATATTGTGCGGGCTTTTCCCGTGGAGGGGGAGATTACCCTTCAATCCAGCGGCTGGTTCGACGGCGCCACGGCTCCCCTGGAGCGCCTGATGATGGTGCAGCTCTTACGCGCTTTTCAACCCCGGATCATTGCCGAGATAGGGACCTATCGAGGCACGACGACCCGGCTGCTGCTGGATAATTGCCACCCCGAGGCGCGGATCTACACGATGGATCTGCCCCTGGGCCAGGAGGCGGAGGCGCTCACCGCCGCTACGGACGAGCGCCTGATCGTCCATCGCAAAGTGGGCATTGACTATCTGACCCATCCCCGCCGTTCGCAGGTGGAACAGATCTACGGCGATTCTTTCGCCCCGGACACCTGGGCAAAAGTGCCGACTGGCATCGAATACGCCTTCATCGATGCCAGCCACTCCTATGAAGCGGTGAAAAACGACACCGAATGGATTTTTCAGAAGATGAAGCCCAACGCCATCGTTCTATGGCACGACTATTCCGAAGGGGAGACCGCAGAACGGGGAGTGGGCAAATACATTCGTGAGCTGATGCGAACACGGGACGACATCTTCCTCTGTTCCGACACGGACCTGGCAATACGCATTCCCTGTTCCGAACTCCAGCAGTGCCGCAACAGGGTACCGGGCTTTTTCCCCAACAACGACTATCCCACGCGCTTTCCGAACGGCCCAACCCCCTGGATAAGCGCGCAGGGAGACTGCAAGGAAGCCTGATATCCTCCTCTCAAAACGGTTTCCCAGGGAAGGGACCGTTTGAGCGCCGCATGATGAGACCACTCCAGGCCGAACGCGGGGCGCGAATGCACAATTGCTCTCTCGACGGCATTTAGCTGGCAGTTATTTCGCCCGCTACAACCGGCGACGTTGCTTTGTGTTCTTCATAAATGAGGTAGAAGTTTTGTCCACCGACCCATTGGTACACGCCCCGATCCTCCAGGAGTGCACGCCCGAGCCGACCCAACCGAAGAACGCATCACCCCTTGTGGAGTGCCTCACCGATGGGGAAGTCCTCTATCCGCTCTCTCCCATGCAGCGAGGGATGCTGGTGGAGAGCCTCGGCGACCAGGGGTTGGGAGCCAATATCGAGCAGATCGTCCTCTCTCTGCCCGAAGCGCTCGATGTCTCCGCGCTCGCGCGGGCGTGGGAGCGCGTTGTAGCACGCCATGCGATTTTGCGCTCCCGTTTCCTCTGGGAGCGCGTTGCTGAACCGCTCCAGGAAGTCCTGCCACAGGTAAATGTCCCCCTCGTTCAAGAGAATTGGCGGAGTTGTGTGGATACCGGCTCCCGGCTGGAGGCTTATCTCCGTGGAGACCGTGCCGCCGGTTTCGATCTTGCGCAGGCGCCTCTGATGCGCTTGGCCCTGTTCCAGCAGGGCGACCACGACTATCGCCTGGTATGGACCTTCCATCATATCCTCCTGGACGGTCGCTCCTTCCCCATGGTTCTGAAAGAAGTTTTCGCCTTCTACGAGGCATTCCGGCAGGGCCGGGATCTGGAGCTAGCGCCGCCGAAGCCGTATCGGGAGTACATCGCCTGGCTTCAGGAGCAGGATTTCGAGCCTGCCTCCCGGTTCTGGAAGTCTCTGCTTGCGGGGATTACGGCCCCCACGCCGCTAGGTATCGAGCGCAGTTTCGGCGCGGCGGCGCAGCAGGGGCGAGGCGTGCGGCAGATCCGCGTGCCGGAGGCAACGACCGCTGCGCTCCATGCCTTTGCTGCAGCGCACGCGATCACCGTCAATACGATTGTACAGGGCGCATGGGCGCTTCTCATGCACCGTTACAGCGGCGCGGAGGACGTCGTTTTCGGAGCTACGCGCGCCTGCAGGCACTCGACCGTGCCCGGTGCAGATACGATGGTCGGGCTGTTTATCAATACGCTGCCGGTCCGAACCCGTTATAACGCGGAGCAGCCCGTGCATCAGTGGCTGCAGGAGCTGCGACAGCAGCACCTCGCCGTTCGGGAATATGAGCATACGCCCCTCAATAAAATCCAGGTGTGGAGCGACGTGACTCCCGGCATGCGGCTGTTAGACACTCTCTTTGTGTTTGAAAACACCACGCTGAAAGCCTCCCTCCATAGGCAGATCCCCGGATGGGGAGACCGCACGGCGGAGCTACACGAGCAGCCCCTGGTTCCACTCGCCATCACGGTAACGCTCGATACCGATCTGGCAATCAAAATCTATTACGACAGGGCGCGTTTTGATGACGCCGCCATCGCCCGCATGCTGGGTCATCTGCAGAGGCTGCTGGAGGGTATCGTCGCCGATCCCCAGCAGAAACTCTCCCTCCTGCCCCTGCTGACCGAACCGGAACGCCATCAACTGCTCGTCGAGGTCAACCACACCCACGCCGACTATCCCAGGCTCTGCCTCCACCAACTCTTCGAGGCTCAAGTCCAGCGCACTCCCGACGCTCTCGCCCTCACCTGCGAGCAGCACACCCTCACCTACCGACAACTCAACGCCCGAGCCAACCAACTCGCACACGGGCTCATCCTGCAAGGCGTCGGTCCAGAAGTTCGTGTCGGCGTCTGCATGGAGCGCTCGGTGGAGATGATCGTGGGGATGCTGGGCATCCTCAAGGCGGGAGGAGCTTACCTGCCCCTCGATCCTGCCTACCCCAACCAACGCCTCGCCTTCATGCTCAAAGATAGCCAGACCCAAATCGTCCTCGCCCAGCAAGGGCTGGTGGAGCGCCTGGGAGGGTTTGAGAGGACCTGCCTCTGCCTGGATGCCCAGGAAACCCACGACCAACTGGCCCATCAGAGCCAGGAGAACCCCCAGAGCAGGGTCACCCTGGACAACACCGCCTATATCATCTACACCTCCGGTTCGACCGGCACTCCCAAGGGCGTGCTCGTGGCTCACCACGGACTGGGCAACCTCGCGCAAGCCCAAGCCAACCTGCTGGGCATCCCACCGGGCAGCCGCATCCTCCAATTCGCCTCCCAGAGCTTCGATGCCTCCCTCTTCGAGATCGTCATGGCCCTCGCCTCCGGAGGATGCCTCTGCCTGGGTTCCCGCGAAAGCCTGCTGCCCAACCCCAACCTGGAGAACTTCCTGCAGCGCCATCAGGTGCAGGTGGTTACCCTCACTCCCTCGGCTCTGGCTGCCATGAGCGAGCAACCACTGCCGCATCTGCAGACGATCCTGGTGGCAGGAGAAGCCTGTCCCCAAGAATTGGTGGAGCGCTGGGCGCCCGGACGCCGCTTCTTCAACCTCTATGGTCCGAGCGAAGCCACGATCTGGTCCTCGTATGCCGAGTGCTTTGCCGGGGAGGCGTTTCCCAGCATCGGGGTTGCGATCTCCAACACCTGGTTGTATGTGCTGGACGCTCAGAGGCAGCCCGTGCCCCTAGGAGTGGCTGGGGAGTTGTACATCGGGGGAGTGGGGTTGGCTGAGGGTTACCTGAAGCGTCCGGAGTTGACGGCGCAGCGTTTTGTTGCCAATCCCTTCTCTGCCGAAGCAGGTTCTCGCTTGTACCAGTCGGGGGATGTGGTGCGTTGGAGTGCTTTAGGGAAGTTAGAGTATCTGGGTCGTGTGGATGATCAGGTGAAGGTGCGCGGGTATCGGATCGAGTTGGGGGAGATCGAGAGTGCGCTCAGAGAGCATGCGGGAGTGGCGGATGCGGTGGTGCTGGCGAGGGAGGATACTCCGGGTCAGAAGCAGTTGGTGGGTTATGTGGTATTGGAGACTTCGACCGAGGTTGGGAGCGAGGAGTTGCGTTTGTATTTGCAGGGTCGTTTGCCGGCGTATCTGGTTCCTTCGTTGTATGTGTTTGTGGAGGCGTTTCCGATTTCAGCGAATGGGAAGTTGGATAGGAAGGCGTTGCCGCAGCCGGCGGCGGTATCCAGAGTAGCAGAATATGTGGCAGCTCGCACTCCCCTGGAGGCGGGTTTGTGTGCGATCTGGAGCGGTTTGCTGGGTAGCAAGCAGGTGGGGATCCACGACAACTTCTTCGCGTTGGGCGGACACTCCCT
>DATGIG010000426.1:0-5802 GCA_035295825.1 Chthonomonadaceae bacterium | reverse complement strand
GCGGACTTGCCGTTGCCGTTGTCGCCGGAGAGGCAGGCGACGTGCAGCCCCTCGAACGGCAGGGTCGCGCCCTCCGCGCCGTAGCTCATAAAGTTTTTGAGGGTGAGCTTGATGGGGATCATAGTTCGTCGTGCAGCTCCTTGAAGAGCGGGTCGGCATACGCGAGCAGGCGCTCCCGGTGCGGTTTCAGGGCATCCTTGGTCTCGATATAGAGTTCCAGCGCCTCGCGGGGCGTCTTGCTCTCGGTCAGCAGGCGGCTGCGGAGGGCCGCATCGCGCTGCACCTTGCGGTTGATGGAGACGGTCATAAAGGCGGGCGCGAGGGCCTCGCGGATCTCCCGCTCGCGCACCAGGGCCTGCCGCCCCTGGCTGATCTTATAGGTGAGCTTGACGATGGCGTTGCGGAGGGAGTGTCGCTTCACCTCGGCGAGGATCTTCTCCGTCGGCTCGTCGCAATCGGCGTCCACTTCGATCTCCAGCAGCGTGCGGCCCTCCCGCACGGGCACAAATGTGTAGTCCGCGCCGCCCTTGTGCAACTCCACCAGCACAAAGCCCTTGGTCTCGTCCTTCTCGCCGAAATCGATCCGATCCGGGCTGCCGGAGTAGACCACATGGGGCTGCCCATTGGGGTTCAGATCCTGGTGCTTGTGGATATGGCCGAGGGCGACGTAGTCGAAGGCCGGATCGGTCAGCGCGGAGAGCGGTACCTGCGGCTCGGTCTGGGTGAAGTAGCCGGACTGCCACGCCGAGAGTTTCGCCCCGTTCGCCCAGAAGTGCCCGAGCAGGATCGTGGGCGTGGTATCCTCGGCTTCCCGAATGGTCGCGGCTAAATCGGCCAGATAATCGGCGTATTTCGCCTCCAGCAGCAGGCGGGTCTCGTCCAGGGTCTTGCCCTGAAACTCCTCCCGCGCTATCGAATAGCCTTTGATAAGGTAGGGCATGGCCGCGATGCGCACCGGCCCCGCCACCGTATTCACCAGGATGATCTCCGGCCTACTGAGCACATGCACATGGGTCACGCCCAGGGTGCGGTAGATCTCGACGGCGTTGGCGCGGCCCCGAATGGAGGGCATGTCGTGGTTGCCCGCTAGCAGCACCACGGGGATGTTCCTATCGGTGAGGCGGCGGATACAGGCGGCGAACTCCCGCTGTTCGGTCTGGCGGGGATCCCGGCTCTTGTAGGCGTCGCCCGCGAAGACGGCAAGATCGATCCCCTGCTCCAGCGCCTCGTCCATCGCTCGCAGCAGCGATTGCTTGAAGTCCTGCAGGCGGGTGTTCATCCCGGTGTCGGGGTCGAGACGCCCATACAACTCCACACCGAAGTGGGTATCGGCAAAATGCATCACGCGCACGGTCTGAGGCATCGTCCTCTTTCGTCGCAAACAGATTTATGCCTCTATTATAGCACCTAACTGCACCTACCCAATGGAGAACGATATGGCAGCAAAGACATACTCTGCCGCTCCGATTATTGGCAAGAAGACGGGACCCTCTTTGCGATAGTTGGTCCGTTCGGCACAAACCGGTGCGAGGAACGAACTTCCCATGCTACCGGGCAATCCGCACGGTGCTGGCCTGAGGCCCTTTCTCCCCCTCTTCCTCGGCAAAGCTCACCTCGGTCCCGATCTCCAGGCGATCAAAACCTTCATTCAACACGCTGTTGCGATGGAAATAGATCTCCACCCCATCCGGCGTGGTTAGAAAACCATAGTCGTCTCCGGGAAACAGGCGAGCCACACGCGCATAGGGAGAAGGCGCATGCACCTTTACTTCGCCATGCTGACGCCGCGCATAGTCCTGCAGGCGTCGCCGGGCGCGCTCAAAGGCGTCATGGATGGCGAGGAGCGCATTCTTGTGGGGAGCGCCTGCCTCGAACGCCTTGGCGCCTTCCTCAACGGCACTTCGCTCGCTTGCGCCATGCAGGCCCGGCTCATGCGTAACGGTCAGTTCGCTACCTGGCAATGCCAGGTCGATGCGCACATGGATAATATTGCCGTGTTCATGGCGTCGGTGGGGAACCTCCACGACGACACGACAGCTCATGATGCCATCGTAGTATGTGTCGAGATCATCCGCCTCCTGTAGGATCTTCTCTTCCAGGACTTCGGAACGCTCCATGTTGCGAAACGAGATCTGTACGGGACGTATCATGATAAACTCCTTTGCCATGCGCGTGCTTTGCAGGCTGATGCCGATGGCGCGCCGTTGCAGGCCGCTCCGTCTGACCAGAACAGGCAGACCATGTGAGCGCCGGAGGCAGGCCAGCCTCTTACCATCGCGTGGGTTTATTCTAGCGGTTGAGAAGGAAGAAAACATCCGCCAAATGGCGGATTGTACGGTCAAACTCTTCACAACCGCTTACGTTAGATTTGCGTGAGATTCGAGCGCTTCGCTGAAATCTCGCTTCGTGACATCTCGCGCAGTCGGGAGTATCTCTTGTTGAGCGCGCTCCTTTATCGGCCTATCGTGACGTAGGCTATGTAACACAAGCATGAAGGAGAGTTCCTATGCATGGAAAGCAGAATGATTTGACTGGACGCACCGACCGGCGTTCTTTCCTCAAGAAGGGACTAACAGCAGTCGGCACGGCGACCCTGAGCGCCGGGCTGTTGACCGACGGGCTATCCGTCTTCGGCGAGGGCCGGGGACGCAGTAGCGCCAAAAGCAGCCTCAATAAGGGTGACGTCGCCATCCTGAAGTTCCTGGCGGCAGCAGAGTTGATCGAGAGCGATCTCTGGTTACAATACGCCGAACTCGGAGGGACGCAGGACGACGAACTCCCGGGCCTCACCGGGGGGAGTGCGCCCTACATGTTCGCCTTGCAGCAGTTGGATGCGGACATGCCCCAGTATATCCACGACAATACTCAGGATGAACTCAGCCACGCGGCCTTCCTCAACGCCTACTTGATGTCCAGGGGAGAGCCGCCGGTCAATCTCGATGCGTTTCGCAACCTGCCGAGCAGTAATGCGACAGGAGCCCAGGGGATCGGACGGCTAACCAACCTGATGCAACTCACCGTGGACACCAGTTGGTGGACGCGCTATCGCAGCCCCTTTATCAATCCCGATCTCAATCCCAAATTCAAGTTTCCGCAAGCCGTCCTGAGTTTGAGCACCGGGCAGTTTCCGGCCATTCCCAGAAGCGATGACGACCTGAACCCTCCCAACCATATCCAGGCCATCGCCAACACGGCGGCCTTCCATTTTGCCTTTATCGAACAAGGCGGCTCCAGCCTCTACCCGACGCTGGCTCAAAACGTAACGGATCCGGAGGTCTTACATATCTTGCTGAGCATCGGCCCAACCGAGACCTCCCACTTCCAAACCTGGCACGACAAGGCGGGCAATGCGGTCCAGCCTCCCCTGGCTCCTCTGACCGACCCCACCAATCCCAATTTGGTGTTTCCCAACCTGAACGATCCGGCTTTTTTTGATCCGGAGACCTTCCAGACCAACCTGATCATGCCGGAGCCGGTTCCCTTCCTGAGTCCGAGACTTCCCCCCGTCTCGATCATTCGACCGACAACAACCCTGCTGAACGGCGCGGTGGCGGCGATCAATGGGTTTATTTCGGACGGTCTCTTCATCGGCCAACCGAAAGAGTTCACCAACATGCTCCTCGGCCTGGCACACGCCGCGGATGCCGCCGTCCGCGGCGGCATGTAAGCCATACGGCCAGACGCCGGAAACGCATATTCTCGATAGGCGATGCAGCGGGGCCGTCGGATTTTTCTGATCCGACGGCCCCTTCGTCATCACTATCTTTGCACTAAAAAAAACTCCCAGTTTTTCAGTCTACTCGATTTTTTCGCAGGCTCAAAAGAAAAACTGCGAGAGCCATTTGGCCTCGCAGTGCTTTCTATAAAGACATGCCGCCTAACGGGGTCGAACCATTGACACGTGGATTTTCAGTCCTGCTATTGCGTAAACCTAAATACGTTGGAATTCCTATCTCATTATACCGCATTTGTTGAAAAATGCGGAGCGTGATGCATGGATTCGATCTCAGATCCCTTCTTTTTTGTGGATTTATCCGGGCATCTCTCCCTTCCTTATCAATTTGCAGAATGTCCGCTCCAGGATGATAGCATTGTCCTGCTTTTCTTGAGGAAGTTGTTGCTTCCCCGCTCGCATCCTGGGCAGACCACGAAGCGAGAAGCATTGAATGGTGTAATCCAGGAGAAGTCCACGACTTCATAGCATTCGGTTAGAGGAACTGAGGGGGAACGAGCGGCAGGAGGTCGCTGACACCCGGAACCCGCCAGACCGGTGCGGCAAGATCGGCTGCCGCCATGACGGATCTCTCGCACAACCAGAACCGGTCCCTCAGATCCTTCGGAAGGCTGCGGTTCAGCGTCGTCGCGATCCAATCCCGCCGCGCGGCATCCAGGCAGAACACCAGCACCCGCGCCAGTTCCTGACCTGTCACCTGAGCGACGAGCCCGGTGGACAGGAGCGGGACATACTGCGCTACCTTCTCCTCCCACCGCACCGGGCTGGTCTCCGTCCCCCGATCCGCCTCGACGAACGCTGCCAGAGTCTTCTCCCGCAGCCCGTACGTGAACCTGGCGTCCGGGCGGCACTGGCGGGGGTACTCTGACCGACCCAGTTCGACAGCGCATCTTGACCCGTGTACCCACTCGCATAGCCCCCGGTGGGAGGGGTAGGCGCGCTGCAGGATAGTGAGCCAGACCCGCACGTCCCGGATGAGCAGGTCGTGGGCGACGAACAGCGACTTGGGCGTCACCTGGGGAACATCGGCAATCTCCGAGGCTGCGAGGAGTTGGGCGTCGGTAATAGACCTCAGCCCCTCGCGCGTCAGCGAATACACGATGGGGGCGGAACCGAACAGCAACTCGGATCCTCCGGAGACAACCAACTGAGGGCGAGTGATGCCGGACCGCTCCAGGTACCCGTGGTCGTAGGCGTTGCGGAGGTGATTGCTCGCCGCCCGCTCCGTCCAGCCCAGGAGTCCGGCGACCTGGGGAACCGTGGCCATGCCCAGCTTCGCGACCTCCAGCACTGCCTTTGTGTCCAGAGGGCCAATGGGGTGCTCAGGCTCCCCGCGCTCGAAGCGCCGCCGCCTAGAGGCTGCCATCTCTGCCCTGCCTGAACGTCACATTCTCCTCGTCCTGAGGAGGATCGATGCGCCGCTGTGCGGTCGGACGCGCCGGCTGGCTGGCGATGGAACCTCCCTGCAGAGCCAGTTGTGACGAGTCGTAGCGACGCTTCGCCCACGCAGCCTCCGCCTCATCGGGCGTCTGGTCCGAGGCGCAGATAGCGTTGAGGGTACCGTCGGAGAGACCCGTCAGCCCCAGGAACGGCGTCTGCACCAGGGCGGTGAGGCCCGTCGCGAGACGCAGGACGCACGTGCGCTGCGGAAACGACTGGATGAGCCTGGACAGCTCGGAGGCGAAGTCCGCTTCGGTGACGGAGTGGAGTGTCTCCAACTCTGGGCGCGGGAACCGTGCAACCAGCTTGAGCGGGTCAGGACCCTCGAAAGAGGCCCATCCGGTCGGCAGCCGACTCAGGCACGTCTCCAATGGGTAGCCCCGGACGTTCGCTCCCCTTACCCCGAGTATCCCCAGGAGCGACGACACCGCCCGGGAGGCGTCGTTGCGCGCCATCGCCGCCTGCCAGCCCGAATGCGGGACGGCGATCCGGTTCCCGTTCTCGTCCATGACCGGGCTAGACCAGGTCTCTTCCACCGGCATGCCCCGTACATACTTCGCGGAGACCGCCACCGTGCCGTGCTGGGTGCCACGTGCCTCCGACAGGGAGCGGGCGACCTTGGGCGCATC
>DATGIG010000425.1:0-8957 GCA_035295825.1 Chthonomonadaceae bacterium | reverse complement strand
CTTCGGTACGACGCCCAGGCGCTTTGCGGCCTTGGCCAGGTTCTGGAGCGCGACATAGGGCAGGAACAATCGCTCGATAGCGCGCTCCTCCAGCGTTGCCAGCAGGCGTTCGGGGTCCCGCCGCACGGTATCCGAGATCAGGGCCAGCGTGCCTCCCGAGCAGAGGGTCGAGAACACTTCCTGGAACGTCACATCGAACCCCACGGAGGTGAAATGGAGGGTCGTCAGGCCAGCGGGGCTATGCGCGATCTGCCATTCGATCAAGCGGGACAGCCCCCGGTGGGGCATCGCCACCCCCTTGGGCACGCCGGTCGAGCCGGAGGTGTAGACGACGTAGGCGAGGTGTTCGGGCTTGAGCGCCGGTGTGGTCGCATCCGATTCCGGAGCGGGATCGCAATTCGGGTGAACGACCGGGCAGCCTGCGGCAATCCCGCCGAGGGCTTCCCGATCCGAAATGAGCACCGCAGGACGAAGGCTCTGGAACACGTTGGCGATACGCGCATCGGGATAGCTGGTGTCGATCGGCACATAAGCGCTTCCGGCTTCGAGCGCCGCGACCATGGAGACGATCAGTTCGACCGAGCGGTCCAGGAGGACCGCAACCCGATCATCGGGCTGTACCCCCAGGCCGCGTAGCTGCCGCGCCAGGCGGCCGGCACGCTCCACCAACTCGCCATACGTGATCCGCTTGCCGCTATCGTCAATCAGAGCCGTATGGTCCGGATGGAGCGCTGCTATCTGCCGGATCGTCTCATGCACGAATTCGATGTGGGGGTTGTTTTTATGTTGCAACTCTTCCAGTTTCGATGGCATCGTCCGTTAAATCTTTCTGTCGAAGTCGTTAAAACCACTATGGAGAGAGGGTCGTTGACGTATTCTCGATTTTTTGCTGTTGGACGCTGGACTGCACGCTCTACGGAGATTACGCGTGTATCGCAAGGAACGCGATACACTTTACGAGGCAGGAATAAACGGCGACAGGCGGTTGGCATCCCTAAGTCAGAGGGGGCGCTTAGGGGGATCCACAGACAATAGTATCGCCCTGGCGGTTGCGCTGTCCTCGGTTGTAATGTACCCGGCTGACTGCCAGCGTGCAATGGCACCTTTACCGGGCTTCTCCGGTCACCACATAAACTGACCGCCGTCAATAATCAGCTTCTGCCCGGTAAAATACCGACTTTGAGGAGACACCAAGAATTCCAGCGCATCGGCCATGTCCTCCTCGGTCGCGATGCGTCCCAGGGGGATCTCGCTCAACACGGCGGCCCGGCGTTCCGGATCATTGAGTTGGAACCGCTCGATGAGCTCTTCCGTACCCGTCATCCCCGGAATCAGGCAGTTGACCCGGATGGTGGGAGCCAACTCCAGGGCGAGGCACTTTGTCAACTGCAGCAGGCCGGCTTTGCTCGAACAGTAGTTTGCGCCATTGACGCGTGGTCGGATCGCCGTCGTCGCGGCAACATTCACGATCGCGCCTCCTCCTGCCTCCAGCATGGCCGGAACCAGCGCACGCGTCAGGTAGAACGGGCCGGAGAGGTTGGTCTGGAGTACCCGCGACCAGTCCTCGTCGGAGATTTCAAGGAAGGGTTTGTCCCGGTTCACCCCGGCGTTGTTGACCAGGACGCTGGGCGCACCGTGTTCTGCAAGGAGAAGATCGCACACGCGGCGTACCTCCTCCGGCTGAGCCACATCCAGTTGGACCGGCTTGAGCCGGTCCTCATAACCGACAACCGCACTCTGCGCATTCTGATGATCGTCTCGGTAGAGAGCGATAACGTAGTAACCTAACTTACAGAGGCGGTGGCTCAACGCCAGGCCGATCCCACGTGTGCCTCCGCTCACCACTCCGACGCGTTCCGCCATTATTCAGCTCCCTTCGGGTTGGTTCGTCCCAGCAATTTCGCCCGGTTGGCAAGCATCCGCTCCCGCGCATCGGTTTTCGATGTCGACGCCACCGCTTCCGGCGCATCCAGCGCAAGCTCCGGATCTGCAGCATAGGTCTGGACGATCTGGACATAGTCCTTCAAGACACGGGTGATCGTAGCGGGGGCATAGAGCTCATCCCGGTACTCCAGCCTGCCGTAAACTCCGTCCGGACGCTCCTTCAAAAAGAGGGTGAGATCCAACTGCGCCGTCCCCTTGTCCGCTTGAATCCACTCTGCGGTCAAGCCTTCCAACTCCATCGAAGCGGCCTCTCCCTTGGTATAGGCGAGCTTCACCTGGTACAGAGGCGGGCGCTCCAGATCCCGCGTAGGCCGCAGGATCTCCACCAGTTTGTTAAAGGGCAGTTCCTGGTTCGCATACCCTTCCAGCGCCACGCTGCGAACACGTTTCAGCAACTGCCGGAAATTGGCGCAGTCGGACAGGTCGGTCCGCAGCACAAGCTGGTTGATAAAGAAGCCGATCAGGTTCTGCGTCTCCGGTAAATCGCGGTTCAGCGCATCGGTTCCGACCAGAATGTCCTTTCTGCCCGTATGGCGGCTCAGCAGCAGAGAGAACGTCGCCAGGAAGAACATGAACGGGGTCGTGGTCTCCTCACGGCAGCGCTGCACGATCTGCTGGTGTACCTCCTGAGAGAGGTAGAAGCGCTGCGACTGCCGCGAAAACTTCGATGGGGCCGGGCGCGGATAATCGGTCGGGATCCCGAGGATCGGCGGCGCGTTCCGCAACTGGTGCTGCCAGTAGTCCACCTGGCTCTGGAAGCTCCCCTGCTGGAAGCGTTCGCGCTGCCACACGGCATAGTCCGCATACTGCACAGGCAGTTGCGGCAGCGTGACGGGCTGTCCCGTGATCTCCGCCCGATACAGGGCGCTGAGCTCGCGCATAAAGACCGCCGTCGTGGTATCGTCGGCGGCGATATGGTGCAGGGTCAGTACCATGACATGCTCCTTCGCGCCCAGGCGCAGGAGATAACAGCGGTAGACAGGCCCTTTCACCAGGTCGAAGGGGTGCTGCGCCTCTGCTAACACCCGCTGCGCGATGACCTCCTCTTTGCGCTCCTCCGAGAGGGGTTCTATCTCCTCGATCGTAAGAGGCGCGACCTCGCCCTCCTGGATCACCTGAACGGGTTGGCCCTGATGCACGGCGAACACGGTGCGGAGCGCCTCATGGCGCTGCTGGAGCGTCACCAGGGCGCGCCTTAGCGCTTCGACATCGAGTTTGCCGTGCAGCCGTAGCGCCATCGGGAGGTTGAAGAGGGAACTGCCGGAGTGCAACTGGTCCATAAACCAGAGCCGCTCCTGCGCGAACGAGAGGGGCAGCGGCTGGTCCCGCTCCACACGGCGGATCGTGGCATCCTCCGGGCTCTTGTCTCCCGGCACGCCCTGCGCCAGCTTTCGGCTTAAGAGCGCCACGGTCGGGAACTCGAAGAGATCGCGCAGGGGTATCTCGACATGAAAGACTTCGCGTACCCGCGCAATGACCTGCGTGGCCAGCAGCGAGTGGCCTCCCAACTCGAAGAAGCTGTCGTGAATGCCGACCTGCGGGAGGCGCAGCGCCTGCCCCCAGATCTCCGCCAGGATCTCCTCCACCTCGTTACGAGGCGGCGCATAGCTCGCATCCTGTTCGCTCTCCAGCACTTCCGGCTTAGGAAGCGCCTTGCGGTCTATCTTCCTGTTGGCGTTGAGCGGCAGCGCCTCCATCATGACAAACGCGGAGGGGACCATATAGCCGGGCAACTGCTCCCGCAGGCGCTCCCGCAGCTCCTCTGCGCGCACCTCCGGGTCCGTTCCCACTACATAGGCCACCAGTCGCCGGTCTCCGGGCGAATCCTCACGGGCGATCACTGCCGCTTCGCGGACCCGTGGGTTCTGCCGCAGCACGCTCTCGATCTCACCCAACTCCACTCGGAAGCCACGGATCTTCACCTGATGGTCCACACGTCCCAGGAACTCGATATTGCCGTCGGGCAAGTAGCGCGCCAGGTCGCCGGTCCGGTACAGGCGCGCGCCCGGCCTGCCGGAGAACGGATCGGGCACAAACCGCTCGGCGGTCAGCTCCGGTCGGTTGAGATACCCGCGCGCCAACCCCGAGCCACCCACATAGATCTCTCCCGGCACGCCGAACGGCACGAGTTGCTGGTTCTGGTCCAACAGGTAGATCTGCACATTCAGCGCTTGTCTCCCGATAGGAGGCCAGAAGGGCCAGCTTGCAGGATCTCCGCGCAGAGTATAGTACGCGACCGCGAACGTCTCCGAGGGGCCGTAGTGGTTGTGCAGAGGCGCGCCGGGCAGATGGCTCATCAGCGTGAGCACCTCCGAGGTCATCTGCAGTTGCTCGCCTGCGGTGATTACCTCACGCAAGTACCGGGGCGTGACGGCCCCGCCCGCCAGCGCCAGGCCCAGATGCTGCAGCATGGCGAACGGAACGAACAGCCGCTCCACCCGCTCTTCGTCCATCACCCGCAGGAGCGCCGAGACATCGCGACGATCGTCCTCACTTACCAGCACCACGGTCCCGCCGCTGCACCAGGTCACAAAGATCTCCTGAGCGTGGACGTCGAAGCCGAGCGAGGTGAATTGCAGCGTGCGCGTGACGCCGGGCAACGCCAGACGATGCCAGTACATCAGGTTCACCATGGCATCGTTGGGCATCACCGCGCCCTTGGGGACCCCGGTCGACCCCGAGGTATAGATCACATACAGCGGGCTGAGGGGGTCGCCGACTCCGGGGTTCTCCGTGGGAAGGTGGTCGCGGGCCTCCTCCAGCCGTAAGCGGGGCGCTTCCACCTCCGCCAGCGCATCCTGCACCGCGCCATAGGTCAACACCACAGCGACCTCGGCGTCGCGGCACATCAAGCCTACCCGCTGGGAGGGATAGGTGGCATCGATCGGCAGGTAGGCCGCCCCGGCTTTGAGGATGCCCAGCAGCCCGATCATCATCTCCAGGGAGCGCTCGGCGCAGATCCCAACACGTGCCTCGGTACCGACGCCGAGCGCGCGCAGATGGTGGGCCACCCGATTGGCCTCGGCGTTCAACTCGGCATAAGTAAGCTGTCTGCCTCGATACTCCACGGCGACGGCATCGGGAGTGCGTGTCACCTGCTCTTCGACCAGATGATGCAGGCAGATATCGCGCGGACACTCCCCCGCCGAAGCGTTGTATTCGACCACCAGCCGATGGCGCTCCGTCTCCGGCAGCAGTGGCAGGCGAGAGATCCGCTGCTCCGGGGCCGCGACGATCCCCTCCAGCAGGGTCTGGTAGTGCCCGTGGAGACGCTCCATCCGCTCCCGGTCGAAGAGATCCGTGTTGTACTCCAGGTTCGTCTCCATGCCCTGCGGGGTCTGCACCAGCGAGAGGATCAGATCGAACTTGGCGCTGGTGTGCTCCTCCTCCAGCGTTTCGATCTGCAGTCCGGGCAGATTTCGGGATGCCTCCGGCTGGGTCTGGAACATAAACATCACCTGGAAGAGCGGGGAGTAGCTGAGCTGCCGTTCCGGCTGAAGGGTTTCCACCAGCTTCTCGAAGGGGATATCCTGATGGGAGTAGGCTCCCAGGCAGGTCTCCCGCACCCGCCCCAACAACTCCATAAAGCTGGGATCGCCCGACAGGTCGCCTCGCAGCGCCAGCGTATTGGTAAAGAAGCCGATCAACCCCTCCAATTCGGGGCGGGTCCGGTTGGCGATGGGCGTGCCGACGACCAGGTCCTGCTGGCCGCTGTAACGGTAGAGCAGCACCTGGAAAGCCGCCAGCAGGATCATGAAGAGCGTGACGTTATGCTGCTGGGCGAGCGCGGCGAGGCTGCGACTCAATTCCGGAGAGAGCAGCCCCGGCAGGCGCGCCCCCCGATAGCTCTGCACGGCAGGACGGGGCCGGTCCGAGGGGAGTTCCAGGAGCGCCGGCGCGCCGGCCAGTTGCGGACGCCAGTAGGCGAAGAGGCGCTCCAATGCCTGCTCATCCAGAGCGCTGCGCTGCCAGGCGGCGAAATCGGCATACTGCAGGGAGAGCGGCGGCAGCGGGTCGGGCTGCTGCTGCCGGAAAGCCTCATAAAGCGCCGCCAACTCCTGCGCAAACACCCCGCGCGACCAGGCATCGGTCACGCTATGGTGCAGGATCAGGATCAGGATATGCTCCTGGGCGCTGAGAGAGAGCAGCGCTCCCCGGACCAGAGGACCCGTCTCCAGATCGAACGGCTGGCCGGTCTGCCGCGCTATCTCCTGTTGCACCGCGCTTTCACGCTCGGCTTCCGGTAGGTCTGCCAGGTTGACAATGGGGAACGTGACGTCCGTTGCACAGACCCGCTGTACGGGGCGGCCCTCCACGACCGGGTAGCAGGAGCGGAGGACCTCGTGCCGCTGCACGATAGCCTCCAGGCCATTCTGCAGGGCGGGGAGGTCCAGCTCTCCCTTCAGGCGGGCGAGGATGGGAACATTATAGGCCGTGCTGCCGGGGTTCCAGCGGTCGAGGAGCCAGAGGCGCTCCTGGGCGAAGGAGAGGGGGGCCTCTTCGTTCCGAGCACGGGGTGCGATGGGCGTGAACTGCCCGGAGGGGACGCGACTACCCAGCACCGCCCGTGCGAGCGCCTGCCGCTTCTCCAGCAGCGTTTTCTGCGAAGCGCGTGTTTCGTTCTCTATCATACGCTCCTCTACAACGTCGCGTCCTGGAATTGATCTATGGGAACCTCATGCATGCCAAGCGTGGGCAGCAGTTCCTTTCGGACCGCGATGTACTCTTCTACCGCTATTTTATTGTCTCCGGGCAGCCAGTCTCGGTTCGGGGGGACGTTGCAGAACCGGTGGTACACCAGCGCATATCCATACTGCTGCAACTGGGCCGCATGCTGACGCGCCAGTTGCGCCGGATCCTTGGCATTGGAAGAGCCGATATCGTAGATAATGTCCGGCGCAGGAATGTGGCACTCCTGCGTCAACTCTTTCTGATGGGCCAGGAACCAGTCGAAGCGGATATCCAGCCCATTGGCTTTTTGCGGCTGTCCTTTCGACACGGAGCAGCCCACGAGGCGTCCGTCCGCCAGTCCATGTCGGTCGGTCACATCGAGCTGACCATAGTGCTTTGTGCCCAGTGTGTACATCACAAAGCCCATCTGTCCGCTGAAGAGATGGACCGTCGGGCTTCCGGTAGCGCGCATGCGCGTCACCACCCGGTCCACAGCCTGTTCCGGCGCGGCGTCTCGCAGGTAGAGGCGATTGTTGCGCTCGAACCACGAGAACCCCGACGCGATCTGCGGGTCCACGCCCTGCGGTGCGCTCAGGGGCGAGGTCCCGACGCCGATGATGATCGCATACCAGATAATCCCGCCCAACTGAATTAAGGTGATCGCCGCCCCGGTAGCCGGGAGAAACCGGGTCGGCGTAAAGCGCCCCAGCGTGTCAGCTGCCAGCACGATGGCGACCGGGAGGATGTGGACCAGGAAGCGTCCGGCCAGCATCCAGTCTCCTCCCACCGAGAGAATGAAACCGCCGTAGACGAGGAGCAGGAGCGCACAGACGAGGCGCGCCAGGTTCATCGCGCGGTCCGTGAGGGCCTCCTTCAGCGTCCAGCCGATGCCCACGAGGGTGAGGCACGCCACCGGCAGCATAAAACAACTGACATTGGGCTGGAACATCCATTGGTACAGATAGGTCAGCCCCTCCATAAGATGAAACTGCTTGACCCCTTTCACCAGGGCAGGCTCGGGGACCAGGCTATGGAAATAGGCCAGCCGAAACGCAGCGATGCCGAGGATGCACCCCAGCGCTACCAGCAGGAGGATCCCTATGCGTCCGGCGACGCCCTTGAACTCCTCCGCCTCCTGAAGGCCACGCTGACGCCGGATCCAGAGCGCGGCGGCTATCCCCACCACCAGCACACCCAGGACGGCGCTCATCTCGGGGCGAACGAGGGCGCAACAGAGCGTTGCCGCCAGGACCTCGAAGATCCGGGCACGCATGCCGGACAGGTAGTCGGAATAGGCCAGCGCCAGCCAGACGGTGCATACGCCGACAAAGCTCGTCTCCATGCCGCTGAAGGACCAGTACATCAGATAGGCTGCCGAGGCGGTGAAGAGCACGGCATAGGGGGAGATCCGCCGGTTCATGCGGGTTGCCAGGCGGGAGGCGAGCACTACCGCCAGCGCTCCGCCAGCAATCGAAAGCAGGGGGCCGAGAAGCGGGACGGGGGCGCGGGTAACCAACGCACAGATGCCGAGTATCAGGACCCAGAGCAGGCTGGAGCTCTGTTCGACCGCCTCGCCGCTGTAGTTGACGATGTGACCATAGTGCGCCAGCGTATGTGCGGGCCAGTAGCTGATGTAGCCGTCATCCTGCCCTGTGGAGCGAAAGAGGAAGAATCCGACCAGCACGAAAACCGCGATCGCCGCCAGGGTCAGCCAGGTTATGCGCCCTGTATCGGGCGTGGCATTGTCCTGTTGACGCCCTGCTGCTTCCGGCCTCTCGGTCTCCTTGTCGGTTGCTTGCGGATGGGTTACATCGGCGCTATCTATTCCCATGAATCCTCTGTCCTTAAATAATAGCGACTATAGCTTACGGAACCTTCGGGGCTTTTCAGGCAGCAGTAACGCCGTGGATAAGCTGAGGAGCATCTTTGCGATGCCAGCAATCAAACAATCAAACTACAAATACCCGCAACGGAGAGAGTGTGCATTAAACATGAGGCATCCCGAATTCGGGATGCCTCATGTTTCGAAAAAAAATTCTATTGCGGCCTGGTTAGGGACGTTAGGCCCGAACCGAGAGCGGTTCGGGCTACCGCCCCTCGATACGGTGTTCGGGTTCCTCCTGGGGGGTTCGTTCCAATAGCTTCGCCCGGTTGGCGCGCATGCGCTCACGGGCATCGGTCTTCGCCGCTGTGGGTGCGATGGCCTCCGGCGCGTCCAGCGCAAGGTCGGGATCCTGGCAATAAGCCTGTACCATCGTTTCGTAATCGTGGACGAGGCGGAGGATCGTGGTGGGGCTATAGAGCTCGTCCCGATACTCCATCCGGCCATAAACGCCCTCCGG
>DATGIG010000424.1:0-2193 GCA_035295825.1 Chthonomonadaceae bacterium | reverse complement strand
TGGCGGAGATCTGGAGGGATCGCCTGCGGACGATGGAGCCGGACGAAAAGCGGCGCTTTGCCGCCTCGCTCCGACACGCCCGTGGATCCGCCGTGATCCGCAGTGCGTTTGATCTACCTGCGCCAATCCGCGAGAAACTCGCTCAGGCGGTGACGCAGGAACTGGGAATGGACGCCTGCCTTGCCTTCGAAACCGCGCCGGATCTGATGGGCGGTCTCGAGTTAAGAACGGAGGATAGCAAGATCAGTTGGACCCTCGCCGCGTCTCTCTCTTCGCTGGAAAAAAGTGTAGCGGAACTTCTGGATAAGGAGGACACAACCCGTGGATGCGAAGCAGAGCGGCCTCTCCTCGCTGCTCAACCGAACGTTTGAGACGCTGGTTCAGGTGCGACAGGAGTATGCGCCGCGGTTGGTCGCTACAGAGACCGGGACGGTCACCGCGGTATCCACCGGCATCGCACGGGTATCGGGACTGCCGGGCGCAGCCTATGGTGAACTCATCCGGTTGCAGGACGGTACACTCGGAATCGCGTTCAATCTCGACGCGGATGGCATCGCGCTCGTCCTCCTGAGCGACAGCAATGCGTTGAAAGCCGGGATCGCGGCCGAACGTACCGGGCAGATTTCGGATGTGCCGGTAGGGCAGGGGCTGCTTGGTCGGGTTCTGGACCCAACGGCCCGCCCTCTGGATGGGAAAGGCCCTCTGATCTTCTCCCGCCGAATGCCGATTGAGCGCGAATCCCCCCACATTATGGATCGCGCGCCCGTAGAGGTTCCCTTGCAGACCGGCATCAAGGTCATAGACGCCCTCATTCCTATTGGCAGGGGCCAGAGAGAACTTATCCTGGGAGATCGACAAACAGGAAAGACGACCCTCGCCGTAGACGCCATCCTCAACCAGAAAGACCAGGACATTGTCTGCGTCTACTGCGCCATCGGCCAGCGCAGCGCTTCCGTCGCCAAAGTCATTGCCGACCTCCAGGCCAATGGGGCGCTGGAGTATACGGTCGTCGTGGTGGCGGAAGGCGACGACGCCCCCGGTCTGCGCTATATCGCGCCGTATGCCGCAACAACGATCGCCGAGTATTTCATGATGCAGGGGCGTAACGTCTTGATCGTCTACGATGACCTGACCCACCATGCGCGGGCGTACCGGGAGCTTGCACTGCTCCTGCGTCGGCCTCCCGGGCGTGAGGCCTTTCCCGGAGATATTTTTTATCTCCACTCCCGGCTCCTGGAGCGCTCCACGCATCTGCGCCAGGAGCTTGGCGGCGGGTCGTTGACGGCCCTACCCATTATCGAAACCGAAGCGCAGGATATCTCTGCCTATATCCCGACGAACCTGATCTCCATTACCGACGGTCAGATCTATCTCTCACCGGATCTGTTTCAGAAGGGAATGCTGCCTGCCGTCGATGTCAAAATGTCGGTCTCCCGTGTCGGCGGCAAAGCGCAACTCGCGGCCTATCGGGGTGTGGCCGGCGCGCTCAAACTCTCCTATGCGCAGTTCGAAGAGCTGGAGTCGTTCGCCCGGTTCGGGACAAGGCTCGATGAACAGACCCGCCGTACGATCGCGCATGGGGAACGTATCCGCTCCTGGCTGAAACAACCTCAATTCGACCTCATTCCGGTAACGGAACAGGTCGTCGTGTTGCTCATGCTCACCGCAGCAAAGTTCGATACTGTGCCCCTCGATCACATGCAGGAAGCCGAGCAGGCGGTTCGAAACGCCGCCGCAAGGATGCCCGATTCGATACGGAGCCGCATCCTTTCCGGCGAAGAGCTGAACCAGAAGGACCGGGACACGATGCTGGCGCTTGCAGAGGAATCGCTTGCAGGCATCGAAAAGAGACCCCAATGACCCAGACGACAGAGAAGCTGCACCGCAAAATCAAGAGCGCAGCAGAACTTAACGCGGTAGTACGCACCATGAAGAATTGGGCCGCCGTCAGTATCGGCCCCTATGAAAGAGCGGCCCATGCTCTTACCGACTACTACCAGACCGTGGAGTTAGGGTTGGTGGCCTGTGTTCGGCAACTCAGCCCGACAATGCTCGAACGCCAGACCGATCACGCTTCCAGTTCGGTGGGAGTGGTGGTTTTCGGGTCGGATCAGGGCATGGTCGGGCAGTTTAATGATCAGTTGGCGAACTTTGTTCTGGAGAAGTTGCAATCGGTCGCGAACAAGAGCATCG
>DATGIG010000423.1:0-2247 GCA_035295825.1 Chthonomonadaceae bacterium | reverse complement strand
AAGCACTAGTCAGCGATGCTTGCCCGCTCGGCACGAACCGCATCTCGGATTTCCTCCCAGGGGCATTCCCAGTGGACGATTCGGTAGCCACGCCCTTTGCGCCGCAGATAGAATTCAGCATCGCCCGTCCATTCCTTCGCTCCTCGGTTCGAGGCAACGTGCACTTTCACGTGTACGCGCAATACCTTGCGCTTCTCGGGTCCCCATTTAAAGGTGTGCCTGGCAACGGTCACGGGAACAAACTGCTGCGTTCTGGCTGTCTGCACCACCGAAGTCCAGTGGCTCCATAGGCCTTTCTGCTCCTCTACACGCTGTTGCCATTCCGCTTGACGCGACGCCAGACGAACAAAGTCGAATTCCCACACGGATGCAAAGGCGAGAGAATCGGAACTACACCATGCTTTATCCGAGCGATTTATGGTGGCCTGGATGGCTTGCTGGTCTCTGGCTGGCAGCGTTTCCCATACCTCCGGCATGGTGTCTTTGTGCGTGACAAGGCGTTTCCCAGGAGGCATCTCAAAGATGCCTGAGGGCGGTTTCTCATTGTAGACGTACCGGTCACAGACGTCAACCGCGATCAGCCGGCCCGTCCGCGGATCGGTTTGACGACACTCTTTACGCAGGATACGATGGGTCTGCAACTCGGTCCATAAGGTTTCGGTCACACGAAAATTGTCCTGGACATATTCGCGGAACCACTGGTTGACAGCGCGGCCCTCATGCTCGACCTGGTCGTGTCGCCAATTGCGGTCCGGACGCAGGGAGGATCCATCCCGCTGTGGCGGCGCGAATAATACACGACGCTGCAAGGACAGGGCATCATAAGGTCGTTGGTGGGGAAAGAACTGACAGATCTTCCATGTGGAGGCTGTATGCAGGTGTCCGCGCTCGTCCGTAACATCATGCGACCAGGAGTCTCCAAAGTCGATGTAGCTGGCTTCCGTCGGCGGGTTGGTACGAAGCCAATGCTGTGACGAAAGAGTGTGCTCGCCAAAAGTTTTTTCCCATCGCGTTTGAGTCTCAACCCAAGACGCAGTCTCAATGGATTGCATACCCACTCCTGTTGTACCTTGAGAAATGGCGGAAGCTTGTCCTACAGTTATGAAGGCAACGGCGATAGAAGGCGTCAGGGCAGGGGCGTTCCGACGATGCGGCGATAGGCTTCGCGGTACTTCTCCGCCGTCTGGGCGACCACATCCGGAGGCAGTTCAGGAGCGGGCGGCTCTTTATTCCAGCCGCTGCCTTCCAGCCAGTCGCGCACATACTGTTTGTCGTAAGAGGGTTGTGAGCGTCCGGGAGCATAGATGTCCGCATCCCAGAAGCGCGAGGAGTCCGGGGTAAGCGCCTCATCGATCAGGACGATGGCCCCGGCATCCAGCCCGAACTCGAACTTGGTATCGGCCAAGAGAATGCCGTTGCGCGCGGCGCGCTCCGCCGCCGCCGTGTAGATCGCGATGCTGAGCGCCGCCAGGCGCTGCACCATCTCCTCCCCCACGATGCGCCCCGCCTCTTCCACGCTGATATTCTCATCGTGGCCGCTCTCGGCTTTCGTGGCCGGGGTAAAGATCGGGCGCGGTAGCTTATCCGACTCGCGCAGCCCCAGCGGCAGCGCGATCCCGTGCAGGGTGACGGGCTGCCGGTCGCCGCCCGCCTGCCGGTACTCTTTCCACAACGAACCCGCCAGATACCCCCGCACCACACACTCGATCGGAAACGCCTTCGCCTTGACGCCGAGCATGGCGCGTCCCGTCAGGGTCTCCGCCAGTGCCGGCGTGACCTTTCCGCCCGCCTCTTCGATCCGCTGCAGGATGTAGGCATCGTCCGTGCTGATATAGTGCGTCACCGTCAGCGGGCGCAACTGTCGGAACCAGAAGCGGGAGAGTTGAGTCAACACGCGGCCCTTGTCCGGGATGCCGTTGGGCATAATGACATCGAAGGCGGAGATACGGTCCGAAGCGACCAGGAGCAGGGTATCGCCCAGATCGTAGACATCGCGCACCTTGCCGGTCGCGAATCGTTTCAATCCGGGTATCTCGGTTTTCAGTACTGGGATGTTCATGTCCATGCTCCAGAAGCGTATTTGAGGGATGAGCCGGTGGTCGGCTGTCCCTTTCATTATACTCGCAGGGCGGATCGGCGTCTATGCTTTCGACGCCGGAAAGACGGCTTCCGCTCCAGGCGGGCTGTGCGGAGTTGGGCAGGCTCATCCGGCGGAACGCTACGACGGTTAAGCCTGCATTCCTGCAT
>DATGIG010000422.1:0-10992 GCA_035295825.1 Chthonomonadaceae bacterium | reverse complement strand
GAGCTTGAACGGTGCGGGATGACCGTCCTTTACGCGCTTTGCGCCCCACTGCGTGATCTCGGAGCCTGCGACGTACTCGATCTCGTCCAGCGCATCCTGGATATAGGGCTCCAGCTCGGATCCGGCGTTGACATGCTCCCCTCGCAGTGAGTAACCAGCATAGACCGCGAGCACGGGTTCCGCGCCCATATCTTCGCACCAGAGAAGGAACTCCAGCAAGCCCATCCCATCGGTCGAGCGATAGCCCCACGGGCTAGGATGACCGGGGCGCTCCGTCAGTGGACCGATCGTCTTTTTCCAGTCGAAGCGTGTCGCGATAGTATTCCCTTCGACATAGTTGCCACCCGGAAAACGCAGGAACGCGGGCTTGAGATCCACCAACATCTGCATAAGGTCCAGCCGGAAACCGTTCGGCTGGTTCTTCCATGTGGGCGGGAAGAGGGAGACAAGGCTGAACCAGACGGTGCCCGGACGATCCACCGTGAGAGCAAAACGTGCATTCACGGTGGGCGCCACCTTGCCCGTCTTGAGGGTGACCGTGTACTGCTTCCAGTCCGTGGTGAGGTGCGGCACGGTTGCGCTGGCAAACACGACCGCGCCATCGGTACTCTGGATGGTGAGGGTAACCGGGCCAATGAATTCCCGTGCGGCCCGCGCGTAGAACGAGGCACGGAAGCGTGTCTCGCTCTTCACCGGAATACCCCAATAGCCGCTGTTGGAGATGCCGGCCGGCGCGGTGCTGGAGGCAGAGGCAACGTCGAGGCGTAGGCTGGCAGTCAAGACGGAATTGAGAGGCTGATTCTGGTCGAGTGAGATCGTTGCCTCGGAGCTATTCCCTTGTACGACGGACCAATATTCCGGTGTCTTCGCGTTGTCGAGAAAGGCACGATTCCGCACCAGTTCGGCGTACAAACCGCCGTCGTAGCTGTGGTTGATCTCCTCGGTCATCAGACCGAAGTGGAGCGGGCTTACTTTCGCAACCGGTTGCCCCGCATCGATAGTCAGAGTGAGGTCTTGCGCCGGCATAGATACGCACTCTAACATCTTCTTGGATGCCGGTAGGCTATCATTCGTCGCTTGCGGCTGGCTCTGCGCAGCGATTGCGAGTGGAAGTAGTGCCAGAAGGAGAGAGACAATCTTCATCATCGAATGTCCTTTTCGGCTACTTATTTCGTTGCCCCATTCCGAAGTTGATCCAACAGTTGCTGCTTCTGTTCCGCCGGAAGATTACTGCGATTGATTTGATCTGACTTGAAGTTAATGTCCGCTTGTCTCGACATCTCAGCCATTTTCTGAGTGTTGTCGGAAGGCGTTTGCGCCGAATGAGCGCATCCGGAGCCAAAAGTGATACATAACAAGGCGCCGGGCAGTAGCCACATACGTAATCCCCTCATCGAATTCCTCCCTGACTTCGGGATCCTAACGAAACCTCATCCCATCACTTCCCCACTACAAGGAGAGGTGAGCATACGGCGAGTTGTGTTCGGTCCTGATATTTGCGCTCGACACCGATATCAGGACCGAGATCTCCATCCGCTAATCGCTATTGGCGGCAGAAAGTCGCGACAAACCCGGTTCCACCGAGTTTATCCGGAGAAATACACTGGATCCCCACAAACCCATCCGGGAATCCAACGGACACGGCTCCCCCCTGACCGGAGTGCTCCGGCGTCGCCCTGAGCCACTTGGCATGTCCATCGGCGAGAATGAAATTGGCGCCGCCATTGATGGAGCCGTCCTGGTTGAGCGTATAGTTGCCATGCCGGAAACAGGCTATGGGGGACTGCCACGGAGCATTGGTGCCGTTACCGGCCATGCTGTCTATCTCAAGCGGGTTGGTCACATCTCCGTCATTGAGAACAAAGTAGTTGGCTTTCGTGTCGATCGGTTCCGGGTAAGGCGCGCCTCCGTCTACTGCGCCGGTACACTCGTAAACAAGAACGGTGCTAGTGGGCGCGGTGAGCGAGGCGAGGGTAGCCGTATCCGTATTCGAGTAATTGCCTGCGGCATCCACGATCCAATTCCAGAAGTGGTTGTTGGACGACAGGAAGGTATTTTGCGCGTAGGAGATCTTTTTGGGCGCCCAGGGGAAGCGCTGCTTTCCATCGTCCGGGCAGATATAGACGGCTGCGTTCTTCACATAGGGATAGATGTGCCCTGCCCACCCCTGTCCTGGGATGCCCCACCGAACCGAGAAGACAAACGTTTCGTCGTAATCCTGCAGATACTGCATGTAGGCCAGCCCCATCTGCTTCTCGTTGGAGAGACACGATATTTGCCGGGCTTTTTCACGAGCCTGGGCAAAGACGGGAAACAGGATCGCAGCGAGGATCGCAATAATAGCGATAACGACTAGTAGTTCGATCAGCGTGAATCCACGCGGATCGTTGGTTGCCGACTTCTTCATCGACCTTGTCCTTTCCGGTATTGCCAGTTCCTGGCAGGTTATCGGATTCCTGACAAAGTCAGGAATCCTGGGATGATGAGACACGGCATAGGCGATATGCCGGCTTGTGCCATTCAGCTCGATCTCATGGGCTCCTGAAATAAGCCCATCCATCACACCTACCGAACGCAGATCACCTCTTCGTAGAGGGAGGCATACATGTCGCCCCCTCCATCATTTCCACGGGAACCACTCTTGCCTGCAACGCCGTTTGTGGGTTTGCAATCTTATCAAAAAGCATTTCGACGGCTTCTTTTCCTACCTCGACCATCGCATTGGTCACCGTCTGGATCGGGATGAAGAAGCGGTCATCCAGCCAGTGGTGGAAGTGAATCAGCGAGAGGTCTTGTGGAATTCGCAGTCCCAGATGATGTGCGGCATAGACCACGGCCATAGCCTCAGTTAGTTCGTATGCAACGATCGCCGTTGGTCTGCTCTCCGGCTCCAGAAGGAGTCGGGCCGCTTCTATACGTTGATCTTTACCCGGCTGTCCTGGAACCTGCCACTCTTTCGGAAGCAAAAACACCTGAGGCGTCTTACCCGCAGCCCGCATCGCCTGCTCATAGCCTTCGCGCCGGTCGTGCTTGCTGTAGTGCTGGTTGTTCGGCTCTTCGGTGTCGATATAGGCGATACGCTCGTGTCCAAGCTGCAAGAGATATTCCGCAGCCATCCGTCCGCCCATCAGATCATCCGGGTGAACGCAGTCGAACTCCTGCTTCACGTTCAGAAAGACCGCCGGAATCCGCAATCGATGAATGCGATCCAGATAGGGTGGTGAAAAGCGTACATGCCGATTGATTAACACGCCATCCACCGACAATTCCCGCATGGTGTGGGGTAGATACGTCTCTTCATCGATGACGACATCGGGCACCTGCGTCAGCACAAAACGCACATCCTTCGCCGCAATGGCTTGCGTCAACCCATGGAGGAGTTCATTCGGCAAGTATTGGCCTCGCAGCGATTGGATCAGCGCGATATTTCCGAAGCGGCCCGCCCTCACGGCGCGCGCAGCCGCGTTTGCGCGGTAGCCCAGGTCATGGGCGACTTTGAGGACGCGCTGCTGGGTCTCCAGGCTGATGCGCTGTTCCGTAGCCCGGCCATTCAGCACATGTGTGACCGTTGCTTTGGATAATCCCATGTGCGACGCAATCGTTGAGATCGTAGGATGCGCGGTGTGCGAAGACACTGCTGGCTCCGTTTTTTCCCCCTTGCCCATCCATTTTCCTCGCTTCACACAATCCTGCTATTTCGTAATAGCAGGATTATAGCATGAGTTTGCAGATTTGTCAAAGAGAAATTGGAACAGCGTGAATCAGGGTTGCAAAGAGGTCGCTCCATGGGCTATCGCGGATATTTCCATCTGTGCATCCCTCTCTTCCAGCGCCAGAGAAACCGCCTCCTCCCAGGAGAGGACCAGCCCCTCCGCGAAGGCGGCGTCAAACAGATCCGCGTCACTCGCGGTGCGGGCCAGTTGGAACTGCCGGTCGTACTCCTTGCTCTCATGGGGAGACTTGATGGAGCCGATGGCAGACCGGAAGGTCATCGTCCCTCCCCATAGGCGGGCGGCAAGCGAATAGCGCCCCTCTTCATAAGCCAGGCTGGCAAGCGACTCCAGGCTTGTAATGATTCCCTCGCGATTGGCGAGTTCCTGATGGATCGTAAGACTTTGCACCTGCAGAGCACGCGCCTGTGTATAATCACCAGAACGCCGGGCAACCGTTCCCAGTTTGTTCAGGGCTTCGGCAATGCAGCGCTGATCCCCGAGTTCCTGCCAGATCGACAGCGTCTCCTGGCACAGCACGTCGGCTGTCGCAAGGTCGTCCTGTAAAACGGCCAACTCGCTCAGGTTCCCGAGCGTGATTGCGATCCCGCGCCTATCTCTCAACTCCTGAAAGGTATCCAGGCTCTCCTGGAATAGTGTGCGGGCTGCGGCATAGTCGCCCTGATACAGGGCTACGGTACCCAAGTTGCTCAGTAAACCGGCTATGGAGCGTCGGTCGCCCTGCTCACGCTCGATCGCCAGGCTCTCGCCGTACATATCGGCGGCGAGAATATAGTCCCCCTGTTCACGCGCCACATTGCCCAGGTTATTCAGCGCCCCGGCCACGCCGGGCATGTCGTTCAACTCGCGTTTCAGGGCCAGGCACTCCCCGAAATGGGTGCGTGCCGATGCATAGTCGCCCTGGCAGTCGGCAACGATCCCCAGGTTCATCAGCGAATTGGTGATGCCTGCAAGATCGCCCAGTTCCCTCTTGATTGCAAGGCTCTCCTCGGTGAGCGTCCGTGCTACAACGAAATCGCCCAGCATATAGGCGAACGTGCTCGCCCCGTGGAGGGCTCTGGCGCGAGCGCTTGCATGCTCCGGCCCCAAGCATCGAGAGGCGACTGCCATCAGATACCGTCGTGCCTCCCCTTCGTGGCCTCGTGTCGCCCAGAAGAGTTGCAGCGCGAACGCCATTCGGAACGCCGAGGTGGCGCCATTCGGCTCTTCGAGGCTGTAGGTCAGCGCCTGGCGCACGTTATCGTACTCCCTCTCCAGAATGGATAGCCAATGCGCCTGTTCCGGGCCGCTGAGATGCGGCTCGGCGCGTTCCGCCAGTTCCAGAAAGTAATCCCGATGCCTGGCACGCACTTCCTCACTCTCCCCACTCTCCATCAGATGCTGAAGCGCATAGTGGCGAACGGTCTCAAGGAAGCGGTAGCGTGTGATCCTCCCATCGGTTTGGGGCATCACAAGGCTCTTATCCACCAGACACGTCAGTAGATCCAGTATCTCTTCGGACCTCGGACCTCCGGATGCCTCGGCGGAACCGCAAACGCGCTCTGCCGCCTCGAGCGTCCAACCTCCCGAGAATACGGATAGTCGCGTGAAGAGTACCTTCTCATGCGCATTGAGCAGGTCATAACTCCAATCGATGAGGGCGCGCAACGTCTGCTGACGCGGCAATGCCGCCTTACTTCCGTCCGTCAGCAGTCGGAAGCGATCATCCAATCGGGTATGAATCTCGTGGAGAGACAGGGATCGAATCCTGGCGGCGGCCAACTCGATGGCCAGCGGAATGCCATCCAAACGATAACATACCGTTACAATCGTCCGGGCATTGACATCCGTCACTGCAAAGTCGGCTTTGCTGCTGCAGGCTCGCTCGATAAAAAGTCGCACCGCCTCAGACTGGCCCAGCGCCTCCGGTATCTTTATCCCCCCCGGATCCGGAACGGATAGGGAGGGCACAAGATAGAGTTGCTCTCCCACTATTCCCAATCCCTCGCGGCTCGTCGCAAGGATCTTCAGAGCGGGACAGCAACGCAACAGGGCATCGACGAGAGGGATACATGCATTGAGCAGATGCTCACAGTTGTCCAGCAGGAGCAGCATCTGCCTGGCCTTAAGATACGCGATCAGAGCCTCCGTCATAGACTGACCGGTTTGCTCGCGCACATTCAGGATGGAGGCTACTGCCTGTGGCACAAGCCCCGCATCGGCAAGAGACGCCAACTCGACGAGCCACACCCCATCCCGATACTCCTCACGAACCTCTCCGGCCACCTGCAAGGCCAACCGTGTCTTGCCCACCCCTCCGATGCCCGTGAGAGTCAGCAACCGCGTCTTGCTCAGCAGGGCGATGACGTCGCTTATCTCCATTTCACGCCCGACAAAGCTGGACAGCGCCACCGGGAGATTGGCAGGAGGCAGCGCAAGCCCCATCGCGTTGGAATCGCAGGAGGACGCACTAACCCCGTTTGTGCCTCGATGTCGAGGCGCTTCCGAGGCCGCTTTGCGGGCTCCGGCTCGGATCCCCTGATATAACTGTGTGGTCTCCGGAGAGGGATCGCTCTGCAACTGCTCACGCAACAGCAGCCGAAACTCCCGATAAGCCTGCTGCACCCCGGCAAAGTTCTCACCGGCAGCCAGCGCCTCCAGCAAGCTGCGCTGCACCGGCTCATTGAGCGGATCGGCGGCGACAGCCTGTCGGAGATAGGTCAAAGCGGCAGCAGGATCGGTGGCTTGCAGATTCTGTCCGAGTTGGTGGAGCGCCTCGATGTAGGCCCTTCGCCTGGCCTCCCGCTCGGGAATGACCCAGAACTCATCGCAGCCTTCCAGCAGGTCTCCACGGTACAGGGCGACAGCAGTCTCCAGGGAGGGAGCATCATGGCGTTTGAGTGCGACATCGAAGTCGAGGAGGTCGATGTGCATGCCGGCTGTGTCGAGGCGCAGGGTGCGCGGCGTGGGTGAGGTGAGGCGATAGGCATCGGGGCCGAGGATCTGTCTCAGCTCATTGAGGCTCCGGCGCAGATAGAAGAGCGCCTGGCTCTCGTCGATGTCGGGCCAGAAGGTGCCTGCCAGGAAGGTCCGCTCGGTTTCTCGGTCGGAGCGGAGGGCGAGCAATGCCAGGAGCCAGTAGTCCTTGCGGATGCGCGGTCGAGGTAAGGATTGACCATCGCGTTCCAGGGTGAGTGAGCCGAACAGTTGCAGGCTAAGAGTCATCGTGGATTCTTTCCTGGTTGAGGTGCTTCAACGCATAGAACGCACCTCCCATGTTGATTTTTTTGTGAAATACCCGCGCTGAGTACGCTTTTTACCGGGATCCTGAGTACGGTTGTGAGTACGTCCCCCGCATACAATACTCTCTGTGAGCGCAAACCTCACTCTCCGTGTCCACAAACCTCTCCACCGGCGCTTAGAGACACAGGGAGGACCGGAGATGCGCTCTCCTCAACAAACCCGCTTGTACCAAGGAGGATCAACCATGTATCGAGGTGTCAACAACCTCACCGACCTGATTGCCAGCCCGTTTCACACCCTGAGCATATGTACCCGCTCGCTCGCGGTGTTGGGGCTTGGCCTGATCACTCTCTCACCGGCCGTTGCGCAGGGCTTGAAGCCGCAGACGCAACTTGAGCCGACACCGGTTGTGCCCGGTTCGCCCCCCGTGCATACCACGATGCTTCCGCCTGCGGTCATCTCGCCGCAGAATGGGCCGAGCCTGGACCTGGCGCCCAATCTGGACTATGACAAGCTGGAGGAACAGCGCCAGGAGTTGCTGAACCACACGGCCAATGCCCCTTCTACGAAGTCGAAAGGGCAATTGTTCTCCACAGAGCAGTTGTTTTCAACAACAGGCGCAGGCTACTTCTATCGCGACTATCCCTGGAGTTGGAGCCTGGGCGATTCCAACTATTTCCAGGTGAGTTTGAGCAGCGACGTCTCACTCTATGGCGATCCGAGCTACCTGTCTGTCTATGGCTCCGCCTCTGCCAATGGCGCGATCCTGGGCAATTCCTTCAATATCGCGAACGCCGACGCCTGGGGCTACTCCAGCGGTGGCTACGCAGGCGGCTACCTGACCCTGTCGGTCGTGGGAAACAACATCATCGACTGGTGGACCAGTCAATCGGTCTCCTGGTACTACAGTTGGTATTCCCAGGAGGAGATTGCCGAACACTACCATGTCTGGATCGGCCCGATCCCCGTCGGTGGGCGCATCGGCGTTCGCGGTACCGTTGGCAGCAGTCTCAATCTGGGGATTTACGGCAGTTCGGTCAGCGGAGGGGTTGAACCTTACGTCGCACTCGACGGCTTTGCCGAAGCGGGCGTGGATATCTGGTTTGCCAGCGCAGGCGTTGGCGGCGACCTCACCTTCCTATCCTGCGACTTCCCCAACAATGCCGGCCTGTACCTGTATTCGGATGCCAACGGCAACCCTATGTTGGGGGAATGGGTCCTTTCCGACATCAATCTGAACGCCCTGAGCGGCAACTTCTACCTCTATACGGAGCTGTTCGGCGACTACAGCTACTGGACGCTCTGGAGTTGGAGCGGCGTTCAGTTTTACGATACTCTCTATTGGGACTGGAACACCATCGCTCTCTAAACGTTCGTCAGGCCGGTAGACAACCATTCCACTCATGCGTGAGGGCGAGCGGTACATTGCTCGCCCTCATCTTGAGCCGACCCGATGAAGAAGGATCAGACCATGCGAACCACCCTTTTCATAAACCCGAAACCGTTTTGCTTAATGACGATGCTCCTGGCAGCCTCCCTCGCTCCTCTGCAGGCCGCCCCCCATCATGGAACCCGGCATCACCCTACCTCCGCGGACCGTGCGGACAGCCGTCGTCCGATGCTACGCCTCGACCCCGGCTATCGTCTCCACTATCAGTTCGATATGGGCAGTCAGGCCCTTCTCGATATGCGGAACGCTCTCCAACAGCAGGACCCGCACGCCAATCCCTCGCGCGCACCGAAATTGAGTCTGGTTACGGAGCTTAAGGGTGGTCTGGAGATGGTTCCGATCCGCACGACCGAGGACAGGATCCAGGTGCTTTGCACGCTCCAGCCGGATCTTCTCCGGCTCAGTCAGAACGGCCTGGAGATCACAGCGCCGCTGGCCCAACTCAAAGAGCAGCTCACTCAGCCGGTCCTTGTTGAGTATACCCGCCGAGGGCAGATCCTCTCCGCACGCTTCGACCCACGCTGCGAGGCGACGGCGCAGGGCTTTCTACGCACCCTGCTGGCCTACCTTCAGATCACCCTGCCCGAGGATAGGACATCTCCTGCCTGGAAGGCGCGCGAGGAGGAGCCCAACGGCATCTTCAACATGACCTATGCACGTCAGGCGGCCACCGCGACAACCTGGACCCTGTGCAAAGCCAAGCTTGGCTCCTGTATCCCCGACCCCAGGGCGGGATCGGGCGAACAGCACGTTACCCAGAGCGTCGTTCCTGCCGGATCCTTGAATGTCACGATCGATCCCCGCACCGGCCTGATCCAGGCCGTACGTGGGGAAGAGCGGTTTGAGACCTCACTCAACACGGCAACGGTGTCGCGCAGCCGCAATACCATCGCCCTGACACTGTCTGAGCGCAAGCCCCTCTCTGCAAGCCAGAACCTGTCGCTGTTGCGGATCGCACAGGAGAGGGTGCAACAGGGAGCAGGAGTGTCGCTGGCTCAGGCGGCGGAGATCACTCCGGGGCAGGAGGCTCAGATCCAGCGCGCCAACCTGGGCAACGCTACGGCTGCACAGATCCTATCCCAACTGGCCCAACTCGATACGGCTACAGAGGCGGAAAAGCAGGCCCGACAACTGCTGCCGCAGCTCAAGGCGGCCATCTATCTGCATCCGGAGGTCTGCGAAACCCTCAAGCGCCAACTGCTCACGGCGCGACCGGAACAGATCCGCATGGCGGTCATCGCCGAGGCGTTGCGTGCAGCCGGCTCTCCGCCGGCCCAGCAGACCCTGCTGGCAGCCCTGCAAGCCCGGCACACAGAGGGACGCACCGCCGCCCTGCTGTTACCCACACTGGCGCGGCTCCAGCAGCCCATCCCGCAGGTCGATCAGACCCTCCAGGGGTTGGCCTTTGGCAAGGGCGATCCGTTCGTCGCCTCTACAGCCTGTCTGGCCCTGGGCTCCCTGGCTCGCATCCTGGCGCCTTCCGCGCCCGAGCGCGCCGACCGGATCACGCAGCGCCTGCAGCACGAACTTCAACACGCTGGGTCCAGCCAGCACAAGCATACCCTCTTGCTGGCGCTGGCCAATGCTGCCCAACCTTCCACCCTGCCCACCCTGCTGAAGCAGGCGCATGATCGCTCGCCGGAGGTGCGAGGCGGCGCGCTGCTGGCATTGGGGCGACTGCCGGGAGAGAGCGCAGAGCGCACCGTCTGCACGGTGCTGGCCTCCGATAAGGATGTCAATGTGCGGCTGGCGGCGGCTATGGCAGCCTCGGCAAAACTGGACTCCACAGCAGTTCGACAGGGGCTGTTGCATGCGTTGCAGAGTGATCGAGAGGCTCAGGTGCGTCTGAAGGTCCTGTATAGTCTGTGGGGCGGAGCCCGCAGCCGTCCGGAGGTGGTGGCCGGCGTACAGCGTGTGGCGGCTCAGGATGCCAGCGAGGATGTACGCAAGGCGGCGAGCAAACTGCTCGCCCAAAAGTAAACTGGTATCGTGAAGCAGTTTTCCCGCCTCACGTCCTCTTCATGGCACCGCCTCAATCTTGCAGGCCGTCGAATGCATACTCGATGGCCTGATCCAGCGACATGGCACTTCCTTCCGTAAAGGCGGCGTCGAAGACAGCTTGGCCCAGCACCGCACGGGCCTGCGCGATCTGTTGATTATATTTCTCCAGTTCACGAGGCGTCCTGGGAGTAGCGATCTTCTCACGTATGGATGTTGCTGCTCCCCATAGTCGGGCGGCGTGTCGCTCTTGCTGTTCCCGGTGAGCGAGATGAGCAAAGCCGTCGAGGGCATCGGCGATGCCCCGTTTGTCTCCCAGTTCCCGACAGATCGCCAGGTTCTCCTCTAAACGAGCGCGCGCTATGGCATAGTCGCCCTGAGAGAGTGCCACACTCCCCATGGTACTGAGGGCAAAGGTAATGTTTCGCTTGTCTCCTAACGCCCGACAGGTCGCCAGGCTCTCTTCAAGCAGAGCGCGGGCCTCAACCAGGTCGCCCTGATCGAGAGCCACACTCCCCAAGCCGTTGAGGGCGTAGGCGATGTTTCGCTTGTCTCCCAGTTCTCGAAAGATCGTCAGGCTCTCCTCTAACC
>DATGIG010000421.1:0-2467 GCA_035295825.1 Chthonomonadaceae bacterium | reverse complement strand
ATATGGGCTTCGACGTCATGCATTATAACCTACATAAGACGTTCAGCACCCCTCACGGCGGCGGCGGACCGGGCTGCGGTGCGGTCAGCGTCCAGGCGTGCCTGGAGCCATTTCTGCCGATCCCGATCATCGAGAAAGTGGGGGAGGGGGAGGCGGCTGCCTACCGGCTCAATTACGAGCGCCCGCACTCGGTCGGGCGCATCCACTCGTTCTTCGGGGCTTTCCTGATCGCCGTGCGCGCCTACACCTATATCCGCAGCCTGGGACCGGAGGGGCTGCGCGCGGTGGGCGAGAACGCGGTCTTGAACGCCAACTACATCCGCGCCCGCCTGGCCGGGCACTATGAGGTCGCCTACGGAAATCAGACTTGCATGCACGAGGTGGTGCTGTCCGCCAACCGGCAGAAGCAGCGGAGTGGGGTGCGCGCGCTGGACATCTCCAAGCGGCTGATGGACTATGGGTTCCACCCGCCGACCAACTACTTCCCACTGATCGTGCCCGAAGCCCTGATGATCGAGCCGACGGAGACCGAAAGTAAAGAGACGATTGACGCCTTTATCGAGGCGATGATCCAGATCGCTCAGGAGGCGGAAGAGAACCCGGAGGTGATCCATTCCGCTCCGCATCATACGGTGGTCTCGCGCCTGAATGAGACGGCGGCGGTCAAGAACCTGGATGTCCGCTGGGAGCCGTTGTTTGAGCACCTTACCTCCTGACCCCCTTTCCTTCGTAAGGAATGGGGGAAGAGGCGCCTGGTCGTGGCGCCTGCTGCTTAACGAGCAGGGATGGCTGCCTGACTTTGCCTTAGAGGAAAGGGCAGGGGAGGCGGCCTGGAACATGGCGCTTGATGAGGCCCTGCTGGAGGCGGCGAGCACAGGCGCCGCGCTGCCGACACTGCGCCTTTACCATTGGGCGCGGCCCGCTATTACGGTAGGACGCTTTCAGAATGTGGGCAAAACAATCTGCATGGAGGCGTGCAGGGAACAGGGGATTCCGCTCGTTCGTAGGATCACCGGGGGAAGAGGCATTCTCCACGGAGACGATCTGACTCTGGGCCTGACCGCTCCGCTGGAGGCGCTCGGGCTGGCGGGCGATAGCGCCTGTAGCCCTGCTGCTCTCTATGCCCGGATCGCGCCTGGCTTCGCCCGCGCGTTCGCGGCGATGGGTCAACAAGCTGAAAGAGGAGTGGACCGGGCGGAACGCGCGCTGGGCGCGCAGGGGGATTGCTTCGCTACGGCGGGCTGCGCCGACCTGATCGCTCCCATGACCGGGTGTAAGCTGCTGGGAGCGGCGCTGCATCGGCGGGATCGCTGGATCTTACTCCAGGCATCCATTCCCTATCGCCTTTCCAAGGAGAGTGCGGCGAAGCGGAGGGAACTGTTTTGCGGTCCGGTGGCTGAACCTGGGCTCAATGCTGATCTCGACCCGGAGGCGCTGGCGGGCGCTATCGTGAATGGGCTGGGAGAATGGTTAGCGATTTCCTGGCTGCGCGGGGCGATCAGTGGTCAGGAGGAGCGGCGCGGGAAGGATCTGGCTCGAATGCAATATGCGGGCGCGCATCTCGATTGACAGAGGAGCGTGCCTGTGTTATACTGACGGCATATTTACCTACAGTCTGGGTTACAGTACGCGCCCCTTGGGCCGCGTATGGAGATAAGGACGGATCCCGAAGATGGCGAAGAAGATTCTGGCGGTAGACGATGAGCGGCATATCGTGCGCCTGGTGCAGGTGAACCTGGAGCGCGCCGGCTATCAGGTCGTGACGGCCTACGATGGCAAGGAGGCGCTGGAAAAGGTCGAGGCCGAGCGGCCGGACATGGTCGTGCTGGACGTGATGATGCCTTACATGGATGGCTTCGAGGTTCTGCAGCAGTTGCGCAAGAACCCCAGCACGCGGGAGCTGCCGGTCATCATGCTGACAGCCAAGGCGCAGGATGCGGACGTTTTTCGAGGCTGGCAGATGAACTGCGATTGCTACCTCACCAAGCCGTTCAACCCGATGGAGTTGATCTCGTTCGTGCGCCGCATCTTCAAAGCGCAGGAAGAGACCGAGGACGGCAATTACATAGATCTGGGGTAAGCGGCTTGAAGCCGACAAAGCCGTCGGTGGAAAGGAAGCTTTTGTGAAAGCCGATAAAAGAACGACGATTCTCTTATGGGCCAGCGCAGCAGCGGCCACTGCGGGTGTCGTGGCCGTAGTCGCAATCGCAAAATGGAGACGGAGTCTGCATGAGAGCGGCGTTGCTACACGCCTGCGAGATGTACAGGAAGTCTTAACCGACTGCTACCGAAAGATCCGCGAGATCGAGGAGCATATTCCTGACATGACGTCCGGCACTTCTGGCGCTTCTGGAGTTCCCAAAGCCAGCTCTCGGAAGTCGGCAAGCACTCGGCGCGCCGTCCGGACATCTACATAACGACGGGTTTCATTTCAATTTATGATAGCGACCGCGTAGAATTACTCTGT
>DATGIG010000420.1:0-10066 GCA_035295825.1 Chthonomonadaceae bacterium | reverse complement strand
GGTGGCGATGGCGGAGACATCCCGCGTCGTGCCGTCCGTGAAGACCGCCAGGACGCTGATCTGCTGCTTTCGGTTCGGGGCCTGCAGCACCCGCCCGGAAGCCGGTGTGAGGACGATCCGTGCGCACTCCACGTTCGGCAGGTCGGTATGGGCGCCCTCCTGGATCCAGTCGTAGAGAATGCGGTACGCAGCATCGGCCTTGCGGAGCCGCTTGCCGCCGACATGGGGGATCTCCAGTTGCGGTTTTTTGAGCATCAGGCTCTCGGTCGGCTCCAGGATATTGATGCGCCGGTTGAAGCCGTCGCGGGTGAGCGAGATCTTATCGATGGCGGGATCGTAACCGAAGAGGGAGAGCGAGAAGCCCCCCTTGCCATGCGGCGATCCATGGCAGGAGCCGGTCGCGCAGCCCTGCTTCGTCAGTACGGCCAGCGTCTCGAACGCGAAGCGCACCGGGTCGGGGCGCGCCGTGTTGGCGACCACAACCGGAACCTGCACGGCCTTGCCCCCGGCGCGAACGGTCAGCACCGTCTTTCCATCCCCGACCGCGATGATGCGGGTTCCCTGGACCCGAGTGATCCGCTCGTTCGTGCTGTGCAAGACGGCTGTTTCCGTAAGATCCTGCGGTTCGCCCCGAACATAGCCGGTGACCACAAACTGCCGATACGCCCGCCGACTGTCGAGCTTTACCTCAGGAGGATAGACTTCCATACGCTCCGGCATGGTCGCATTGTGCTCCGCAACCGTACCTGGCGTAGCAGGCTTCCATGTTCTGGGCGGCTTTGCATCCGCCTGCACCCACAAGGAACAGCCGAGAATACATACAGCCATTCGCCCCAAAAAGCGCCATCGCATCCTATCTTACTCCCCTTGTTGAGACACGTGAACCCTCTTGCCCGGCTATCCAGTGAGAGACAAATCCGGTTTACCAGGGACAGGGCACGAAGTCTTTTAGAAACAGGCCGTAGAGCGGTTCTTCTTCTCGAGTGATGCCGAACGCGATGGGATGATAGATGCGCGCCATCCCATCGATGGCGTCCAACGGCGGGAAAAATCCCCGGTTTTCCTGGATTTTCGTTCGTTTGGGCGTCGGGTTTTCGTCGGTGACCCACCCGGTATCCACACTGTTCATATAGATGCCGTCCTGCGCGTAGTCGTCGCCCGACGTGCGAGTCATCATGTTGAGGGCGGCTTTCGCCATGTTGGTGTGCGGATGGAATACGGTCTTATGACGCGAAAACTGTCCCTCCATCGCCGATACATTCACGATGAAGCGGCGGGCGCAGGGCGAACGCATCAGCAGCGGTTTGAGACGGCTGTTCAGAACGAAGGGCGCGACGGAGTTGACCAACTGGACCTCCAGCATCTCCGGCGCGCTCACGTCGTCGAGCCGCAAGAGCCAACTGTTGACCGAACGCGAGTCGGCGCGCTCCTCGTTGTCTTCCAGGGCGTCCACGGGAAGCACATCCCCAACGGTGGGCAGAACGCCCGGCAACAGGGAAGAACTCTCGGCGACACTGGTCAGCGTTAAGGGCGCCTCCTGCCGAACGAGGCGATGGGCTTCCAGGGAGAGCGCCTCCTGCGGTCGCGCTTCCAGGGCGATCAGTTCGTTGTAAAACCCATGCGGTCGGCGAATGGTCTGTGCGGCGTTATGGATGACAATGTCGAGGCGGGGTTCCGTATGCAGCAGGTGACGCGCAAACGCTTCCACCGCAGGAATGTTGCGCAGGTCGAGGCCGTAAACATGCAGGCGATCCTGCCATTCAGGGGAATCGGGCTCGGCGCAAAACCGGCGCGCGGCGGTATGGGGAAAGCGCGTGGTAACGATCACCCTCGCCCCATCGCGGAGCAGGCGCAGCACGGTCTGAAACCCGATCTTGACGCGCCCGCCCGTCACGAGGGCCGTGCGTCCGGTCAGATCGGCGTGGAGGTCTCGCATCCGATGGTTATAGTCCGCACAGGTCGGACAGAGCAGATGGTAGAAGAAATGGACGTCGGTATACGCTTTCTTGCAGATATAGCATGCTTCCGGCGTGTTCAATTTTCTGCCTGTGGGCAGGGAAGGCGGAGGCAGCGCCGCCACGGGAAGCGCATCCCGCTGAATCTGCACCATCGCGGTATGCGCCATCAAGGCGCGGTCCTCGACCCGTCGCCGCCAGCGCTCTTCCCGCTGGTCGTCGCGCTTGCTCTCTTTATAAATCTTTGAGATCAGTCCCTTGAACCGGTCATCCCGTCGAATCAGACCGGGTTTGTCCGCGATCTTTTGTAGCACCTGAAGACAGATTTCCATCTCCTCCGGTGGCATTTCCATGGAATTTCCTCTCTATGAGATCACAGCAAATCTGCATCCGCTGCTGTGTTACTCCCTCCGGCTCTCTTCTGTATGCTCGACCTCGCTCGCCCAGAGGGCAGCCGCTCTCGGCTCCGGAACGATCCAGCGGGCACGGCAGACATAGACGATCAGGAGGGCCTCCACGAAGAGCGCCACCCCCATAAATCCCGCCCCCATCGCCAGAGCCCAGAAGAGACCAGGTCCGAGGCCCTCGTTAAAACCATAGTACGAAGATCCCAACGCCCACCACGAACAGGCCGACGAGGCAAAGCCCCAGATAGATCGCCAGCCGCCAGCCGGCGCGCAGCCCTCTGCGGTTTAAGAAGATCCACTCGAATACCCCCGGTTCCTGCGGAGGGGGAGAATAGTAGGGCGGTTGCAATGTTGATCGCTCCTCTTTCCAATCTGGATATGCGATTGCTTAAAACAGCTCCGGAATGGGCCTGCCTCGGGCGGCAAGATAGATTGGGCGGTTGGTCGGAGTAGAGAGCGGCTTGCTCCGGTCAATGCCCAGCTTCTCGTAGATCGTGGCGGCGTAGTCTTCCAGCGTGTACGCCATGGAACTGGTGATATAGCCGCCCTCCCGGTCCGTGCTGCCGACGACCTGTCCGCCGGGAACGCCCGCACCCGCGAAAGCAAAGCTGAAGGCGTTGGTCCAGTGGTCCCGCCCCTGCCGCTCGTTGATCTTCGGCGTGCGTCCGAACTCCGTGACAAAGCAGACCAGGGTCTCTGCGAGCAGGCCGCGCTGGTGCATATCCTCGATCAGCGCGGAGAGTGCCTGATCCGTGGAGCCCATCATCGGCCAGGTGCCGATCCCATAGCGCCCCGCCCCCGGCCCGCCGTTGGGAATGTTGGTATGGCTGGTGGAGTAGATGGCGTCGTGATGGTCCCAGTTCATATTCGAGCCGCCGTTATAGCGGACCGGTTTGCCGTCCCGGAACGAATTCATCGGCTCCCGCACGTCCACAGTCACATAGCGTATCCCGGCCTCGATCAGTTTCCGAGCCAGCAGGTAGCACTGCCCCCGATGGCCCAGGCCGTAGCGCTCCCGTACGGCAGTCGGCTCGGTATTCAGGTCGAAGGCTCTGCGGGTCTGTGGGTTGGTGAGCATGTCGGCGGCCTGCGCCATCAGGGCGCGCATCGCCTGCACATCCTTGGATGGGCCTGCGTTGACATAGCCGACGTCGAGGGCGCTGAGCAGGTCGCGGCGGTCCTGGAAGCGGCGCGCGTCTATGCCGGCGAGGAGGCTCAGGTTGGGCACATGCCAGTGGGGGTCGGCAGGGCTGCCGCCCGTCTTGAACACCGCATAACCGGGCGGAAGGAAACCCACTTGCGAAGACGCGGCCTGTTCGTCCGTGCCGGGCAGGAGGATATTGGAGGGCAGATAGAGGGCGTCCGTACCCATACGGTGCGCCACGACGGAGCTGATGTCGGGATAGTCCACCGGCCCGCCGGGGGCCTCGCCGGAGTAGACATACTGGCTGCCCTTGGGATGCGAGTTGCCGATGCCCGGCGTCGGCTGCGTCATGCAGCGCACCACCGTCAGCTTATCTGCCACCTGCGCCGTCTGCCGTAACAACTCCGTAAAGTAGACGCCGTCCACCTTCGTCCGGATGGGCTTGAACGGGCTGCGATGCTCGGCGGGCGCGTCCGGCTTGGGATCCCAGGTATCGATATGGGAGACGCCGCCCTGTTCAAAGAGTACCAGAACGCGCCGGGCACGGGCTTTTCCGGTCGGCTCCGCTCCCTGCGCCTCCAGCCCTGTCAGCGCGGAGAGAACGCCTCCCAACCCCAGCCCCAGAAAACTGCGCCGCGAAATATTATGCCCTGTGCGCATGCCCCTGCCTCTCTTCCTCGCTCGCCCCCTCGATTGCGATGCGGGAACTAAATGCGGGAATCTTCCATCGAAAAGAATACCTTATCCTGCTCGCTTTGGGCATCTGTGCCTGAACCCCGATCACGTTCGAGATTATTTGTCATATTCCCGTCCTATTTGTCCGTTAGAGAACTAACAAGCCTATCCATTCGTACCAATCAATTGTGCAAGCATGCTATTATGGAGCCAGAGAATGAAATATTTGAGATTCCATGCTCCGATGCCCGCTTAATGGCAATAGCCCTGGCTTGTGACGTTAGCTTAAAAGAAATTGCAGCGAATTACCGGATCCCCGGTAGGAACGGGAAATTTAGCTATGTTGTTGCAGCACACGCTCCAACCTCTCCAAGAGGACAAAAACGCAGACCTCGACCGCCTCCAGACGGAAAACGCCCAGTTGCGCCAGCAGATCGCCTGGCTGACGCAATCCATGCAGAGCGGACAGCGCATCGAAGCAGCCCTGCGTGAGAGCGAAGAGCGTTTTTCTAAAGCCTTTCACGCCAGCCCGGACGCCATTACCATCACGATCCTGGGCGAAGGCCGCTTCGTGGAGCTGAACGAAGGGTTCACGAAGCTGTTCGGCTATAGCCGGGAGGAGGCGGTCGGCAGTACCACGCTGGGTCTGGGCCTCTGGATCTCTCCGGAAGAGCGGAACGTGATCCGAGAGTGTTTGAAACGCGGGGAGACGGTCCGCGATATGGACGTCAAGATGCGCCATAAATCGGGCGAGGTGCGGCATGCCCAGATCCGGGCCGAGGTGATCGAATTCCAGGGAATCCCCTGTGTGCTGGCGGTAACGCGCGACGTGACGGAACAGAAGCGCATGGAAGCGGCGCTGCGTGAGCGCGAAGAGGCCGCGCTCCAGTTCCAGCAAGACCTGAAAGCCCTCCATGATGTAGGGATCGAGCTGTCCACCGTAGAATCGGTGGATGCCTTATGCCGTCTGGCGGTCGAGCGGGGGCAGGAGCGCTTCGGCTTCGACCGCCTCTCCATCTGGCTCGTGTCAGACGATCAGGACACCGTCTCGGGAACCTATGGCACGGATGAGGCCGGCAACATCCGCAGCGAACAGGACCGGACAGCGGTTTTTGGCGAAGCGTTCCGGCAGCGATTTTTCGCGGCGCAGCCTGTGCGCGTCCGCCATGACTGCCCCCTCTACAATCATCTGGGAGAGGAGATCGGACAGGGCTGGCATATGTCGGCTGCATTGCGTGACGGCGAGCGGGTGGTGGGCGTTATGTACGTGGATAACCTGTTGTGCCAACACCCTCTAAAAGAGCATCAGCCCGAACTGCTGGGGTTGTATGGCGCCACCCTCGGACAGTTGTATGCTCGCGCCAGAGCGGAGGCCGCCCTCCGTGCCAGCGAAGAGCACTTCCGGATGATCCTGGAGAACTCTACGGATGTCAGTTGTCTGGTTTCCACAGACGGCACCCTGCTCTATCGGAGCCCTTCCGGAACCCGGCTATTCGGTTACACTCCGGCAGAACGCCTTAACAAGTGCGTCTTTGATATTGTCCATCCGGACGACATACCGGGCGTGACGGCGCGTTTCCAGGAGCTGCTTGCCACGCCCAATGCCCAGGTTACCGTGACCTATCGGGGGCAGCACAAAGACGGTAACTGGCTCTGGCTGGAGAGCTGCCTGACCAACCAACTCCACGAAGCCTCCATACGGGCGGTCGTCATCAATACCCGGGATGTGACCGAACGCAAGCACGCGGAAGCCGCCCTTCGCCATACCGTCGAGGGAACGGCCTCTACGGATCATGAGTTCTTCCCCGCCCTGGTGCGGGGGCTTGCCGAATCCCTGCATGTTCGCTATGCCTTCATCGGTGTCCTGGAGCATCCCACCACCGACCGGGTGCGCACGATCGCCGTCTGGGCCAATGGAGCCTTCGAGGAGAATATCGAATATGAACTGCCCGGCACGCCCTGTGAGAATTTGCTGACAGGGTCGCTCTGCTTCTATCGCTCGGACGTCCAGGCGATGTTTCCGGAAGACATCCTCTTGCAGCACATGGGGGTGGAGAGCTATCTGGGTATTCCGTTGCACTCCTCTCAGGGTGAGGTGATCGGGCTGCTGGTCGTCCTGCACGACCAGGCGATAGACGAGACGCTGCAGCCGATGGAGATCCTTCAAATCTTCGCCTCCCGGGCCGCCGTCGAACTGGAACGGATGGGCGCCGTCGAGGCGCTGCAGGAGCGCGAGGAGCGCTTGCGGCTGGCGTTGCAAGCGGGCGGTATGGGAACCTGGCACTGGCATACCGGCACGGATCGCATCTTCTGGTCGGAAAATGTCGCGCCCTTGTTCGGGCTGGAAGCCGGGTGCTCTCCCGATACGGTATCGGCCTTTATGGCCCTGGTGCTTCCAGAAGATCAGGCCGCTATGGTCCGCCACTTCCGAGAGGCGATCGCGTCGCATCGGGAAGTCGCTCTGGAGTTCCGAGTCCTCCGACCGGATGGGGACCTCCGCTGGCTGGCAACCTATGGGCAGATTTTCTATGACGAACAGGGCGCTGTCAGTCGCATCAGCGGGGTATTGTTCGATGTCACCCCGCGCAAACAGGCGGACCAGCAGTTGGAGGAGTCCTTAAAGCAGTTGCGCTATCTGACCGGCTACCTTCAATCGGTTCAGGAGAAAGAGCGCGCGCATATCGCCCGCGAAGTCCATGACGAATTGGGACAGGCCCTGACCGGGCTGAAGATGGATGCCAGTTGGCTCAAACGCCATCTATGCCAGATTGCCAGGAAACCCGCTCCGGAAGCGCTCTGCCGAAAACTGGATGGCATGACCGATCTGATTGATACCACCATCCAGACGGTCCGAAGGATCGCCACAGAGCTGCGCCCTGCTGTTCTGGATACGCTCGGCCTGGTCTCGGCGCTCGAATGGCAGGCGCAGGAGTTCCAGAAACGGACGGGTATTCGCTGTGATTTCTTTGTTGAGAGCGCAGAGGTAGCGCTGGAACGCGCCGATTCGACCGCTGTCTTTCGCATCTTCCAGGAGACGCTGACCAACATCACCCGACATGCCCAGGCAACGTATGTCGAGGCGCGGTTGAGTGCAAACGAAGAGAGCCTGGTGCTCGAGGTCCGGGATAACGGTATCGGCATGGTCGCCGCTTCCTGTTCCGGCGCGCCCTCTTTCGGCCTGCTGGGAATGCAAGAGCGCGCCCTGCTGCTGGGCGGCGAACTCCTGGTGAAAGGGGAGCCGGGGCGAGGCACCACCGTAACGCTGTGTATCCCCTTACCGCGCACGCAGATTCAGGAGGGTTGAACATGTTACGGATCTTGGTGGCGGACGATCACGCCGTGGTTCGACGGGGAATCAAGCAGATCCTGGAAGAGGATCTGGAGATCGAAACCATTGCCGAAGCGCAGAACGCGGAGGAAGCCCTGGCGCTGGTGCGGGCGCAAGAGTGGGATATTGTTATCCTCGACCTGAATATGCCCGGCAGGAGTGGCCTGGAGGTTTTGACAGAATTGCTGTATTACAAACCGCACCTACCGGTCCTGATCCTCAGCATGCATCCTGAGGACCAGGTCGCGGTGCGCGTGCTGAAGGCGGGAGCGTCGGGATACATGACCAAGGACAGCGCCCCGGAAGAGCTCGTCAACGCCATCCGAAAAATACGCGGCGGCGGGCGTTATATCAGCCCCGCTCTGGCGGAGACACTGGTCTTCAGCCTACAAAACGAGGTGGACAAACCCCTGCATGAGGCGCTGTCCCACCGGGAGTTCGAGGTGATGCGCCTGATCGCTCGGGGTAAGCCCCTCTCCCAGATCGCCGGGGAACTCTGCTTAAGCGTAAAAACGATCAGCACCTACCGCACCCGTCTGCTGGAGAAACTGGCGCTCCAATCCAATGCCGATATAACGCGCTATGCGCTGCAACACCACCTTCTGGACTGACAGCTTCACGCTCCCTCCCATCCCCGCCCTCAATACTCCTATGCGTGCAAGGGGATAAGTACCCTCTCCGCCTGGACACGCATGGTCTATGAAGGCTATCCTACCGGATCTGTAGGAACGTGCACCACTCCGCCTTCCTAAATTCCTACACACAATACAGCATCGTTCCGACAGAACTATTCACTCGGTTTATCCCATACTGTAGCAGTCCAAAATCAATGGAACACAATAAGGCCCGTGTTAAAACGGGCGCCAGAGGACGACGAGAGCGATGCATACACAACAGAAACCTTCTTCAGATCAGATAATTCCCGACTTGGAAAACCCGGAGGGCGACGTGGAACTCCTTATGGAGCGCGTTGTCCTTGAGATCAACGCTTCCCACAAGTTGATCCACTCTCTATCGGAACGCGTGGAGAAAGCGATCAATCTCTCCCTCACCCTTCGCCAATCCGTGGGGCAGCGGGAGACACAGGAGGCATCGAGCGCCCCGGCTTGGGGAGAGACGCTCCGCTCTACCCTCACCGGCATCCATGCGTTTTCAAGCTACGCCGAAAAGGTCTGTGAAAAAGCCCAGATCGCGCTGGCGGTTACAGGCGGGCACAGCGTGCAGGAGGAGCACGAGGACCTGCTTCTGGCTGCGGAGCAAGCGCTTTCCCAGGCCAGGGCCGATATGACGGATCCCAAAAGCAAAAGTATCTATCTGGCGACGCTGGATGTCTGGGCGACCCTGGAGATGCAAAAGGTCGCATGCCGTGAAATCCGAACGGCCGTAGAGGGGCTGGAAAAGGCGCTCGCATAAGGAATGCGACTGCAACGATGTAAGCCATTTGAGGAGTTATCGGATCATGAGTTCATCTCAGGCTGGAGCCAAGCTGGACCCGGGGCAGACCGTATCCGGGGAGGAGCAGGCCGGCGTTGCTGCTGCATTTGCCTACCAGATCGTGGAGAAACCGACGGAGCAGAGTTTTGATGACGTCACGCGGCTGGCGGCTCACCTGTTTCGCGTGCCCTATGTTTTGATATCGCTGTTTGATAACGAGCGCCTCTGGATCGAATCCCACTACGGCGCGGATATCCAGGAGTTCACTTGCAGTGGAAATGCCTTTTGCGAATTGACCCTCCAACAGCGCGATATTCTGGAGGTGCCCGATACCCATTGGGATGTGCGGTTCGCCAACCACCCCTTTGTGACGTCCATGCCTCACATCCGATTTTATGCCGGCGTTCCCCTCCTCACCCCGGAGGGGCAGGCCGTAGGCACATTGTGCCTAATGGATCGGTCTCCCAGGCGCCTGGTACTGGGAGATAGAGAAGCGCTCTGGGGGTTATCCCGACAGGTGATGACGCAACTGAAGTTGCGCCAGAGCCTGGCTCAGTTGGAGAGAGAGGTCCTTGAACGCATCGCGGCGCAGGCCAACACGCAGTGCCAGTTCGCCCGCCTGGCGGCGCTGCGCGCCATCGATGAAGCGATCATCTCCGGGCAGCCGCTTGCGGCTACCATGAAGGTGGTCGTCAACCAGGTGGTGGCTCTCTTGAGCCTGGATGCGGCTTCCATTCTGGTTCGCAATGCCGATACGGGTCGGATGGAGTGCCTCGCCAGCGAGGGGATACAGGACAAAACACTGCTGATGCCGCCCGACGATACGCAGGAGAGTCTGGCTGGGCGCGCCGCTGCCGAGGGACAGAGAAAATTTCTCTTCGATCTGGAACAGCCGGAACATTTCGACCGCGCCGATCTGATGCGCCGGGAGGGGTTTGTAGATTATGGCGCCATTCCCTTGACTACCAAGGGCGAAACGTGCGGCATCCTGGAGATTTACCAGCGCCATCTTTTGCAACCAACCCCCGACTGGCACGATTTTCTGGCGTCTCTGGTAGGACAGGCTGCGATTGCGATTGACAACGATAGGCTCTTCTGCGGCCTGCAGCGCTCCAATCGGGAG
>DATGIG010000419.1:0-20857 GCA_035295825.1 Chthonomonadaceae bacterium | reverse complement strand
TGGAGGAGGGACTGCGCGATACCAACGACACCCTGGCCCGTCGCGCCCGTCGGCTGCGTACCGTGCAGGAAGCCGAAGACGCCTTTGTGGAGCGCACGATCCAGGAACGGAGACGATGACATTGTCCGGAAGGGAACTACGCACCGAAATCATCCAACGGGCGACGCTGCGCACACGGGCCGTGCTGTCGGGCCTGCTCAAGAGCCGCACGCTCTGGGCCTCGCTTCTCACCCTGCTGCTCTGTGGCGTGCTGACAGCCCTGCGGGCCCATGCCCAGGGCGCGGGCGGCACGGTCCCCCTGCCGCGCCTCTCCTTCGGCGTGGATGCCGCCAAGAACCCGCAGGATGTCGCCGTCACCCTGCAGGTCCTCCTGCTGATGACAGTGCTGACCGTGGCGCCCTCGCTGCTCATCATGATGACGGCCTTTACGCGCCTGATCATCGTCTTTTCGATCCTGCGCAGTGCGATGGGCACGCCCCAGCTTCCGCCCAACCAGGTGCTGGTCGGGCTGGCGCTCTTCCTGACATTCTTTGTCATGCAGCCGGTCTTCACCAAGATCAACAACGACGCGATGCAGCCCTACTTCGCCAACAAGATCTCCCTGCCGGAGGCGCTGGATCGGGCCGAAAAGCCGCTGCACAGCTTTATGATCCGCCAGACCTATACCAGCGACCTGAAGTTCTTTCTGCAGCTCTCCAAGGCGCCGGCGCCGCGCACCGCCGCCGATGTCAACCTGATGACCCTGATCCCGGCCTTTCTGACCAGTGAACTGAAGACGGCGTTCATCATCGGCTTCTATATCTACCTGCCATTCCTGATCATCGATATGGTGGTCGCCTCGACCCTCATGAGCATGGGTATGATGATGCTGCCGCCGATCACCATCTCGCTGCCCGCCAAGCTCCTGCTCTTTGTCCTGGCGAACGGCTGGACGCTGCTGATCGGCTCCCTGGTCCACGGCTTCCGTTGACCCTGCAATACGCTCGTCCCACCTTAGCACAAATCCCACCCATCGCCTTCGATGGGTGGGATTTGTGATTTGTTATGGCAGGTATGAAGCGCTTTTTCCGTTACTGGACCTGGGCTTGCAGGAAATCGGCCCAATGGGGAGCCGCCTGCGCAATCCCCAATTGGAGCCAGGCCGGGTCGAACCCTGTGGTGCCGTCTACGCTGCTCTGCGTCTGCGGCCCCGGCAGGAAGATGCTCAACCCGCTGGCACGCGCCTCCCGGACCATCGTCCCGCTGGACACGGTCGAATGCACCGAGGCCAGGATCGCGCCGCCGCTCCCCAGCAGGCTCGTCTCCACATTTCCCGCCGCCGTTCCCAGGTCGGTGGGCACGGTGGAGATGGTACGGATCCGGTCGGCAAAATCGTAGAGATCCTTGTACTCCGGAAACTCGAAGCCCTGTGTTGCCTGACGCACCGTAAAGATCTGGCCGGAGAGAGGGGTGGCATAGGCGCGCAGGATGTTGCCGAAGGTGTTCAAGGCCGAGGCCACCGCGTCCATTTTGGAGAGATCCGTCATGGATTGGGTGACATTGGTCTCGTTGGGGTACGCCGCGAGGGTTTCCGTAATCAGGTTCTGTCCGCAATCGCAGGCGGTGGCCGTGTTATTCTGCAGAAAAGTGAGCCAGACATCGTAGGGGTAGCCCGTGCCCGGAGGGCTCTCCTCCGAAGCGACATAGACCCGTGCGGATTTGCGCACGTCGTAGGCCACTTCCGTCGTGCCCTGCAGCGAGCAGTCCACGATCAGCGCATCGATCGGCTGGGCCGGATTGGCCAGGGCCAGGGGAAGCTCCTGCGTGGCGATCTGGCTGCCGGTCAGCACATCCTGCGAAAGCCCGCGCGTGGGCGCTTTCTTCCCGCTGATGCTGCGCCAGGAGCGGCGGGCGGAGCGGTTGTCCACCGAGAGCGCGCCCGAGCCATGATCCCAGATAACGAGAGCGATGTAGTCGGCGGGATAGTTCTTGGTCCCCCACTGCACAAAATCGGCCAGGGTATGGTAGTCGCCCATATCCGCCGTCGTGTTCCCGGCATCATTGATGCTATTGATATTCGCAGGCGGATCGGCCAGGCGGTCGGGATCGAGAACCGTGGTGTCGCCGACCACGGAGGGGTTGGTATTTACGTTCGGAGGGGCGATTTTATTGAGATCCGCCTGGCTGTGCTTGGAGATTTTATAGCGCCTGGTGCCGATAAAGGAGGGCGTGGTATTGAGGGAGACGCCGGTAAAGAAGTTCTGCGTGGCCGTCTGTTTCCACTGGACGATGATGTTGAGGTTGGCATTGGAGCCGACGGAGGCCATCTGCGCGACATTGATAAGGCTGTCGGGCTGGAGGTTGCTGGCGGCGTTGAGATAGACGAGCACGGTCCATCTGGCTCTGCCGCTCACATGGGTATTGGCCTGGCAGGCGGCGCGGCTGCTGTTGTTGGTATTGACGAAGGGCGTCGTGCCCGATGTGACGAACTTGCCGGTCGTCGTGGTGCTGGCGGGACCTGTGCCATTGGTACAGCCGCAGAAGGCGGACCCCAACACACCGAACAATCCGACGCTCAGGGCAAAACGCAGGTGGAAACGTGACAAAGCCATGGATAGGAGACTCCTTCGCATCTGAGATCACGATACGCTTTAGACGATGCAGTAGTTTAGACGATCCTATCGCATAGAGGTCACGTTCATGGATGAACAGTCCCGTAATCGCGACGAACGGTCGCATGGGAGAGAAATGGCTCTCGTTGTTCGTCCACCGAATGGAAAAAGAGGGCGTTGGGAGAGATTTTGTTCCCTCTCCTGATGCACGTCTTGTTGTATCAAGAGAGGGAACGGCCTGAGATGGGATCAGGCATTCGGAGATTACAATGCGGCCTGGGTCGGCTGCGTCACGGCAGAAGAAGACGTGCTGGTAGAGGAAGAGAGCGCGCTGTTGAGGTCCTGGAAGATCCCGCTCAACGTCTGCTGAGTTTGCGCGCTGAGGCCATTCTGCCCTCCGCCTCCCCCGCCATGATGGTGGTGGTGATGATGGCCCTGGGCGGCGCCCTGTGTGGTCGCGGCGGCAGTCTGGGTCGGATCGGTCGTCTGTCCGTTCTGCGTGGCCGCGATGGCGGTCTGAAGCGGATCCGTTGCCTGCGCGCCCTGCGTGTACGCGGCCTGGACGCTGCTGGTAGCAGCCGGTTGCTGCTGTGTGAAGCCGGAGAGATCGCCGGTCTCCGCCTGTTGGAACCTGCCTGCGAGCGCGGTGAGGAACTGCTGGTCCTGCCCTGTACTGCTCTGCGCGGCCTGGGTGAGCTGGTCGGCGATGTTGGTCACCACCTGCTTGAACTGCGTCGGATCCTGCTGCTGCAGTTGTTGGAGTTGGCTGAGCAATTGTGCTTGCTTCGAGATCTTGACCGAGGCGGCGCCTCCCTGATCGCCGTCCGTATCCACTCCCTGCGCTCCGCCCTGCGCCTGGTTGGTCGCCAGCGCGGGGCTGATGGCCTGCGTTGCGCCTAACTGGAAGATACTCTGGGTCAGTTGTGTGGTATCAATCCCTAATCCACTCATTTCAAACCTCCATGTGCTGTCTGGTTGACTGCTATCTGGGGCAACACTCTTATATCGGCAATTCCACAGGAATAACGGGCTTGACGACGACGAACGGTCCCAATCAAGCGACCAACGCGCCCCAGACAGCGACCGATGAGGGAGGGGACGGACCCACGGCTATCCCGGCGCTACGAAGAGGGAAAGTCAACGACCCACAGGGCCGTGAGCGGTTCGGCGCTGTTTCCCGGCTGTCCGATGATATAGAGGGTATATGCCTGCCCCGGTGTGAACGTAGAGGTATTGAGATTACTGGCGCTGGAGAGGCTCAATGCGGTATGGGTATTGGTGACATCCACCAGCGCCATATTTGTCAGTTGCGCAGTCGGGATGTAAACATAGGCGTTGGTAGCGGCGCTGTAACCGTAAGGGATGCTGTTAAGGCCGGCGGTGAGCACGGCGCTCGGTGCGCCGCTGCTGGTGGCGTAGAGACCGATATTATTGGGATTGAGCGACACATTGACGACCCGGATGGCGGCATCGCCTGTCGGGATCGCAGGCGAGCCGGCGAAGTTGGGAATGAGCAGGAGTTGGGGCACGAACGTGCCGGTCTGTCCCGCCTCTCCCACAGCGATCAGGGTGTACGCTGTATTGTTACCGCTGAGCGTCTGCCCATTCAGCGCGATAGGCGTGGTGACGGTGGGGCCGGAGGCGGTGGCGCTGAAGGGACCGCTGGTAATGGAGATATAACCTCCGCCGTTCGCGACCTGCCCAAAGCCCACGTTCCCGCCGGTAAGGAAGGTGTTGTTACCGATCAGGGTGAGGGACCCATCGGCTCCCGGAGCGGGAACATAGGCGATGATGCTTCGAACGAGGGTCTGGTTTGCTGTGCTGGTGCCGTTGCCGCAGCCGGTGAGCAGGAGAGCGGAACTGATGGCTATCAGCAGGGCAGCTAGGAGCGGCATACGGCGTAAAATAGATCTCCCGGCAGTGGGTTGGAATTCGGGATGCATAAGTGTCCTTTCTGGTTAGGGGGTGGATCTGGAATACTGCTTTAGCCGCCCATGCCCCCGCGGAGCGCCCTTTTGCATAACAAGGGCGCCGGGAGGCCATGGACGGCTAGGTTCAAGCTCAGTGCGTATCGAGCTTTTTGTAGTCGGCAGGGATCTGGAACAGGCCGTCGTCGAGCGCTTCTTCCGAGATCGCTTTGACTTCAGACTGAATGGTGGTGCTTTTGGGATCCGTGCTCGCGTTGCGCCAGGTGATCGTCACCCGGGTGGCAACCGGAAACCCCTTCGACTTGGCGATCTTGTCGGCCAGCGGATCGAGGAGTTGTTCGGAGGGCACGACCGGAACGAGCAGAGGCAGCATAGGGTTCTTGCCCTTTGCCTTCAGGGTGATGGCATCCGTCAGCCAGACCTCGCCTTCGATCTGAGCGGAGTTGATCGGCTGCGCCGTGCGTCTGCCGCCCTCCCCGCCTCCGCCTCCACCACCGGGGAATCCCCCGCCGGGAAACCCGCCGCCGCCTCTGCGCCCTCTGCGGCCTCCCGAAAAGCCCCCTCCCGTGTCGCTCTCTCCCCTATCGGGAAGCAGCGTCAGGGTGGCTTTCAGGTCGTAGAGGAGCGCCTGCTTGTCTATAATAGTGCGCGCCTGTACCACGTTGTCTTTCGCCAAATCCACCTTGGTTTCCGTTTTGGTCCGTACCGGCATCTGATTGACCGGTTTCAGGACCGTATCCTCATGGAGTTTGAGAAAGTCCGCGGTGCTGAGCACCGTATAGGTCTTGTCCATCGGGCTGAGCCGATACACGCGATCCGCCGCGCGATCATAGAGCGTTACCGAGCCATCCTCTCGTTCGACGCGTACCTTATCCCCCTTGTAGTAGGTAGTAAAGGATTGTACGTCTTCTACCGGGGACTGTTTGTCGGTCTGGTTCTGAGCGGTAGTATCGGAGGGATGGGTGATTTTTACTTCCGATTGGACGCGGAGATCCGCCTTGGCGATAAAGCCTGAGAGCGCCAGCAACACGCTGCCGGTTACCACGCACCTTACAACCGGGAAGACGGTCACTTTCCTCATTCGGTTAACCCCTTCTCTTTGATTTTGTCGTATCAGAGTGCTTCCGATGGGGCGCTAGTTTTCTCGCATAGGCATTGTGACATTCCGGAGGCGAACTTTACGCAGGAAAACGTCAAAATCGGATGAACAGTCCCAAAATGACGACGAACGGTCGTGACTACCGCCGGAAACCACGAACTCCCCTGTCTCCACCAAAGAAATGGTGGGGATGTCCAAAGTAGAAGTCCGAACCAAACCAGAGGGAGACATAGGGTCCGTAGGCCGGATACGGATACGCGTAGTAGGGCCTGGGATAGGCGTCTCCCGCAAGCATGCGGTCCCGCGAGGCATTCCAGCGATCCCAACTATCCGCCGGGGGGAGGCTGCGCACGGCATAGGTCTTATCGGAATCTGCCACGGAAACATAGTCCCCGGCTTTGAGCGTCTGCTTACCCATTTTCCCATCCACGACCGCCTGCCCGGCATAGACCCCGACGTTCACGGTATCTCCGGAGCCGATCCGCACCCGCGCCCACCCATTGGCCACCACGGTCACCGGCGCGGCATCCACCTGATAGACCGATTTCTCCTTTGTGAGGACCAGCATGGCCTGGCCCGAACTCATCTTAATGCGGGTGAAGGAGCCCTGTGCGTCCGTATAGAACGTGTCCAGCGTCGCCACCGCGCCCTTGCCGAGACGCAGCAAGCTGCCATCCTCAAAGCGGATCTCCGCACGACCGTCATCTACGGCCCAGATCTGCGCGCCCTGGCGGAGGCCGACGTTCGCCTTCGCCTTCTTCCAATCCGCTTTATCGTCCGGACGCCAGGTCACGTTCCCGGTGACGTACTCGATGCGGGCCAGTCGTGTCGTTGGCGCGGCAGGGGTCTTCTTGGTATCGGCAGGGGGAGGGGTGGGAGGGGCCTTCTGTGTCTCCCCGATATGGTAGTCCTCGGGGGGCGTTTTGCCCGCATCCTGCGCCTCTGCCGGAGAAGCGGACCAGAGGCAGGCGCCCTCCAGCGCCAGGAGCAGCGAACCCAGAGTAAGTAAAGAGTATTTCGGCTTCATTTCAAGTTTCCTTTGTTACTTTTGATTCTATTCGTATCGCAGGGCTTCGATGGGGTGCAGTTGCGCCGCTTTGCTCGCCGGATAGATGCCGAAGAAGAGCCCAACCCCTGCCGAGGTCACCAGGCCCGCAATGACGGAGGTGACGCTGACAATGGTGTTCCAGTGTGCCGTTGCCGCCAGGATGAGCGCACCGCCCACGCCCACGCCCACGCCGATCACGCCGCCCAGGAGCGCGATAGATGCGGCCTCGATCAGGAACTGAATCAGAATATCGCGCGGGGTGGCGCCGATGGCCTTGCGGATGCCGATCTCACGGGTCCGCTCCGTCACCGAGACCAGCATGATGTTCATGATCCCGATCCCGCCCACGATCAGCGAGATCACTGCGATGGCGCTTAAGAGCGAGGTCATCGTATCGGTGACGCTCTGCTGGCGCTGCAGCAACTCCGTCTGGCTGCGAATGTTGAAGTCGTCGTTATCCGGGAACGGCGGCGTCAGGTGGTGACGGTTGCGCAGGAAGTTCGAGATCTGCTCCTGGGCGATCGGCATGGTATCCTTGGTGGTGCAGCGTACCGACATGGAGTTGATGAACTGCTGGTTCAGGACCCGGCGCATCGCGGTCGTGATCGGCACCAGGATAATGTCGTCCTGATCCTGCCCGAACGCCCCCGACCCCTTCGGCGTGAGCATCCCCAGCACCTTGAACTGCTGGCGATTGATGGAGATGGACTGCCCGGTCAGGTCTGTGTTGGCGTCTCCTGTCAGCTTGTCGGCGATGGTCGTGCCGCAGACGCACACCTTCTGGCTGCCATCCGTCTCGGCGTCGGTGAAGTACCTGCCTTTGTTGACCTCGGTGTTATTGCACAGTGGGTAGTCGGTGGTAGTGCCGGTCAGATTGGTGGTCGAGTCCTTGTTGCCGAGCCGGATCTGGACGTTGCTGCGCACCTGGGGGGCGACGGCTTCGACGGTGGTGGGAAAATCCTTGGCGATCAGCTTGGCGTCCGCCAGGGTCAGACGGCTGGCGGTGCCGTTGGTGCCGGAGGAGGTGGCGGCGTTGATGCGGATGCGCGCCGATCCCGGCAGGACCGTCAGCAGGTTCGTACCGAGCGAGTTGACGGCATCGGTGACGCTTTTGGTCGCCCCCTGTCCGATGGCGACCACGACGATGACTACGCCGACGCCGATGATGATGCCCAGCATGGTCAGGGCGGTACGCATCTTGTTGCTTAACAGGCCGCTGAGCGCAACCCGGAAACTCTCCAGCAGGTTCATTTGGCTCGCCTTCTTCCTTCCAATCTCCCAATGCAGAGATCCCATCTCTCCGGTTCGGATGCAAATCCACCTATTTCATCCTACGCGAAGCGAAAAAGAATAATAGATCCGCAAGACGAACTGCCCCAAAAATGCGATACATGGTCCAGGAACGAACCCCGGTAACGGATGTGACGTGGAGCGACGCTTACAATCCGTTCCAATAGACGGGCGCGGCCCCCCTTTTGTGCCGGAGGATATCAGGGCGCGGCGCGGTTGTTCAGGCCCATACGCCTCTGAAGTTCCGCGTAGCGGGTGCGTCCCACCCGAAGCCGCTGTCCATCGGTAAGGCGGACTTCGTAGGTGTGATCTCCCAGAAACAGCAATTCGACCACGGCGTCGAGGTTGATCAGGGAGGAATCGTGGATACGGATGAACCGGTCCGCCGGCAGCAGCGCCTCCAATTGCGTCAGCGTGTCATAGGCGCGGGCTTCCCCCTCGCGTGTGCGGATAAAGACGCGCTTCTCGCGGGCCACAGCGCAGAGAATGTCTTTGATAGGAATGAAGCGCACGGCGAAATCACCGCGTACCGGCAGGCTGCGAAGCGGCGGTGGCGGCAGAGATGGCTCATTCGGGCGCTGCCGTATCTGATCCCGGGCGTGCTTATCGGCGAGCCGTTCTCGCGCCCGCGCCAGCGTCATCTCCAGACGCTCCGGGCTGATCGGCTTGACCAGATAGTCCAGTGCGGCGTACTCAAAAGCGGCGAGCGCATACTCCGAATAGCCGGTGACGAATACCAACAGCGGCGCGCTCTCCAATTGCGTCAGGGCGCTTGCCAGTTGGATCCCTGTCAGGCCCGGCATCTGAATATCCAGAAACAGCAGGTCGGGGCGCAGGTCTGCGGCGAGTTGAAGCGCCGCCGTTCCATCCTCCGCTTCCCCAAGGACCTGCACGTGTTGTGCTTCCAACAATCTTCGGAGCCGTGCCCGCGCCAGGGGCTCATCATCTACCAGGAGGGTAGTTAGCATGAAATGTCTCACTCTCAATCCGGTTCCATTCTCATGGGCGGAAGTGCGAACGCAACCAGCGTCCCCCGATTTTCCCGGCTGAACAGCCGCAGATGCGCCCGATCTCCATGCAGCAGCCGGAGCTGCTGATCGAGGATCTGCAGGCCATGCGTCTGTGCTTCTGTCGCTCCCTGGCGGGAGCGACGCGCCTCCGGCCCTATCCCGATGCCGTTATCTTGAATCGCTATAAGTATATGACGCGTATGATGGCGTACCGTTATGGTAATCTTGCCCGGTCCCACGCGGGGCGCCAGGCCGTGGTGGATCGCGTTTTCGACCAGGATCTGAATGGCAAACGGCACGAGGCACACCGCACCGCACTCGGGAGCGATGTCCCACACCACGCTGAGGCGCTCTCCCAGGCGCTCCTGCTCGATCTGCAGGTAGGCCTGCACCATGGTCAACTCCTCTTGCAGGGTTGTGGTCGCGGCGGCGCTCTTCTCCAGGGCGCGGCGCATCAAGCGGCTGAGGTTCAGGCTGGCGACTTCGGCGCGTTCCGGCGCGAGGCAGCAGAGTTCGGCGATGGAGTTGAGCGCATTGAAGAGAAAGTGCGGATGGATCCGGGACCGGAGCGCGGAGAGCTGCGCCGCCGCCGCCAGCGCATGCGCCCGCTCGGCTTCCAGCCTTTGGCGCTCCACCTCTACCCGGCGCTGTTCGCTGTCCGCGCGCACCTGCGCGTCGCTGACCACCAGGAGCAGCAGGGCGACCCCGAAACCGTTGGCTGGGATGCTGAACAGCCACTGCGGAGGCAGGAGTGGGAGATGAAAGTAATTTGCAAAGGGGATCCGAACGACCAACTGGGCGATATGCACCAGCGCTCCGGCGATAAAGCCGCCCGCCAGGCGCACCGGGATCGTCGCATGTCGCCGACAGTACTTCCCGATGACGGTGCTGATCAGAACGGCTAACAGGATACTGATGAAGATACGCGGGAACTGGTAGGGCTGATGGGTCTGTAAGGCGATGGTGTAGGACTGAAAAGCGACGACAGGAGTTACCGCCGCCGCCGTGACCAGGCCGGTAGGCAGCCCGCCTACGAGCGTGGCAAAGGTGATGAAGAGGGTAGGCACGGCATAAGGCACGCGGGCATCCGGGAATAGGGTCAGCGATAGCCCGGCCAGTCCGAGGCAAATGCCCAGGATAAGGACTTCCCGCAGGCTCAATCTTTCACGAAAAAGCAGCCGGAGCAGGCGTCCACGCGACAACAGATAGGCGACCACTACCAGGACGCAGGTATCCTTGATGAACACGCTAAAATAAGAAGCCGGGGTTTGCATACTATCCACAAAAGCGCATCCTCTCCAGGCAAAAGTTCCAACCCCTACCTGCTTACCGGATGGGAATACACTCAAATCATTTTATTGGATGAGCTTTCCGGTTTAGCGCCCTGTCGGGTAGTATCAAATCACAGGGTTTTCCAGAATAATCATATTTTCCTAACCCCCTTTCAGCGTAGCCAGCACCTCCGCCGCATGCCCCTCCGGCTTCACCTTCCGGAAGATGTGACGGATCTTCCCATCCGGGCCAATGACAAAGGTCTCTCGACTCACACCCATGTAGGAGCGGCCATACATGGATTTCTGTATCCAGACTCCATATGCCTCGGCGACGGCGTGCCCTACGTCCGCCAGCATCTGCATGGGAAAGCCGAACTTCTCGGCGAATTTTGACTGCGCCTTCACCGTGTCCGGGCTGATGCCCAGCACCACCGCATCCGCTTTACCGAAGTCTGCATAGGCGTCTCGAAAACTGCACGATTCCACGGTACATCCCGGCGTATCCGCCTTCGGGTAGAAAAACAGAACTACCGTCTTTCCACGCAGCCCCGACAGCGTTACCGTTTCGCCCTTCTGATCCTGCAAACTAAAATCCGGAGCCATTTCTCCTACTTCCAACATTTCCTATTCCTCTCACACGTAGATTGTTCGGCTACGATGATACCTGAAACGCCAACTGCCGTGGAGGGGTAAAAGATATTTCTCATCAGCATATTCCGAAATCAGATCGCCGAGTTTGAACGGTTGGTGGGAAAGTTGGAGGTGATGTGTCACTCCTCTAAAACGCGTCGAGTGCGTATGTCATGGCTGCAGCCAGATCCATTCTGCCGCCAGTGGCTCGTGCGCGTTGATAGGACTCAGCGCCAAGACTTTGCTCGGCGGCCGCAGTGGTATCTGCCACCAGGGCAGGGATACGGCATGTCACACCGATCTGGTCGCGAAGCGCTTCCGCGATGCCAAGCAGCGTAGCGGCGCGTTCCGGAGCGTCGGATCGTAACGCGACGCAAGCCATCAACTCGATAGCGCTGGGCACATCCACGATGGCGCCACACTCCTGCCACGCGCGTATTGCTGTCGCCAGATGCTCTTGCGCACACTCAAGCCGCCCGCTGTGCAGTTCCACTTCCCCCAGATTGCAATGGGTGATGCCGGCCTCCTGAGGATGAAGGCTGAAGTCTAATACGTGCCTGCTTTCCTCAAAGTAGGCGCGTGCGGCCTCCACGTTGCCAGCACGCATCTCGATGTCGCCAAAATTGTTCAGTAAGAACCACGGGCGGGTTGTGCCGCGCTTGCGATACATGGCCAGGCACTTCTCCATCAGTGCACGCGCTTCCTGGTAATCTCCCTCCTCGAACACGACGGTTGCGAGTACGGGATACATCCCGTATTGCAATTCCCCATCGCCCGTTTGCTTATACAAGGTAACAGCAAGCTCGTAGTGTCGGCGTGCGCGCGCCGCATCGCCGAGCTTGTGTACCGCCCAGCCGGCCGCCCCAAGCACTTGCGCACGCAATGTGGCGGGCACCTCTGATGTGCAGCGAGAGAGCGCTTGCTCAAGATGCCGGCTGCCTTCTCTAAGGTGGCCATTCGTGTCCCAGAACCGGCTCAGGGCGAGCGCCAGCCGCATCTCACGATGCACGCTGCCTGGCTCGGACACAGCCCACGCCAGGGCGGCTCTCAGGTTGTCGTGCTCCCGCTCAAGCTGCTCGAACCAGAACGCCTGTTCGTCCTGCCACAACTTTGGCTGCACCTCCTCGGCCCAGTCCAGGTAATAGTCGAGATGCTTGCCTCGCAGCTTCTCCTCCTCTACCGCCTCCCGTAGTCTGGCAGCGGCAAACTGGCGCACCGTCTGCAGCATGTGGTACCGGGAAGGATGTATGCCCTCAACCGCCTCGTGACCATTATCCGGAGGGCGCGCAAAGATAATGAACGACTTGTCCACAAGGGCAGTCAGCAGGTCCAGCAGGTCGTTTTGCTGCAGGTCGGAGCCGGAACAGATCCGCTCGGCGGCCGTGAGCGTAAAGCCGCTTGCGAAGACGCTGAGGCGTCGGAGGAGGACCTGTTCCGCGGTATCCAGCAGATTCCAGCTCCATCGAAACGCGTTTTCCAGCGTTTGATGCCGGGACGGTAGAGCCGAACCTCCTCCGGAAACAAGCCGGAGCCCGTCACGCAGCCTGGCGCCGATATCCTCCACCGGCAAAGAGCGCACACGGACGGCTGCCAATTCGATGGCAAGGGGGATGCCATCCAGCAGCCGGCATACCGCCGCCACGTAAGGAGCCATGGCAGGCGTCCATCGAAAGGTAGGGTCTGCCGCGCACGCCCTTTCCATAAAGAGCCTGACGGCCGGATAGGTTTCGGTCCCAATATCCGATCCTGACGGGCCGTGCGCATGCAGATTAGCGGGGGCTGGCGGAACTTCGAGCGAGGGCACGCGCCACAAAACCTCGCCAGGAATCCCCAAGGCCTGGCGACTGGTGGCGAGTATACGTAGCCCCGGACAGTTTTCGAGGAGGTAGTTTGCCAGGCTGGTGCAGGCATCCAACAGATGCTCGCAGTTATCCATCACCAGCAGAAGATTGCGCTTCGCCAGGGAATTTCGGAGCACTTCGCGCGCCGGAAGCCGTCCGTCTCCCTCTGTGCCGCCAAGGGCGTAGAGCACCGCCCCGGGCACCGTTTCGGCATCCGAGAGCGTTGCCAGGCCGGCATAAGCGACACCTCCGACCCTCGCGTCCTGCTGTTCGACATGCCGGGCAACCGCAATGGCCATGCGGGTCTTTCCGACGCCGCCTGTACCGGTCAGAGTGATCAGGCGGGAGTCGGCGAGCAGCGCACACACCGCTCGAATATCCTCGGCCCTGCCGACAAGCTCCGTACCTGGAAAAGGCAGTGCGCGCGCGCATAGCCCGGAAGGACCGCCGTTTTGGGCGGAAGTGGCGCCATTCGAAGCGCCGCGCGTGTTTCGAATGGTCTGATAGACTGCCACCGTGGCGGGATCGGGATCCGCATTCAGATCGGCATGCAGCCGCTCACGCAGGTCGCGGTAAACCTCCATGGCTGCCGTAACCTCGCCAACCGCAGCGAGAGACTGCATCAGCGCCCGCCGCACCGACTCCCGGTAGGGATCTGCCGCTACGGCCGTCCGGAGCCAGGCTGCAGCGCCCGGATGGTCGCCCGCCGCGATCCGCGCCTGCGCAAGGCGCTCGAGCGCCTCCAGGTACGCCTGGGCGCGTGGCTCACGCTCTTCAACGGCCCAGGGCTCGTCACAGCCTTCCAGAAGCGGCCCGCTGTACAGAGAGATGCTGTGTTCGAGGGCCGAAAGACTCCCCTCGGCGAGGCCCGCGTCAAAAGCGAGGGCGTCCACGAAAGCGCCGCCTGTCTCCAGCCTTAATGTGTGATCCGCTTGCGCCACTACGCTGTCCGCCATCGGTCCGAGCGCGCGCCGCAGGTTGGCAAGCGTCTGGCGCAGGTTTTGTAAGGCGGTCGTTTCGTCACTATCCGGCCACAGCAGGCCGGCAAGCTTCGAGCGAGAGAGCGGCCTCCCGCCGCGCAGCGCCAGCAGCGCCAGCAGCCATAGTCCCCTGCGCGAATGGAGTGGCGCCAGCGGAGCGCCAGACGCGCGCACAGACGGGCTGCCGAACAGCCGGATCTCCAGGCCCTCATGATCACGCGGCGCGATCAACACCTGTCCCTCCCCAAACGCTTTTGCATGCGCGAATCGGTGATTCTATAACCGGTGATTCTATATCCGTATACGGTTTTCCTCTGCTACCGTCTACGGATCCGCATACGCGGCCATGCTACCATTCCTTTAACCTGCGCGCAGAAACCCGCAGGGAGACGATCGGATTCTCCGAAAGAGGCGAACTACATGAACAAGCGTCTCTGGTCGCGGCTTGAATTCCTCATGTTCGGCGGCGCGTGCTGCCTGTTGCGCCAGCAGACCGACGCCCAAAAAGAAAGCCCCATCTCGCCCTATGCTGCTGCGGTTCTAAGGAAACGACCGGATGCCTACTTCCGTCTCGGAGAGCAGGACGGTCCCACGGCGCACGACGCATCCGGCCACAACGGCACCGGGATATACCGCGGCCATGTCGCGTATGGGGAGCGCGGCGCCATTGGCAACGACAGCAATACCGCAGTGAAGCTGAACGGGCGAGACGCATACGTAGAAGTGCCCGATAATGCGCACTTCAGCCAGCGCAGCAGCGGCAAAGGCCTTACCGTCGAAGTCTGGATGCGGCCCGACTCCCTGGAATTCAGCGGTGAGACGGACGAACATTACGTCCACTGGCTCGGGAAGGGCGATAGCGGCCGGCTTGAATGGGGATTCCGCTTCTACTCCAGACACGCGTCGCGTCCCAATCGAATCTCTGCATACCTATGGAATCCGAATGGAGAGCTTGGTTCGGGAGCCTACGTCCAGGAGGAGATACAGCCGGGACAGTGGATACACGTTGTCGCCTGCTATGATCCTGGCGACAAGGACGATCCGGCTGCAGGTGTATCCATCTTTAAGGACGGCGTGCTGAAGGGAAACCCCCGAACGCAGATAGGTGCACTCTACCGAACGTATGGTATTCGGTCTCTGCATGGGAGTGCGCCGCTCCGGCTCGGAACCCGTGATCTCCGCAGCTTCTTTCAGGGAGAAATCGATGAATTCGCCATATACCCTCGCGTCTTATCTGCAGACGAGATCGCCGAGAACTACCGGCTCGGACACCGCTAAGCATCGCTAGTGGGATCGAGCCCGAATCTCACATCCGTTGTTCCTGCAAGTACCGTAAATAATCCATCGTATGAGATCAAGGAGGCATATATAATGACGAAGTTACACATCATACGGACTACAGTTGCCTGTTCCACACTTGCCGGGCTTGTGGCAACTGCTCTATACCAGGTTAGCGCGCCTACCCTGGCAGCGCGTGGTCAAAGGCCGCCACCCAGGCAATTAAACGGAGCGCCGCCGCCCGGTATCTTCAATCGGCCGCATCCCGATAGCAACGATGCCGACTCGGGTTATGGCCCTCTCACCATACACCTGTCATTCGGGAAGCTTCTGGTTGTGAAGGGCTCGGATATTCTGAGTGGCCAACCCTTCAAAGATGATAGTATTGACGTGGGTCGCGAATTTCCGGAGTGGCAGCCGGTGGGCCAGCCAAAACCGGTGCCGAACGGCAACTCCCTGGTTATCGGGCGCTCCTATGTGGAGTTGGAAGGCATAATCGCAGACAATGACGTTCTCAAACCCGTGGACGGCACCGCCCACGTCAGTTTTGAAGACTTCCCGATCAGCCACTACACTCACGACTTTTGCTTCAAAGTGAATCCAGATCCAGCTTTCAAATTCCTCCTCGCCCTTCAGCACCACCCCGATACATTTACCCAAGAAGATCCGGAAACGAATCCCAACAACCGCCCGATACACCAGAACCCTCCGGTACGTCACAAAAATCCAGACACAATCCAGGCGCAGATAGAGGTTGAGTGGGAGAACGGGCTGGCTGCAGGGAACGACGGAAATCCCGCAAGCGCGCCAAACCGGCTTGGGAATAGCTTCGGATTCTTCTCCACGGGACACACTTCAGGCGCCCAGCTATGGAACTGGCCCACCGCAAGAGACTGGGTCCACGTGGACGGCCTTTGGATATTCGACCGTTCCCATCCACCGGCGGACACGGAGATCCATCCGCCCCGGTTGGTGGCCGTCAGGCGCCATCTCCCTGAGGTGTTCCATCCGGCCGACGAACCTGGCAGCTTTTTCTTTTCCACCCGCGCGGATATTTTCGCCAGCGGAGACAGCAATGTCTACTGGAACAACCGGTCCGGCCAGCCGTTCTTCGTGCAGAAGGTGCCAATGAGCGAAAAGGACTACACGTTCAATATTGATCAGACGCTGCCGCGTCCGCTTCCATCTTCGACGTCGCCGGGGCAGCCCAACGCGCGCGTGCGGCTTCCAGGCTCCAAGACACCACGTGCGCAAGGCCCGGCCGGCAACGTGCCCCAGAATGAAGTCAACCTGAAATTTGAGATAGACAAAGAGCCTGGGGATACATTCCCTGTAGATCCTATTGTTCAGCCGTTCCCTGACGGGGAGCCGGGGCATCCCGTGCCGCACGTCCGCGTGACCATCCCATGGAGAAGCGCTCAAGCGCCGGACACGGCCGTTTTCGCCAGGACCATCCACCTTTTCTGGGACAATACACAAGCGCACGGCGTTGCCGACACTTTTCAGGCACGCGCGTATCAATTCACGTTGGACAAATTCCAGGTGATCAATCCGCAGCATGGGCTGAACATTACTTCACCCTCCAACCAAATCAACAACCCCTCATCTTTCCTTAATCCCGGACCGTTGAGAGTCTTCGTCGAAGTGGGAGGAAACTGGTTCTTCCTGAACGACATCATCCAGTCCAATCCGCTTGATGGCGGCCTTTCCGATGCCCACGCGGGGCAGGTGTTTCCCATCAACCATACATTCCTCGTGATTTGTCCGAAGTTCGACACGTTCCGCGTTCATGCAGGCGGTTGGGCGCCAGCGGGCATAGATTCCGTCATGGGACATGTCATTAACCAGTACGACCAGAACCGGTCACGCGTACAGTCGGAGTGTAATGCCACATTCCTGAGTACAGGAGTCCTCACTTCTGGTGGGCGGGATCGTCCTATCGGCGAGGTAAACACGAACTACTCGGGGGGGAGTGGCGTAGATGCCATTGGCGTCGTCGAGCGCCATAGCGACTTTCCCGTTGGAGAGGTCCAGACGGATGAGGTTGGAAACCGCACCGACCCTAACAAAGACTTCAAACTGTTCTATCACCTCCAGGAAGTCACGTTTACGCAGGCTGGCTCGATGGCGAAGCGCAGCCGCGCCGTCCCGCATAAGCCCTCCTCCCGCCCTTGAGGACAATGCAATGATGATGTCTCTGACGATGAAGCGTACGTGCGGAATGTCCTCGATGTCAGAGACATCGTCATTTATCACCTGGGAGCCAACCTTGAAGCCAATTCATTGTTTGTCTGTTGCTGCCATATGCCTGCTGGCAGGTTGCCACTCCAACGCACCTCCTTCGACACCACAGGCATGGGTTCGTCGCCAGACGAGCGCGAAACTTCACCGTGGTATGACAGAGGCGGAAGTCGCGAAGGGATTGGGCCAGCCAATGGAATTCCGCCCCGGAAACGGGAACCGAGACGATGTTGCCGTCTACCAATTGGAGGACCAGACGTTTACCCTCTACTTCTATCGGAACCGCCTCACCCGGTACGTCTCCTCGCAGCAACCTGTCAACCGCTAAGAGCGCCACAAAACGTCCTCCCTCTCCCTAAAAGGGAGAGGGCGAAGCCCCGCAGTCTAGGTTTTGTTAGGGTTTCTAAGCGAGTCGCACTCGCTTCTGCCCACCCGTAAGGAGCCTTTATGAAACGCAACGGCTTTACCCTCATCGAACTGCTCGTCGTTATCGCCATTATCGCGATACTCGCGGCTATTCTCTTCCCCGTATTTGCACAGGCACGCGAGAAAGCAAGACAAACGGCCTGCCTCTCGAATATGCGGCAGATGGGTATGGCAACTCGCATGTATGTGCAGGACTACGATGAACGATTCCCTCAGACCAAGCAGTCCAGCGGCGATCCCGCTAACGATGATGCGGACGGAAGTCTGGAGGACCCCGACTATGGTTCGATATTCGTCATGCTTCTACCCTATTCTCGTGGAGGACGCGGCACGGAGGAGGATCTGCCCAAACAGGGGATGTATGCCTGTCCTTCCGATCCTGCCCCCTTTGATCCCCTCTGTCAGCAGGTGTATAACCCGCTTGGACCGAAGGTGATTTCGTATCTGGTGAATGGCTATTTTGTCTGGGGGCTCTCGGATGCCGGTATCCATAAGCCGGCATCCACGATTATCTTTACGGAGCGGCGCAGCCAGGCGGCAGGCAATCCACCTGCGGATCCATTTTGCGATGACATCTACCATCCCTGGTTTTTCCCGCCTGTAAATCCACTCGCGCCAGCGAATGAAATGGACGAAGTGACTGGAGCTATCGCAGCCCAGCGGCATAGCGGTGGGTCTGTGTTCACCTTTTCGGACGGACATGCCGGATGGAAACGGTTTTCTCAGACTTTCAGTCCGCCTAACATGGACCTGCACAATCCAAACCTGTAATCCTTTCTCGTCCAGACTTATCCCCGCGTGGACTGCACCTAGCCAATCGCCCGCGAAGCTCTTGGCGACGATGTCGCGTTCGAGCACGCCTGGCACGAAGGCCGCGCGATGACGACGGAGCAGGCCATCGAGTACGCGCTGGAAGTGTAATGACTCGTGAGCCTCTGTCAATGTGTGCATGCCGGAATCCGGCAATCGGAGGAGGAGCGAAGCTGGACGGCAAGTGGCTGATCGTCCACGAACACAACTCCGTTCCGTCCGGCAATGGGAATGCCGACGGGCCGGGATCGGAGGCAAAGGCGGCTCCATAAGGCGAAGAGGCCGGGTAAAGCTACCCCTTCAGGCCGGTGACGGCGATGCCTTGAATGAACTGCTTCTGCGTAAAGAAGAAGAGGATCAGCACCGGCGCGATGACCATCGTGGTCGCCGCCATGAGCAGGTGCCAGGGCGTCCCGCCATGCTGCGTCTGGTACGCCTGCAGTCCCAGGCCCAGCGTGAACAACTCCTGCCGGGTGAGGTAGATCAGCGGGCCCATGAAGTCGTTCCAGGTGCCCATGAAGGTGAAGAGGGCGATGACCGCCAGCGCGGGCTTCGAGAGCGGCAGGATGACGTGCCGGAAGATGCCCCACTCCGAACAGCCGTCGATCCGCGCCGCCTCCGAGAGTTCAAAGGGAATGGTACGGAAGAATTGCCGTAACAGGAAGATGCTGAAGGCATTGCCGAACCAGGCCGGGACCCAGAGCGGGCGGAACGTATCGGTCCAGTGGAGCGCCTTGAACAGCGCATAGGTGGGGACCATCAACACGGGGAACGGCACCATCATGGTCGCCAGCGTGGCGGCAAACAGGAAGTCGCGCCCCTTCCAGCGCATCCGGGCAAAGGCATACGCCACCAGCGCGTTCGAGGCGACGGCTCCGGAGACGGTCAGGATCGCCAGCACCAGGGTGTTCCGCGCATAGACCAGAAACGGGATATAGCCCAGTTGGTCGCTCTGGTAGACGAACGCCTGCGGATAGTTCTCGAAGTGAAAGACCTTCGGGATCCAGACCGGAGGCACTTTCATCGTGTCCTCGACCGGCTTGAGCGACGTCATGATCAGCCAGACCAGCGGGAAGATAAATAGCACCGACGCGGCCATGAGCGCCAGGTGCATCAGCCAGGCATTGCGCTGCCCCAACCCACGCGATTTTGGCCGTTCTACCGTAAGCGCCATTCCCCTCTTCTCCCTTTCTCTCCCACTCCTTCGCCGCCTTTCACGAACCTCCATAGTAGACGCGCCGCTCCGACATCCGCAACGCTACCAAAGTCAACACCAGTATGATCAGGAACATGATCCAGCCCATCGCGCAGGCATAGCCCATCTTCAGGTAGACGAAGGCGTTGTCGTAGAGGTACATCGTGTAGAAGTAGGTGGAGCGTTCGGGGCTGCCGCCCGGAAACATGATATACGGCACCGTGAAGACCTGCAGCGTGCCGATGATGCCCATAATCAGGTTGAACAGGATGACCGGCGAGAGCATCGGCAGCGTGACATGCCAGGTCTTCGCCCACCAGCCCGCCCCATCCAGGTCCGCCGCCTCATAGAGCGCCTGCGGCACATCCTGCAGGCCCGCCAGATAGATCAGCATGGCGTTGCCGCTGCCCCACACGCCCATCAGCACCAGAGCGGGCTTCGACCAGACCGGGCTGCTCAGCCACTGCGGAGCCGAGAGCGCGGCAGGGATATGCAGCAGATGCAGCAGGCCGTTTGTAGCATCCAGCAGCGGCTGCAGCACCCCATTCACCACGCCCTGCTGTCCGTTGAAGATCCAGAGCCATAGGATCGCCAGCGACGCGGCGGGCACCAGCGACGGCACAAAGAAGATGGTGCGGTAGATGGTCATCCCGCGCACCTTGGCGTTCAGCATCATCGCCAGCGAGAGCGCCACGATCATGCTCATCGGCAGAGCCATCAACGTATAGATGAGCGTGTTGCCCAGGGTTTTCCAGAACACCTCGTCGTGGTAGAGCGTGGTGTAGTTTGCCGTGCCGACCCAGACCGGCGAGTGCAGGACGGAGTAGTCGCAGAAGCTATAGTAAACAGAGGCGAGCAACGGATAGAGCAGGAAGGTGGAGAACCCAACGATCCAGGGCGAGACAAACAGGAGCGCGGTCCAGGCCTCTTTGCGTCGCGCGGTCATGGCGTGTCTCCCCGCAGCCGGCGTATCTCCCGATACGCGTCGAACTTGGGCTGCATGCGGTCCTGAACGTGCTGCAAGACCGCCTTCACGTCTCGATCCGGGTTGAGCGTGATCTCCTCGAAGGCATTGTTGAGTTCTGCCTGGTACTCCGGCCAGATGCCGATCTTGGGTGGGGTTCTCACATTCTTGCCTCGGGGAAGCTCCGCGAAGAGCTTGTTGTAGGGATTCGGATGCTTCTTGTAAAAATCGTCGCTGACCTGTGCGAGCGGC
>DATGIG010000418.1:0-22695 GCA_035295825.1 Chthonomonadaceae bacterium | reverse complement strand
CTGCAGGAGATGATCGCCCGTGCCGCGACCATCGCCAGCTCAGGCGTGCAGATGATTGCCCTGTTGGCCCTTGATGACCGGGGCGCGCCCAGCTTCGACAACCGCGTGGCCGCGCACTTTGCAGAGTTCGGCATTCCCAGTTTCGCCTGCACACCCGATCTCTTCCCCGACCTGATGGCCAACGCCATCAAGAAACAGGATCTATCCCGTTGGGCCGCTACGCAGGGTATCACCGTCGCCCGCGCCGAGAATGGATAATCGGATAACCCATGTCTGGAAAACCCTTTGACGCAACAACCAAGCAACTGATCCAGACCCACCCCAGGGACTGGCTCGACTATCTGGGGCTGCCTGTCCGTAGCGTCTCCGTCACTGAGGCGGACGTCTCCACCATCTCTGCCGATGCCGACAAGGTGCTGATAGTAGAGGCGGACCCTCCCTATATCGCACATATCGAACTACAATCCGGATACAAGCCTGACGATGATGAACGATTTCTCGTATATAATGTGTTGGTTGGGCGTCAGAATGGCTTATTGGTGAGGACGGTGGTGTTTCTGTTGCGCCCAGAAGCCGATGGGGTAGGTATGCACGCTCCTCTGCAACGTCAGTTTCCAGACGAGCTGCCTTATCTTCGGTTCTCTTTTCGTGTGGTGCGGATGTGGGAGCAGCCAGTAGAAGGGATCTTGCAAAGCGGGGTAGGCTTGTTGCCGCTGGCTCCGCTCTGTAATGTAACACCGCAAGCTCTACCGAATGTGATCCGCCAGATGGAGCAGCGAATTGATGCGGAAGCACCTGAAGAAGCGGGAGAGTTGTGGACGTCCACATATATTCTGATGGGATTGCGCTATCCGAGAACACTGGCAGCGCAATTGCTGAAAGGGGTTAGGGCGATGAAAGAGTCGAGTACTTACCAGGCTATCCTGGAAGAGGGCGAGGAGATCGGGCTTTTGAAAGGCCAGGAGATTGGCCGAGCGGAAGGCCAGGAGATTGGGCGTAGTGTAGGCAAGGCAGAAGAGGCGAGAGCCATTCTTCTTCGTCTCGGGAGCAAGCGATTTGGCACTCCCAATCCAGCGACCCTGTCTGAGGTGGAACGACTTGACGAGATTGCGACGTTGGAGGTATTGATTGAGCAGATTCTTGAGGTAGAGAGTTGGGAAGATCTCCTCAACCGACCATGATTTCCTGGCTTCGGATTACAGGGCGTATTGCGGTCTTGATGACGGCACTCGCTGTCATCGCTATACTGGGAAGAGTGGTGCAACAATATAAACACCCTGTTGCTACTTCGGCGATTCCTGTTGTGCAAACGCCCTCGGTTGGCAGTAAGGCCTGTTGTAATACACCGCAGAAAAAGCTCCCGGCTGGAGTGACCGCCTCGGAGTCTACCAGCAGCGAAGACGAAGGGACCGTCGAGCCTACCGTAGTAAGCGCTGTGCCTGCGCCTGGGAGAGCGCCGGAAGGAATGGTATGGATCCCGCCGGGGCGCTTCTCGATGGGCAGCGAATACGCAGCCTTCACGGACGCTCGCCCGATCCATACCGTGGAACTGGACGGCTTCTGGATGGATGCGACCCCCGTTACCAATGCGCAATTTCTACGGTTTGTTGCGGCGACGCACTATGTGACGGTCGCCGAACGTAAGCTCGATCCCCGTGATTTCCCCGGCGTGTCGAAGGAGAAGCTGATACCCGGTGCTTTGGTGTTCCAAGCTCCAAAAGGCCCAGTATCCCTGGATGATGTATCGCAATGGTGGGTGTACATTCCCGGCGCGAATTGGCGGCATCCGGAGGGGCCGAAGAGCGACCTCCACGGTCGAGAGGATCATCCGGTCGTACAGGTCTGCTACGAGGATGCAGTCGCGTATGCTACGTGGGCAGGGAAACGCCTGCCCACGGAAGCGGAGTGGGAGTATGCGGCGCGGGGGGGGATGACCCAGATGGCATACGTCTGGGGAAATGAGTTTAAGCCGGGCGGTAAGTTTATGGCCAATACCTGGCAGGGCCATTTCCCCGATACCAATAGCCGCGATGATGGTTATGACCGCACCTCGCCTGTTCATGCATTCCCGCCAAACCGGTTTGGGCTCTACGACATGGCGGGAAACGTCTGGGAGTGGTGCACCGATTGGTATCGTCCCGATTACTATGCAGTCAGTCCACGGAAGAACCCCCAGGGACCGCCGGATAGTCTCGATCCGGATGAGCCGGGCGTTCCCAAGCGCGTACAGCGCGGAGGATCGTTCCTCTGCACCGATCAATACTGCTCACGTTTTCGGCCGGGAGGGCGCGGGCGCTGCGCAGTGGATACGGGAACGTGCCATGCAGGATTTCGATGCGCTCTGGCTCCCGCAACGGGAGGCAATAAATAGCACACCTCTTAAATAACAAGGGTACACAAAGCGAACAGACGAGGGTATAATGAGCCATCACTGCCTGAGAGTGCTCAGGATGAGAGAAGGGGAACATGTACCATCGTTGGATCTTACGTTGCCTGGTAATCCTGATGTTCCTGGGCGCTGTGACGGAAGCTTCGGCACAGCATGAATCTCGAAAACCCAATGTTCTTATTATCCTTGCTGATGATATGGGGTATTCGGACCTGGGGTGTTATGGGGGAGAAATCCAGACGCCCAATCTCAACCAACTCGCCCTGAACGGCCTGAGATATACCCAGTTTTACAACACGACCCGATGTTGGCCCTCCCGCGCCGCTATCCTGACAGGCTATTATGCCATGCAGGTGCGGCGCGATACGGTTCCTGGCTACATTGGGAACGGAATGTATGGGGTCCGGCCGGGTTGGGCGCCCCTGCTACCCGATTTATTGAAACCCATGGGGTATAAGACTTATCACTCCGGAAAATGGCATCTGGATGGATCACCAACCCGAAGCGGTTTTGATCGCTCCTACCGCCTTGACGATCATGATCGATACTTCTGCCCGCGACTGCATGCTGAGGATGACAGGCCGCTGCCGGCGGTCAAACCGGACAGCGGTTACTACGCGACGACGGCCATCGCGGACCATGCGATCAATTATTTGAAAGAGCATGCCGCGCAGTATCCACAGCGGCCCTTTTTCGAATACCTGGCGTTTACATCGCCGCATTTTCCCCTGCAGGCTCTACCGGAAGACATTGCGCGATACCGCAACCGCTATGTGGATGGCTGGGATATTATGCGCCGCAGGCGGCTCAATCGCATGAAGGCGCTGGGGATCGTCCAGTGCGAGTTGTCACCACGCACACCGGGAGTGCCTGCCTGGGAAACGCTCACTGCCGTTGAGAAGCGCAAGTGGGCCGACCGCATGGCGCTCCATGCCGCCATGGTAGACCGCATGGATCAGGAGATCGGTCGGGTGATCGCCCAACTGAAGGCCATGGGGGCGTTTGAGAACACCGTAATCTTCTTTTTGAGCGACAATGGCGCGAGCGCGGAGAAGATGGTGCGCGGCGACGGCAATGACCCGAACGCGGCTCCCGGCTCCGCGAAGTCGTATCTCTGCCTCGAAACCGGATGGGCGAACCTGTCCAACGCCCCTTTACGCCTCTCGAAAATCTTCGTCCACGAGGGCGGCATCTCCACGCCCCTCATTGTTCACTGGCCGGCAGGGCTGAAGGTGAAAGGGCAGTTGCGCAGCAATCCGAGCCACCTCATCGATCTGGCGCCCACCATTCTCGAACTGGCCGGAGGGAAGAAGCCGAACACATGGCGAGGGCAGCCCGTCCCTCCCGCTCCGGGGCGTAGCCTGGTGCCCAGCTTTGTCAACGATGGCTCCGTAAAGCACGACTATCTCTGGTGGTTCCATGAGCGGAATCGCGCCATCCGCATGGGCGATTGGAAACTCGTGGCCGAACAATTCAACACACCCTGGGAGCTCTATAACCTCAACACGGATCGCAGCGAGACCCATAATCTCGCCTCTCAGTACCCGGAGAGAGTAAAGCAAATGGAACAGGCGTGGAACGCGCACATGAAGGAGTTCCGTGAGCTTGCGATCCGAGACATGCCTTCAGAACCGGTGGCGCAAGGAAGATAATCGGCTCTATGATGAGCCGATTATGGATGGCGGATTCGGGATTAAGGAATGCGAGCGCCCCGCTGGGTCCAGGCGGAGCGTAAGGGAGAGACCACCATCGAAACGACCTTGACATTGCCGCCGATGGCATAGAGTTCTAATCCTTTCTCCTTCAGGCGCGGCACAAAGCAGGAGGTCATCGAGATCTTGCCTTCGTTGCCGAAGACTTCCAGCGAAGTGCGGTCCACCAGAATGCGTAGCTTGATCCGGCCATTTTCGGGCGCCAGGGGGGCGGTTCTGCCCAGGCAGGTGAGGGTCTGCTCTTTGACGTGGTAACGGATGTCTTCGCCCCGCACACGGAGGCCGAACTCCGTGGCATCCTGCAGTTCACACTCCATCTGAATATCCCAGAGTTCGCCGGAGAAGATCTTGAGCAAATTCTCTCCCGGCTGGACCATATGATTGCGCCACTGGAGCGGGCCGGAGTGGAGACCGGCAAGCTCTCGAATAGGCAAGCGATACAACCGTAATCCATCCGGGGTTGTGTGCAGCGTCAGCGTACAGGGAAAACTCATCTGCTGGTTGAACGGCATTTGCGGATAGCTGCCACCGGTCATCCAGGCGATCTGGATCCGGCGACCATCCGTGGACGGGATGTCGCTGTAAGTCTGGACCGCATAGTAGTTCGCGCCATAGTCCACCTGCTGCACTCCCCCCTCCGGTGTGAAGCGCTTGCCGTCGAAATCGCCCACGAGATAGTGTCCATTGGCAGCGGTAAAGACCCACTTGTGCTCCTTTGGGTTTTCGGTGACAGGGATCTCGAAGAAGTCCGGGCACTCACTGCAGCCCGGCATCGTCAGAGTCTGTAACTGCGTCCATGCCTTCAGATCCTGGGAGGAGAAGAGAGCGTAATCCTCCTTGTCCAGATAGAGCGCCATGATCCAGTGTTGTGTGGGGGCGTGCCAGACGACTTTCGGGTCACGGTTCTCCGCGGCAATATGCTTCAACACCGGGTTTTGCGCATACTTGGTCCAGGTCTGACCCTTATCGGTGCTGTAGGCCAGGCACTGCGTGAAGGGCTGCCCCTGCGATTCGGGCGAGGTCCCTCCGGCAGCCGTGTAGATCGCTACCAGGGCCGGCTGGTTGCCGACCTGGAAGCCTGCGGTGTTCTTCTCATCCACCACGGCGGAGCCGGAGAAGATAGTGCCGAGTTTGTCCGGTTCGATGGCATTGGGCAACTGCTTCCAGTGGACCAGATCCAGGCTGGTAGCATGCCCCCAGGTCATATTTCCCCAGTTGATGCCGGAGGGATTGTGCTGGAAGAAGAGGTGGTACTCCCCTCCGTAGTAGACCAGGCCGTTCGGATCGTTCATCCAGTTCTTCATAGGAGTGAAGTGGAACTGAGGCCGATAACTCTCATCGTAGAGAACGTCCGTTCGGATCGTTTCCGCTCTCTTTTCGTTGCTCATGGTAATCCAGTCTACGGTGATATGGCCCCAACCGCCGGTCGCCCTATCCACGATTTCGATCCGCACCGACCTGCCCTGAAACTCCGAGACGTCCCAGGTCTGCCAACTCAGCTTTTCGGTGCCTCCCGGTTTGTCATTGGGGCCGGTCGCAGTGCGTACCACACGCCCCTGAACGAGCAGATTGATACACGCCTCACCGGGGCGCATCCCTCCTCCGATGAGGAAATTGAGGTACTTGCGCTCGATGGTGAAGGGGGGCGAAGTGAGGGTTCCGGTGGCGTCATCGCCGCCATAAAAGGAGTTCGCCAGTCCATAGCCGTGAAAACCGGTGACCTCCATCTGTCCGGGCAGCGTACCCTGCGCCGGTCCTGGGCCGAACGCCGTTCCGGTCGTCTTCCAGTCGCCGTAGGTGTTTCCCTCGAAGTCGGCGACGACGATATCGTTCGTTTCGGCGGCATGTAGCGTCATAGCGCATACCAACGCCAGTATCAGCGTGGTCAGCAAAATCCTCATGATACTCTCTTTTACTCCTCTTAATTCGGCGTCCGGCGTCGTTTCAACCGGTCCAATAACACCGCGCCGAGGATCACCAATCCCAGCACCACTTTCTGTTTGTACGGTTCGGTATTGGTGAGGTTCATACCGTTCCGGATGACGGCGATAATGAACGCGCCGATCAACGTGTTGAAAATACGTCCCTCGCCCCCGGCGAGGCTCGTGCCCCCTACCACGACGGCGGCAATGACATAGAGTTCGTACATCTGCCCGTAGGTCGGCGCGCCTGCCTGCAACTGCGAAGCGGTAATCACGCCGCCGATCCCGGCGGCGATGCCGGAGATCAGATAGACGAACAGCAGGATCCGCCTGGTCTGAACGCCCGAGAGACGCGCCGCTTCGCTATTTCCTCCGACGGCGTAGATATATCTCCCGATGCGGGTGCGCGTCATCACCAGGTGCGCCAGAGCGTAGAGCAGCACCATCAGGACGACTGCATTCGGCAGAGAAGCCAGGTTCTCGCCGCGCCCAAGCCAGGTGAAGGAGGTTGGAAGCGCATTGATGGACTGCCCCTGCGCCACGATGAACGCCAGGCCGCTGGCGACCTGCATGATGGCCAATGTGGCGATGAAGGACGGAATACGGAAGCCGGTGACCATCAGGCCGGAGAACAGCCCCATCGCGCCGCAAGCCAGGATGGCGATCAAACTGGCGAGGCACATGGTCGAGAAGGTCGCCTGAACGCCGCCTCCATGCTGAATAAGCCATGCGGTCAGGATGGCGGAGAGCGCGACCAGGCTTCCTACCGAAAGATCGATCCCGCCGGTAAGGATCACCAGCGTCATGCCGACGGCGATGATGGCGATCACTGCGATCTGATCCGCCACATTCCGCAGATTGCTGGGCGAGAGAAAGGTGGAGCGCCGCCCGCTCTGAGGAACCCGTACCGCAGTCCGGGAGAAAGCCGGATTGTGCGCTTTGAGCGCGTCGAAAACCGTCCATCCCTGGCAGGTCGGCGTCGTCGCGATCAGGCCGATAGGGCTGCCCGTTACCGCCAGCGCCTCCAGCTCTTTGCGAACCGCAGGCGGGTCTCCCTGCGCCATGGCAACGTTTTGATAACCGTGTGCGAGCAGATCCGCGTGCAGGGTTTCGGCGAACTCGGTCTCGGCGGCGTCCGTCTGCGCCACGATGACGATCCGGGCATCTTTGGCGATGTCGGTCCGGATCGAGCCTGCCAGCGATATCGCCCCCTCTCTTCCCGTCGGCTGTTCGGTGTGATACGTCGCCACGGTATAGTAGAGGCACAGGATCAGCAAGACCCCCAGCATCCCATATCCGGAGAGCCGTTGGGAGGCCCGGTGGATAAGACGCGTAAGAGCCGGTCGCTCTGAGCCGTCCCTCATTTCAGAGACGTATCCTTGTCGGCATCCGCCTTCTTATAGAGCGTGGTCGGAATGAGGATCTGAGGAGGAACGGTCTCCCCCGCCATGTACCTGGCAATCGTCTGAATGGCCGTTGCGCCGATCTTATCCGGATACTGGATGGGTTCGGCATAGATCTTCCCATCCTTGACCGCCTGTCTCGCCTCCGGCTGCCCATCGAAACTGATCACTTTTACCTTTGCCAGCCGTCCCGCCTTTTCCAGGGCGCTGATCGCGCCAAAGGCGGTAGGGTCGTTGATGCAGAAGAACCCGGCCAGGTCGGGGTACTTTTCCAGAATATCCTGCGCCGTTTTGTAGGCGGTATCCCGCTGGGCGCCGCCAGGAAGCTGCGCTACGATCTGGATGCCCTTCGCGTTCGCCACGACCTCCTTGAACCCCTTGGTCCGCATCATCACCGATTCCACTTCCGGGTGGTCGATGATGGCGACTTTTCCCTTGCCGCCAAGCGCCTCGACCATCGCCTGCCCGGCCAATTTCCCCCCTTCATAGTTGTCCGTCGCGATATGCGAAACCACCTTCGACGCGGTGTCCAGGGAGGCGATGTCCGCAGTGAAGACGGGAATGCCCGCTTTATTCGCCGCCTGAATGGCAGTTCCGACGGAGCGCGAGTCACAGGGGCAGAGGATGATCGCATTGACCTTCTTTGCGATGAAATCATTTACCTGGTCGCGCTGGCGTGCTGCGTCCATCTCACCCGCCGTGATAAGCACCTCATAGCCGTTCTTCTTGCCCTCCGCCGTCATCGCGTCGCCCATGTCCTTAAAGAACGGGTTCGCGAGGGTTAATAGAGAGACGCCGATAACCGCCTTGGGTTTCCCCTCCGTTGCGGTTTCCGCTTTCGGCGGCGCTGCCGTGGTACTATCCGCCGTTTTGCCGGGTCCGGCAGCAGGCGGTGGCGTCTCCAGGTTGCAACCTGCCATCCCTGCCAACATCGCACCTGCCATCAGGCCGAACAATCCTCTTCTGCTGAACATGAAGTCACTCCTCTGTGTACGGTTGCTTAGCAACGTCGTTCGGTTTCGAGGGGGCTGTTTCCTGCTCCGTTTCCAGGCGTAGGTAAAGTCGTGCAGAGCATTCGCTCTTCTCAAGGAGAAAGAGTGCATTCTCCCTGGTGTTCGGTATCCGGCATTCCGGTCGCGCTCAAATCGCTTGAATAGGCATTGACACCGCTCTTTGCGGTGACTATAATAGAACGCGGGGCGCGATCCTGTCCGCGTTCCGGAAAGATCAGGGAAGGTTATCTCGTACATCTGTCGGGCGTGCAGCGTCTCGGCAGCGAGCAACTCTTCTGCCAGGTGGCTCGGGCAGGCAGAGCCTGGCAAAGGCATTCAGAAGGATACGACGTATGTCAATCAAACACAACCTCCACGTGATGCGCCGCTGGCTCAAGTCGGGCTGGTCGGAAGGCGACCTCGACGTTGCCGACGAGATAATCTCGCCGGACTTTCTCGTGCATGGCGCCGGCGGACAGGTGATCCCCGCCGGAAATCAGGGTGTCAAGGATTTGGTGCACACCTGGCGTGTGGCATTCCCGGACGGCGTCATGTCCGTCCTCGATGATATTCCTGAAGGCGATAAAGTCGGGGTTCGCCTGGTATGGCGCGGTACGCATCTGGGCGACTTCTACGGCGTACCCGCGTCGGGGAATAAGGTCGAAGTGACCTCCATCGGCATTGACAAGGTCGGCCCGGATGGCAAGATCTCGGAGGGCTGGGGCGAAGTGGATATGCTGGGTATGATGCAGCAGATCGGGGCCATCCCGAAAATGGGACCCTCCGCCCCCGCCGATCCCGGCTCGTTGGCGGAGAGCCCGGCGCGCCCGACGTCCACCTCTCCGGAAGAGAACAAGAAGGTCGTTCTCGGCTTTGTCGAGGCGATCAATCACTGGGACCTGGAGGGCGCAAAGGCGCTCTGCGCGATCCCCGGTTATGTGGAGCATAATCCCGCCTGGGGCGCCATCGGGTTCGATGGCACCGTGCAGACTTATACCATGATTCGCGCCTCCCTGCCCGATCTCACCTTTACGCCCGATATGGAGAACGTCCTCGCGGCGGCAGATAAGGTGGTGGTGCGCGGTACCGTCAGTGGAACCCACACGGGCGCGCCGCTCTTCGGAGTCCCGCCGAGCGGTAAGAAGGTCGAGTGGACAGGAATCGACATCTCACGCGTCACGGATGGTAAGATCACCGAGCGCTGGCTCTGCGCCGATATTCTCCGGCTGATGACCGAACTGGGATTGGTGCCCGGTCAGGGCTAAATCGGAAAGCCTTGCTGAGAGCGTCACACGCCCCCAGCAAGGCTTTCGTCCCTTGTTTAGACTGATAGGCAATTCTTATGTTCGCAAAAGACGGCCCAACCTTTTTCGAGTTGATGCACCAGGCGCTCTCCTCCACCTCCCGTGGCTACGACATGCTCGCGCCGAAGTTCGATCTGACCCCCTTTCGCACCCCCGATGAGGTCCTGGAACCGGCGATCAAGGTCGTCGGAACGGTAGACTCCGCGCTCGATCTCTGCTGCGGGACGGGCGCGGCAATGCACTTCTTGCAGCAGCATTGTCGGGAGAGGGTGGTCGGGATCGATTTCAGTCCGGGGATGCTCGCCGCCGCAAAGCAGAAACTGACCGTGTCCGAAGGCGGACCTGCCGTGGAGTTCGTGGAGGAGGATATCATGAACATGAGCTTCCGGAAGGAGTTCGATGTCGTGACATGCTTCGGGGCGCTGGGACATATCCTGCCGGAGGAGGAGAGGAAGTTTGTGCGCCTTATTCGGCGTGCGCTCAAACCCGGCGGGCGCTTTCTCTTCGTCACCGGCTACCAGCGGCATCCGCTCTCTCCGCTCAACCTGGCGCTGTACACCTTCAACGGGATCATGAAAGTCCGCAACGCCGTCCTCAAGCCCCCCTTCATCATGTACTATCTGACGTTTCTTCTACCCGAAGTGGAGCAGTTGCTGAAAGAGGAGGGCTTCGCGGTCGAAGTATTCAAAGAGTGCTTCCCTGCGCCTTACCAGCGCTATTGCCTTGTCGTCGCCACTCGCACCGACACCCTATTTCCAGAGTGGGATTATGGTGATCCGCGTTAAGACAACCTGTTTGTGAAAAAGAGAGCGAATATGAGCGTCTCCTCAGGAGTACAGAGAAGTATCCGCACGGTCATAGGCATGGGAACCGTATGCCTGTTGGTATGGGCAGCACAAACGGGTAGACCGCAGTCGGGAGCGAAGCCCGGAAAACCGGATCCGGCGCAGGCGGATTTTTTCGAGGCCAAGGTGCGCCCCATTTTGGCAGCGAATTGCGTAAAGTGCCATGGTGCATCGAATGCCGGCGGCGGACTGCGGCTGGACACGCGGGAGGGATGGCTCAAAGGCGGCAGCCGTGGCCCGGTCGTGACGCCGTTTAAGCCCGCAGCAAGCCTGCTCTTGAAGGCAGTCGCGCAGACGGATCCCGGATTGAAGATGCCCCCAACGATGAAATTGTCGGAGGATCAGATCGCTATATTGACGCAGTGGGTCAGGAGCGGGGCGGTCTGGCCGGACTATGGCAAAGGGGAAGCCTCTGGAGGCGTTGCCGATATGTGGGCGCTGCAACCGGTGCGTAAGCCCACGCTCCCAAAAGTGAAAAACGCCGCCTGGGTGCGCAACCCCATCGATGCCTTTGTGCTGGCTAAGCTGGAAGCGAAGGGGATGCAGCCTGCCCCGCCCGCCGGGAAGCGCGAACTGATCCGTCGGGTGACGTTCGACCTGGTCGGGCTGCCTCCAACGCCGGAAGAGATCGCCGCCTTTATGGCCGACACATCTCCCGACGCCTACGAAAAGCTGGTGGATCGGCTGCTGGCGAGCCCACGGTATGGCGAACGCTGGGCGCGCTACTGGTTGGACCTGGTGCGCTATGCCGACACCAACGGCTACGAACGCGACGCCGAGAAGCCCTACTCCTGGAAGTATCGTGATTACGTCATCCAGGCGCTGAATGAGGACAAGCCCTACAATCGCTTTGTCACGGAGCAGTTGGCGGGCGATGAACTGCCGGACCGCAATGAATCCACGGTGGCGGCGACCGGGTTTTTGCGCCTGGGCACCTGGGATGACGAGCCGAACGATCCCCTGCAGTACAAGTATGAGCGGCTGGACGATCTGGTGCATGCCACGGGGACGGCTTTCCTCGGTTTGACGGTCCGCTGCGCCCGCTGCCACGACCACAAGTTCGATCCTATCCCGCAAAAAGACTACTATGCTTTCGCGGCCAACTTCTACGGCGGCTATCTCGATCCCGGCGACGGCAAACTGATGGGCGGGCCGCCGCCCGAAAAGCTGGGTTTTGCAACGCTGGGCTTTACCGATACGAGCCGTGAAGCGCCGTCACTGCATCTATTGGTAAACGGCGATCCCCGTCGGGAGAGCGAGACCCTGGCTCCCGGATACCTATCGCTTATCTCCGCATATCAGCGCTCTGTGGAACCCCCTCCGGCAGGCGTCATCACGACCACCCGCCGCCTGCAGCTTGCCGCCTGGATCACCGACCCGCGCAACCCGCTTACGGCCCGTGTCATGGTCAACCGGATCTGGCAGCACCATTTCGGTCAGGGGATCGTCCGCACCCCCAACAACTTCGGGCGCAAGGGCTCGCCTCCCACCCATCCGGAGCTGCTCGACTGGCTGGCATTCCAGTTCCAGGAGACCTGCTCCTGGCATCTCAAACCGCTGCATCGCCTCATTGTGACCTCCGCGGCCTACCGGATGGGGTCGCTCAACCCACAGCAACAGGCATACGCGCAGCGAGATTTTCTGAACGAGAACCTCTGGAGGTTCGACAGACAGAGACTGGATGCGGACGCCCTGCGCGATTCCATGCTCGCGGTCAGCGGCGAACTCAACCTCGAGATGGGCGGTCCGGGTTTTCTGCCCACCGTTACCCGCGAGGCCTTGGAGGGACTGAGCCGCAAAGGGGCCGAATGGACCCCTTCGCCGCCGGAGGAGCAGCGCCGCCGTACCGTCTATCTCTTCTTGAAGCGCGCCCTGCTGCTGCCGATCCTCACGGTCTTCGACTTCGCCGATACCACACAGCCGCTGGAGCAGCGGGATGTCACCATCGTCGCCCCCCAGGCGCTGGCGCTGCTCAACAACCCCTTCGTCCATCAGCAGAGCGAAGCTTTTGCGCGCCGGGTAGAGGCGGAAGCCGGGACGAGCCCGCCGCGCCAGATAGACCGGGCCTGGCTCCTGGCTTTTGGACGCCTGCCCACGCCGACGGAGCGGTCCGAGGCGCTCGACTTTATGGCGCAAACGGCGACGGACCAGGCGAAGGCTCAGGCGCATCCCACCCGAATCGAAGCGGCGGACTTGCGCCTCTGGCTGCAGGCCGATAGAGGCGTGACGGCAGATGCCAACGGGAGGGTGACCGCCTGGGCCGACCAATCGGGGCGTGGCAACGATGCCCGCCAGTCGGTGGCGGGCGCGCAGCCTCTGCTGGTCCCCGGTGTGCTGAAGGGGCTGCCCGCGTTACGCTTCGATGGCAAGGGGAATTTCCTCAGCATTCCGGCGCAGGTGCTGAACGCGCAACAATTCAGCATCTTCGCCGTGGTGAGCGACCGCGCGACCGGTGACGCCCACCGGGAGATCTTCTCGAACTGGAACGCTCCCGGCAATATTGGGACGGCGCTCTTTCTGGGCGCTACCGGCGCCTCCAGCGCACGCCTTTCGGACGATTTTTCGCCGGTGGGGGCGCTGTCTCATCGGGAGCGACCGTTTATCCTGACCGGAGTTGCCGGACCGAGCAGCGTGACTGTCTACCAGGAGCGCAACGAGATAGCCAGGAAGGCGACGCCGCTGGCCTCCCGAAACCTGTCGGGACCCTATGTCATCGGGCAGCAGGGGAACATCAACGGGGAGTTCTGGAACGGGGACATTCTGGAACTGCGGGTCTACAGCCGGGCGCTCAACGATGCGGAGCGGGAACAGGTGTGGGATGAGCTGAATAGCCGCTACGGTCTGGCAACGCGCCCGAAGGCGGCCAATCCCGCCCTGGCTGCGCTCTGCCATGTGCTGTTCAATGCCAATGAGTTTCTCTATGTGGATTAGGGAGGGAGTGGGAGATGCAGAACGAGCCGAATAGTCGGACGAGACTCTTTCCGTGTGGGCAGACCCGGCGCGAGTTCGTCTGGGAGATGGGCGGCGGGTTCACCGGGATCGCGTTGACGGCGCTGCTTACGGCAGACGGCTTCTTCGCACGCCATGCCCATGCGGAGGGGAAGGGCGGCACACCAAGTGCACAGCCTCCGGCTGCCGGCCCCCTTGCACCGAAATCGCCCCACTTCCGCACGCCGGTCAAGAGCGTGATCTTCCTGATGATGAACGGCGGGCCGAGCCATATCGACACCTTCGACTATAAGCCGTCGCTGAAGAAGTATGCCGGTCAGGAGCTGCCTCCCAGCTTTCAATTCACCAACTCCGGCGGACGCAAGAAGGGATTTCTGACGCCGCACTGGAGAGAGTTTCAGCCCGGCGGCAAGAGCGGGTTGATGGTCAGCGACTACTTCCCGCAGGTGCGCCAACATGCCGATAAGCTGGCTCTGATCCGCTCCTGTTACACGGATAGCCACGCGCACGGCTCCGCCCTGGTCGCCATGAATACCGGCAGCATCTTTATCGGCAGGCCGTCGCTCGGCAGTTGGGCTACCTATGGGTTGGGCACGCTCAATCAGAACTTGCCCGGTTATGTGGTCATTCTGGACAAGCGGGGCGGGCCGATCAGCGGGGAGCCGAACTGGTCCAGCGGATTTATGCCGGCCTCCTACCAGGGAACGCTCTTCCGCCCGGTGGGGGATCCGGTGCTGGATCTGCACGGCGCGATCGCGCCGGCACAGCAGCGACGGGAACTCGACCTGCTGGCTAAAATCAATCAGCAGCATCTGGATCAGCGCCCCGGCGGGCAGGAGCTGGCGGCGCGTATCCAGAGCTATGAACTGGCCTATCGGATGCAGTCCGAAGTGCCCGAGGCGGTGGATCTGACCAGGGAGAGCGCCCAAACCCTCGATCTCTACGGTGTAAACGGCGCGCTGACCGGTGAGTTCGGACGGAACTGCCTGATCGCGCGCAGGCTGGTGGAGCGGGGCGTGCGGTTTGTCCAGCTCTATAGCGGCGGCGGGCACCTGGAGGAGACCTGGGACGCCCATGAGAGTATCGAGAAGAACCATGGACGCCATGCCATGGAGATAGACCAGCCGATTGCCGCCCTCCTTACGGATCTGGAGCAGCGGGGCTTGCTCGATAGCACCCTCATCCTGTGGGGCGGGGAGTTCGGGCGGCTGCCGATCTCCGAGGGGGTCGGCGCGCCGGGGCGCAACCACAATCCCTACGGATTTACCATGTGGCTGGCGGGCGCGGGGGTCAAGGGCGGGACCTCCTATGGGGAGACGGATGAGTTCGGCTTCGCCGCAGCGGTAAACCGGGTCCATCTGCACGACATCCACGCCACCCTCCTGCATCTGATGGGAATGGATCATCGGATGCTCACCTACTTCCATCAGGGGCGTGACGAGCGCCTGACGGATGTCTATGGCAATGTCATCCGGGAGGTATTGGCGTAAAGTGGAGCGAGCGCAAGATAGCGGATATTAAGGACGGGGCTTGAGCCAGCCCTGCGTCGTCAGCCAGCGTTCGACCCGCTGGGGCCAGTGAGAGACCTCGTTCTCCGATGGCCTTAGACCGTACCCGTGTCCGCCGGTCGGGTAGACGTGAAGCTCAAACGGCACCCCGGCGTTCTTCAGGGCCAACCCGTAGACGAACACATTCTCTACATGCACAGAATCGTCTTCCGTCATGGCGAGAAATGTCGGCGGCGTCTCCGAGGTCACTTTGATCTCCGGCGCGAGCCGGGTGAGGTCGTTCTTCAGCGTCAGATAGGCGGGATAGATCAGGACCGTAAAGTCCGGGCGGCAGCTCTCCTTATCGGCCTCATCCACGGTGGGATAGGTGCGCTTCTCGAAGTTGGTCGAAGCCGTCGCCGAGAGGTGTCCGCCGGCAGAGAGCCCCAGAATGCCGATCCGCTTCGGATCGATGCCCCACTCCTTCGCCCGATGGCGCACGATGCCCAGCGCGCGCTGCGCATCTTGCAGCGCCGCCGTGTGCTTCTCAAGCCCTTCCCGGCCCGGCACGCGATACTTCAGGAGAATGCCCGTCACACCCATAGAGTTCAGCCACGTACAGACCTCACTCCCCTCCAGGTTCATCGCCAGGATCGAATAGCCGCCTCCGGGGCACACCACGACCGCCGCGCCGGTATCTTTGGCATGCGGCGGGCGATAGATCGTGATGGTGGGGTGGGAGACGTTGCCGAGGCGAATGATGTCATCCTGCCGCTTCCCGCTCTTGTCTACGGGCGTGGTGTCCTTCTCCTCGCCGATGTCTCCCTTCTCTCCCGGCACAGTTCCGGGCCAGAGCGGAAGGGTTTCATGACGTTGGGCAACCATCGGTTCGGTGGGTGTTTCCAATGGGATCTCCTCTCGCAGATAGGCGGCGAGACCGGGTGTGGAGGCAGGAGGCTGCGTCTCGACGGACGATGGGATGCCGCCGAGGGCGTTGAACAAGGTAAAGGCGATCAGGCTGATAAACTGCATCGGGTGTACGCTCCTTTGTCGTTTTCAGTATACCCGGATTGGACGGGAATCGAACGGGAAGGACCCTCTCCGGCAGTCTCGATTTCGGCTTTGTAACGTTTTTCACAAATGGCTTGACGCCTATTTCTTCCCACGGGTATACTGCAACGGATGTCCAGTTCTGTTTGCCGCCGCCGATTTCTGCCCCCGATGTCTGCGGTTGCAAGCCCTTGCAAGTCTTTATGAGGTAGCGAGCTTGGCCCCGACGGAAAATATCAAAGTTCCGGTTCCCACTCTGGAACGCCTGGCGACGTATCTGCGGTTGCTCATTGATCTCGAACAGTCGGATGTGGAAACGATCTCGTCTGCGGAGATCGAACGACAGACAGGCATCAATGCCGCACAGTTTCGTAAAGATCTCTCCCATTTTTACCGAAATTATGGAGAGTTCGGCAAGCCTGGCGTCGGATATAACGTGCGCGAACTGCAGGATCGGATTGCCCGCATTCTAAAAATAGATCGCGAACAGCGCGTCGTGCTCGTTGGCGCGGGAAATCTGGGGTCCGCGCTGGTCGGGTATCCGGGGCTGAAAGAGAACCGCTTCAATCTGGTCGCCGTCTTCGATAACAACTACGGCAAGATCGGCAGACCGCTCTGGGACCTTGAGATCCTGGATGTGGTGCGGATCAAGGAGATCAACCAGAAGCTGAAGGCGCGCATCGCCATCCTGGCCGTACCGACCGGAGCCGCGCAGCAGGTGACCGACTTGCTGGTCGATGCAGGCATCCACGCTATCTTGAATTTCGCCCCGCTGCTGCTGCGCGTGCCGCGCCATGTCTATGTGCGCAACGTCTCCTTTTTACAGGAGTTGGCGGTCCTCTCCTATCATCTCTCCGGCGAGGAGACCCCCGAGGGAGATGCGGACAAGCACGCCAGGAATGGCGCCGTTGCGGGGGATACGCAGGCCGCTGTGGATACCCTGGCGACCCTCTTGCCTTCCACTCCGTTGGAGGCAGAAAATCAGGGGTGAAGTGATGCCCCGGTACTATCCTATTTCCCTGGACCTGAGCGGAAAGTTGTGTCTGGTGGTCGGCGGAGGGGCGGTCGCGGAGCGTAAGGTGGCGGGCCTGCTCGACGCCGGCGCGCGGGTTCGAGTGATCAGCCCGGAATTGACGCCGACCCTGCAGGCGCTGGCGGACGCGCAGCGGATCGAAGTCCTCCTCGCCCCGTATGAAACCGCCTGCCTCGCCGATGCCGGCCTGGTGTTTGCCGCGACCAATCGGCGTGAAGTGAACGCGCGCGTCGCCCAGGAGGCGGGTGCGCGCGGCCTCCTCGTCAATGTCGCCGACGCCCCGGAAGCGAGCAGTTTCCACGTTCCCGCTCTCATTCGCCGTGGAGATTTCTGCCTCAGTATCTCCACCGGCGGCAAGAACCCCCTCCTCGCCGCACGGCTGAGCGACGAACTGGAGACCCGATTTGGTCCGGAATATGGGGCCTTTGTGGAACTCCTGGGGCAAATGCGAGACTATATAAAGGGGATGACGGACCTTCCCCCACTCCGTCATAGGGCGTTGGAACGCCTGCTCGATGCCGAAAACGAACTCTGCGCCCTGCTCCGTGCATCCGAGGGCGACGCTGCGAGAACGTATGCCGAGGCCCTGATCAGGGAAGTATTGGAGTAGGAAGAGTGCATGTTGTCCTGGTAGGATTGAGCCATCACCGCGCACCTATCGAGGTGCGCGAGAGGCTTAGCTGCTCCGAGGCGCGGATCACCGATGCGCTGGCCTCGCTGGCCGCCCTGCCTGGTGTCAGCGAGTGCGCCGTACTCTCCACATGCAACCGGATGGAGGTCTACTCCGTTGTCGAGGGGATGGAGGTCGGCGAGGCGTATGCCGCCCTCAGCCAACATCTCTCGACATTTCATGAGACGCCACAGGAGGCCTTCGAGGACTACCTCTTCCGGCAGAGCGATCAGGACGCAGCAAGCCATCTGCTTCGGGTGGCTTCCGGGCTGGATTCGCTGGTATTGGGCGAGGCGCAGATCCTGGGACAGGTGCGAGGAGCACTGCGAGCGGCCCAGGATGCCAGGACGGGCGGGAGCATCTTAAGCCGCCTGTTTCAGCAGGCGCTGGCCTGCGGCAAGCGGGTGCAGCAGGAGACAGCGCTGGGACGCGGCGCGTTCTCCATAGGGCATGCCGCTGTGGAGCTGGCGAGCCGCATCTTCGCGCTGCCCGATGCCACGGTGCTGATTCTGGGGGCCGGGAAGATGAGCGAGCTGACCGCCAGGCATCTGGTGAGCAACGGCGTCCGCGTCGTTTTTGTCGCCAACCGGACGTATGAGCGCGCACAGACCCTGGCCGACCGGCTGGGAGGGCAGGCCATCCATTACGACCGCTTCCCGGAGACGCTTGTAAAAGCGGACATCGTCATCTCCTCCACTGCCTCACCGCACTTCGTCCTGCATCGCGATATGGTACAGCCGGTCATGAAGAAGCGGCGCGGGAATCCGCTCTTTCTGATCGACATCGCCGTGCCGCGCGACATCGACCCGGAGGTGGGGGATCTGGACAACGTTTTCCTCTACAATATAGACGATTTACAGGCCGTGGTCGCCGATGAGGCGAAGGGGAGAGCGGCGGAGGCGGCGAAGGCGGAAAACCTGGTGGGGGAAGAGACCGCGAAGTTTATCGCCTGGTATCGCGCACGGGAGGCCGCACCGGTCATCACGCTACTCAAGGCGCAGATGGATCAGATCGCGCAGCGCCGGCTGGAGATGTTGCGGCCCAAGCTGAGCAGCATCTCCGAACGAGATTGGCAGACCATCGAAACGCACCTTCGCAGTCTGATGAATGAGGCAGTGCGCGAACCGATCCTGCGGCTCAAACGCGCGCAGAATGAGGCGCAGAACGGTTCGGGTTCCGATGGGGCGCAGTACGATCTCCTCGCTGCGGCGCGCGAGATCTTCGGGCTGGGAGCCTCGGAGTGTGAAGAGAGAGAGGAGGAGACAGCATGACCTCCGCGATCCTGACTTCCTTGGCGTTCGCGCTCTATCTGGCGACCGCCGTCTGTTATGGCGCGATTCTGTTTCTGCATGCTCCCTCCGCTCCGACCCTGCGGGCGAATGGCGCGGATAGCAACCGCACGGCGCGATTGGGCCGACCGCTGTTGTTGGCGGGGATCCTGGTCCAGTTCGCCGCCATCGGGTTCTGGTGCGCCTTCACCCACCGCTCTCCCTTTGCCAGCGAATATGGCACGCTGATGGTTGCCGCCTGGGCGATCGCCCTGGCCTTTGCGATCCTGGATTTTCGGACCAAGCTCCCTCTGGTGGGGGCCATTGCCCTGTTGGTAGCCTGCGTCTTATTGGGGTGGGGGGTGGCGCACGCGGGAGGGCCAGTAGCGGAGAACCCGCTCCTCAATCAGCAGATCGTCAGCGTGCATGTGCTCGCCATCGTCACCAGCTTCGGGCTGTTTGCCGTTGCTTTCGGGTGCGCGGCCCTCTACTTGCTGCAGAACCGTTTGTTGAAGGAGCACTCCGTCAGCGGCCTGTTTCGGCGGATACCCCCCCTGGCGACACTGGATTCGGTCGCCTATCATGCGGTCGCCTATGCGCTTCCCCTGCTGACGCTGGGGTTGGCGGTTGGGTTTGCCCAGGCGTTTGGAGGCGCCGGCCACCATTCGCCCCGGGAGTGGCTGTTGGACGCCAAAACACTTGTCTCCATCGCCACCTGGTTTCTATACGTTTTCTACCTGGGGGCGCGGTTGGTAGTGGGCTGGCGGGGCGTTCGGCTCCAATATATTTTGCTTGCGGGGCTGTTTGTCACGCTCGCGCTCTATATTGTCCCGACGACTGCGCACCGGTTTAATTGACATTGGTTCGCTTTTGAAGTAAACTGAAACGATTTACCCCCGCTCCGCACGTATAGAAGGGGAGCATGAGGAGGGGGAAGCCGCGAGGGCGTATTCCGACGGGGAATGGGAAAGAAAAGGTCGCACATAAAGGTCGCGCTACGCGCAGCCCAAATTCGCTTATTACGCGAATTTCAGTGCAGCCCAAATCCGCTATCCGAACGCGGATTTCGCCGTTTGCCGGCAAAGAGAGGACGCTACGGGATGCAACTGGCTGCCATCACCGACGAAATATCGCAAGATTTTGAACACGCCCTCGACGTACTGTGTGAATACGGCGCGACCGGTGCGGAACTGCGCGGGCTATGGGGAACCAATATCGCCGATCTCTCCGAGGAGCAGACGGCGCGTGCGAAAGCCGCGCTCCGGCAACGCAATCTGAAAGTGGCGTGCCTGGCGACCCCCTTTTATAAGTGTGACCTGGCCCAGGATGCTCCCAATCCGGGCGAAGCGGCAGGACGAATGCATCTGGCCCAACCGCGCGGGCTGGAGCTGCAGATGGAGATGCTGCAGCGCTGTATCCGGCTCGCGCATGCGTTCGATACACGTTTCTTACGGGTCTTCTCGTTCTGGCGTAAAGCGGTGCTGACCCCCGAGATTGAAGCGCAGATCGTGGCGGCTTTCCAGGAGCCGATCGCCCTGGCGGAGAAGGAGGGCGTGACCCTGCTGCTGGAGAATGAGCACGCGTGCTATATCGGGACCGGCGTGGAGGCGGCGCGGCTGGCAAGGGCGGTCAATTCGGCCAACTTCCAGCTTGTTTGGGACCCCGGCAACGCCTTCAGCGCGGGGGAAACACCCTATCCCGACGGATATGCCGCCGTAAAACCCTGGCTGGCTCATATCCATATCAAAGATGGGCGCAGGGTCGAGACCCCGGATCAGGGGCTGCGCGTACAGTGGTGCGTGGTCGGTGAGGGTGAAATCGATTATGCCGGGCACTTTGCCGCGCTCAAGCGTGATGGCTATCAGGGGTATGTCTCCCTGGAAACACACTATATTCCTGCTTCCGGCTCCGGGCCGGAGGGGAAGGGGCTTCCTGAGGATGGCTCCCGGCCCTGCCTCGCCGCGTTGCAAAAGTGGGTGGAAGCATAAGTGAAGCGTACCGGCCACAGGAGGCCGGACGGATTGGTGAAGGATAACACTGTCCATGAATTTCCTCTCTATATCATGGTGGCGCAACATCTCGCAAAAGATGGGGCGCAGCGTGGGGTGGGGTTGCCTGGTAATTTTTGGCGTTCCGCTCGTGATCGGGTTTAGCTGGTGGGGTTCCAACCAGAATCGGGGCGCAAATGCAACTCAGGCCAACGATTCAGGGGATGTCCTGACCGTTAACGGCGAGCCGGTCACACAAAAAGAGTTTCTCTTTGCAGAGTCCCACGGGCAAATGCCACAGCCTGGGATCTCGTATGCACGCGCCCAGGGGCAGATTATCTACCTGTTGATCATGCAGCGCCTGATCGCGCAGAAGGCGAAGGCGCTGCAGTCCCTCCCTCCGGATGCCGATGTGGACCGTGAGGTCGCGCAGCAGCGGGAATCGATTTTGGGCGCTAAGGCTACGGAATCGGACTGGGAGAACTACCTCGACCAACGCCACCTCACTCCCGAAGAGTTCCGCCAGCAGATCCAGATCGGCTTGATGGGGAAAGCGCTGGAGGATCGTTACCAGAAGCAGGAGAAAGTAACGTCGGATGAGGCGAAGAACCAGTCGAGCGAGGTGGAATTGAACCTGGTGATGATCCCCATACTGAACCCGAGTTTCCCCACGAACCCCAAGGCCAAGCCACAGCCCCTGCCCGATGCAGATGCCAAAAAGAAGGCGGAAGACCTGCTGGCCCAGGTACGCGCCGGCTCGGACATCGTCAAGATCGCCAAAGAGAATTCCGGCGACGGAAACGCGCAAAAGGGCGGGGATACCGGTTGGGTTAAGGAGTATGGGGATAGCCCGCTGAGCTACTATGGCAAAGAGTTTCAGGATTCGGCGCACCAGGCGCAGAAGGGCCAGTTCACGCCCGTGGTCAAAGTGGCGGGCTTTCAGCCGGGCTACGTCTTTGCCAGGGTGACCGATCGTCGCAACAACCTTCCGAAGGATTTCGACGAGAAGAAGGTCATCGAACAATTGCAAACGCAGCGCTCCCAGGAGAAACTCTCCAAGGAGCTGGATGCGAGCTACAAAGCCGCCAAGATCCAGTTCGGGAAGGGGCAGGAGGACAAAAAAGCCTATTACGATTACTTCCGATCCAGCCTGTTGCAGATGCAGCAGATGCAGGCGATGATGGGCCAGTCCACGGGAGACGAACCCTCCGCCCAGGAAGTATCGGCTCAAAAAGCGTTGGCGGATACCGAGCTCGAAGGCGTGTATCAGCGCCATGCGAAGGATGGATCTTCAGACGGCGCAACGGCGGCCATTATGATCGCTCAGGATCTTCAGCAGAAGCTGGGGGTCGCGACGCCGGCAGATCAGCCTCAGATACGTGACCGCCTCATCACGCTCTACGAGACGGCTCTGAAGACGACCGAAGATCGCAAAATGCGCTTCGACCTGGCAAACCTCTACCGTGAGAAGAAGGATTTTGACAATGCGGAGGCGCAGCTCAACAAGATTGCCAGCCAATTGCGGGAGTTTCCGCCCTTCGATCTGGCTTCCATGCAGGATGCCATGAGCGCACATGCCCAGCTTGTCACCGCGTATAAACAGCTCGATACGCCCATCGCGCCGCGACCCAGTGCGGCGGCGGCGGCCCAGAAAGAGCAGGACGCGATGATCGCGCTTCGACC
>DATGIG010000417.1:0-2740 GCA_035295825.1 Chthonomonadaceae bacterium | reverse complement strand
GGTGTAGTCCAACGGGTAGGTCAGGACGCCCTCAATCTCCAGGCCGTCCGTGCTCTTCCACCGCACGACCTCCTGGCGCGGCAGGCGATAGTTCTCCGTGAATTCCGCATTCAGTTTCGTCAGTTTATGGATCTGCCCCTCTTCGTCGCGCAGCACAATCTCCGGAAGCGCCTCCGCCGTCTCCTCCACATACACCAATGCGGCGCCCGCAGGGTCCACACCGATGTCTTCGCGAAAGGCCGGGCCGCCCGTGTCCGGCGTGGTTACCACGCCCTCCCGAAAGCAGACCAGCTCACTGCCGGTATGTCGGGCAGCCAGGGCGTAGAGGTTGCCGTCGTGGTGCGACCACTCCAGGCAGGTGAGATCGTAATCGTAATCCGTAAAAGGGGCGGCTTCTGAGTTCTGAGAGGCGTCCGCCGCAACCACAAAGAGGGTCTCCCGCGAGTAGGAGAGCGCGGGGTCCAACCAGGAGAGGAAGGCGATCCGGTCCCCCTCCGATGACCAGCGCGGATACGTCTTGCCTCCCGGACGCTCCACCAGTTTGAACGCTTTGCCGTCCGTCAGGCCCCACACCCAGAGATCCATCTGGTGGTAGTCGTTCCACTCGCCGGTATAGTTGGTAGCATAGCAGATGCGGTTGCCGTCCGGCGAGAGCCTGAACTCCTGGACGCCATAGTCCGCCGTGAAGAGCAGCTTCGGCTTCTTCTCCTCCACATCCACCCGCCAGAACTGCCGCCGCAGGCGGTCCTCCAGATCCACAATGGGATCCACCTTGCGGCGGTCGCGCTCCTCTTTGCGGACGGTCTCGATGGGCCGGGGGCGCGGTTCGGGGGCGAGATAGACGAGCGCGGCGCTGTCAGGGGTCCATGCGAACTCCACGACGCCCTCCTTCGCGCTGGTCACCTTGCGGGCTTCGCCTCCCTCGATAGGCAAGATCCAGACCTGCGCCTTCGGGTCTTCGTCTTCATCCTCTTCGGTCTCCGAGGGGTCATAACGTGCGGAGAGGAAGGCGAGGTAGCGCCCATCCGGCGACCAGGCGGGATCGATCTCTCCTTCGTGCGAGAACGTCAGTTGGCGGGTCGGGTCGTGCGGCTCCTCAGGAATCTCCTCCGCCCCTTCACCATTCTCGGAACCCTCTACTGACGCGCCGGGATCTATACCCTCCGCGCCTGAGTGCTCCCCGCCAGTCTCCGGCGCTTCCTCTAGCGAGGGCGACAGCCACTCCGTCAGCCAGAGGTGGGATACCATTCGGCTGTCATCGAAATCGGCCTCCTGGACCACAAAGACGACCCTGCGGCCATCCGGGTGCAGTTTCGGGTCGCTCAGTTGTTTCACTTCCAGCAGAACGCGCGGGGTGATCCGCTGTTTCGGGCGCACGGGGCGTACGCCGCTTCCATCCATCGAAGAATTCGTCTCATTCGCCATGCCGAAAAGTATAGACGATTTGGCCGGTTTTCGCAAATCCCCCGCGCATTACGATGCGCTCTGGGAACGCAATGCTTCCCGCACCTCCATCAGGATCTGCCCCAGCATGTTCTTGCCTGTACCTGTCGCGCCACATCCCCAGTAGTAGTCGCGAGGCGCGTTCTCCACGATCTCTTCCTCTCCCGTCGCCAGCAGCACGGCGCGGATCTCCTCATGGGTCTCGAACTTCTTCCGGACGGCGCGGCGCATCACCTCATCACGCACAACATTCCAATCGGAACAGATAGGATGGGAGCGGTTGCCTCCCCGCTGCTTCGCCTCGCCCGGCGTTCGCGCCAGACGGATCTTCTCCGCCCAATCGGCATCCGTGCGCACAAACTTCTGCGCCTGGAAGTAATGTTCTGTGGTCGGCCACCAGGCTCCGTCCAGTTCGATCCCGTAATCCGAAAAGTTGGAGAAGCAGCCATATGTCTCATCCTGGCAGCCATAGAAATAGATCGTCATACAACTCTCCCCTTCCAAAAAGCGAAACGCCCCACCCCACCTCTACCGTACCACTATGTGACAGCCTGTTGCATCGGAAAGTGTGCGCTGCAGGCTTGGCCTCAACCAGAAGGATATACTCCGTATGACTACCAGCGAATCCACATCTCCCTCACCGCGTCCACGCCACAGACGCTGGCTATTGTCAGCATTGCTTCTGCTTGCCCTTCTCGTCGGGATGGTAATCTGGCTAACGCATCCTTCCACTCGCCGCCCCTTTATCGGCGAGATAGACCCTACGACAGGGTATCATTTCCGGTTCACGGTCGCATCCGGATGGCCCCAGGCTGAGGATCCTATCTCTGCAAAAAAATATCTTATACATAGTACAGGTATGGGCTACGTCATAGGGCCGCTGGACTCTCTCAGCTTCACCCTCCCGAAACCCAATCCATTCCAGGCCTGGGTGGATAAGCAGATTTTGCACAGAATTCCTCTGCCACCGGCATCGCGCGTTCTGTATATCACTAGCGGTAACAGCTACTGTTTCCGGCTTTTTCAACTCCAAGGAGACTATCCAACGTTCACTTCCACGCTCCATTACCCAATGCATGAAGAAAGACATTTGCATATATCCGGCCAACCAGCGACATGGTTCGCTCTCACCTGGAATCGCCCAAACCGCCCTACTGTCCCCGGTGCTCCTGGTGCCAGCATCAACAGATTATATTTATATGATCTGGTGGTGAAAGTAAAAGACAAGGATCTCTGGTTTAGCGTCTCAGGGGTCGCGGATGAAGCCCATCGGCAACAGATCCAGAATGAAGTGCGC
>DATGIG010000416.1:0-5702 GCA_035295825.1 Chthonomonadaceae bacterium | reverse complement strand
TAGGGCATGTCGGCGTTGAAGGCGTCTATGACCCAGTCCCGATAGCGCCACATGGTGCGGGGCTGGTCTTTCTCATAGCCCTGCGTGTCGGCATAGCGGGCGAGGTCCAGCCACATGCGCGCCCAGTGTTCGCCATAGCGCGGGGAGGCCAGCAGCCGATCCACCGCCTTCTCATAGGCATTGGGGGACTTATCGGCCAGGAACGTGTCCACCTCTGGCGGCGTGGGCGGGAGGCCCGTCAGGTCCAATGAGACGCGACGGATCAGAGTCAGGCGGTCCGCTTCCTGTGCGGGTTTGAGGCCTGCCGCTTCCAGTTTCGCCAGCACAAAGGCGTCTATAGGGTTTCGGACCCAGGTCCGGTTCTTGACCGTCGGCAGCGCGGGGCGCATTACAGGTTTGAACGCCCAGTGGATGTCGTAGGGCGCGCCCTGCTGTACCCACCGCGTCAGCATCGCGCGCTGCTCCGGTGTGAGCTTATGGTTGCTGGAGGGAGGCGGCATCTGCAGGGGCGAGTTGAGCGCATCGATCCGGGCGACTAGCGCGCTCTTCTCCGGCTTGCCTGGCTCGATGGCCCGCCCGCCGTTCCGAAGCGCCGTGGCGGCTTCGCGGGTATCCAGCCGGAGATTGGCCTGCCGGGTGGAGGCATCCTGCCCATGGCAGGCGAAGCAGTTGGCTGCCAGAATGGGGCGAACGTCCCGGTTGAAATCCACCTTCGCTATCGGGGGCGCTCGCTTCTCCTGCGTGGAGTGCGCGACCATGCCGGCAAGCAGGGGCGTCACTCCGAACCACAGCGCCAGGTAACGGAGGGCGCGCGAGAAGGATGCAGAGCGGCGCTGGGTGAAAAGAGATCCAAATTTCATGGGCATAGGCTCGTGAGGCATCTCTGCCCGACCGTCGGAGGGAGATGCGTGGTGATTCTAGTGATTCTATTGTACCCTGTTGTGGTTGTACCGTCGAGGCAACATGGCATATGAACAAACGGATTAAGAATCGGAACCAATAAGAATCGGAACCAAAAGGTGGAAGCGTTCAAAAGTCACACGCACATCTGTAGGAAGGAGAGAGGTCTATGAAATCATCATGGCGCCGCATGGCGAGGATCCTGGGAGCGGCCTTGTGCCTGAGCGTACTGATCGCATCCCAGGCACAGGGAAAGTGGGCAGCCGTAACGCAAATGCCCACCGCACGCTTGCTGAAGAACGTGGGGGAGTATGTGAAAGCGCATCCGAAGGATGCCAACGGCTACTATACGCTGGGCCGTATCAATAGCGCCGCTTTCGCCACGGAGAGCGAGAATATCATCGCCTCTCAGCAAAAAGAGGACGAGTTGCCTCAATTTCCTGGCTATAGCTCCGTCATCTATCCCCATAATTCGCATAAAACGCTCTCCGGCCAGTCGCTTACTTATCTGGCGGACGCCCTACGCAACTACAAGAGGGCGACGGAACTCGACCCCAAAAAGCCCCTCGCGTTTCTGGGCCTGGGATTCCAGTGCGAAGAGGCGCTACGCTTTCCGGAGGCGCTGAATACTGCCTGGAAAGCCCTGGCTCTGCCGCAGAAGCCCAATACCGAGGCGCTGAGGCAGGCGGCGTTAACGGCGTATCGCAAGGCTTATGATCTCGCGATTGAGGGAGATTTGATGGCATCGCACCGCCTTGTCACTGCCCCCAGTCAGGAGGCCGCCGCAGGAATCCTCCGCCTCCAGGAGGGCAGAAAGCTGACGGCGCCCGAACTGCAGGAGCTTACGAATCTGAAGGCCAATCTCGACAAGCTGAACAAACAGCCTCGCGCGGTCACGCCGATCCTGATCTCTTTTCGGCCCTCGGATGGTCTCTCCGACTTACTGGCGCCGGGTTCGCAGGTCCGGTTTGACCTGGATGGCAGCGGAGAGAAGAGAGCCTGGCCCTGGACCAAGCCCACCACCGGCATCCTCGTCTGGGACCCCAAGCACACCGGCAAAATCACCTCCGGCCTCCAACTCTTCGGCAACGTTACCTGGTGGCTCTTCTGGAAGGATGGGTATGAACCGTTGGCTGCGCTGGACAACGACCACAATGGTTGGCTGGAGGGCAAGGAGTTGGAGGGGCTTGCTGTCTGGTTCGACCGCAATGGCAACGGGATCTCGGATCCTGGTGAGGTGGTCTCGCTCGGGTCGCTGGGCATTAAGCGGATTGCGGTGCATGCGACCGGGCAGTGTGAGGGTGCGCCCTGCAACTTTCAGGGCGTTCAGCTCTCGAATGGCTCCTATGCCGCTACCTTCGACTGGACGCCTACGGCCCTTCCGATACAAGAGATCATGCCTGCTTCTGCATCCCGTCCTCTTCCTCCTGTCTCAATTTTTTCTCTGCGGGCGAGCAGATTCTATGGGTACGTCAACCGGATAATTGCAGTCTTTTGTTCGTAGAATAGAGCAAAGGAGGAGATATGTTTGAAATCCGGCAGGCGGACCTGGCCGATATGGAGGTGTTGGCGGATTTGAGGGTCGCCTTTCTGCAGGAGGTCGCGCAGGCGGCGGGGCAGCGCGATCTCCCCGATCCGTCCGTCGCCAGGGCAGCGATCTATCAGTACTTGTTGGCGCATATGCCGAAAGGGGATTTTCTGGGTTGGGTCGCGGAAGCCGAAGGGCGTATCGTTGGGACGAGCGGCCTCGCCTACTTCCGGAAACCGCCGACCTTCAAGAACCTGACCGGCCTCGACGCCTACGTGATGAGCATGTACACGCTCCCGGCGTGGCGAGGGCGCGGCGTGGCGAGGACATTGTTGCAATGCGCCATTGCTCATGCACGCGCGTCCGGAGCAAAACGCGTCTGGCTTCACGCCACAGCGAACGGCAGGCCCCTCTACGAGAAGGTAGGGTTTGTGGGTACCGACGACGAGATGGAGTTGTACTTGCCGTAACAGGCAGGAGCCTGATCCGGCGCGGCGAGATTACTCCTCCGCGCGCTCCACGCGGGGCCACCGGCACAGGCTGAACTGGCGCTCGGTAGGCTGAAAGCCCACCGATTCGTAGATACGGGCGGCATGATAGGCCTCATCCGCAACCATCACCAGCGTTTCCGCCCCCAGGCGCTCGAAGGCGTATTGCCCCGCCTGATGCACCAATGCGCCGCAGATCCCCCGCCGCCGAAAATCGGGATGCGTGCCCACAGCCTGGTAGCGGCCCACGCCTCTTTCCACAAAGACGCCCAGGTCGGCCACCAGCCTGCCGTCCAGAAAGGCCCCGAACCACTCTCCCAGTCCTGCGTGCGTCATGGCCCTGTACTGCGCCATCTGTCGGGTTTTGAACGTGATGTAGGTATCCAGGGCATGGCCCTCTTCGCGACACGCGACCTGATTGTCCAGCGCGCCCTGCCACTCCTCCTTTGCCTGTAGCGGGCGTACCACAACCTCCATGTTGTACTTGGGAGGCCGATGGATCTCCCTTGTTGTCAGCACGACGTTGCGCTCAAGGTCGAAGCCTGCATCCAAAAAGGGCGTTACCTGTCCGACCTCCTCCGTGGTGGTATCCCATCCGAAGCGGATATGCTCGGTGGTTGGTGGGGTTCCGATTTCCTCGGCAAACAGGCGCAGCCAAGCCTCGAAATCTCCCTCGCCCGGCGGACGCGCGAAGAGCAGAAAGTTGCCGCAGTAGTAGGTTGGGTTAGAGGGCGTGCGAATGACCACATAGTGACCGCGATCCTGGACCTCTCCCCCAAACCGCGCAAAAAAGAGGTCTGTGCGATACCCTAATGATTGTATGTTCATTTCATCCCTTGTTTAATGTTGCTTCTTCGTCATGGGATCAGGGCTTCTGGCGCAGGGCTTGCAGTTCCGCCGTCAACTGCGCAATTCGGGCTTCGGCTTCGGCACGTGCCAGCGCTTCAGACTCGGCGCGATGCTCTGCTTCCGCTCTGGCCTGTGAGGCGAGGAGCAACTGTGCCTCCTGCTCTTCGTAGGTCGGCAATTGCGTCCCTGTCGTCGGATCTATATAGCGCAAGGTTTGGCCCACGATCACCAGGTCCAACTCCAACAGCGGACTATAAATCCGATCCTCTCCAAGCGGTATGGGGACATACTGACCATTCACCAATCGCGATCCCTTCAATATGGGGTTGAGGTAGTCGCCTGTCGGGTCGAACTGGTAGTACTCCTCTACGGCCAGGCGGGCGTACTTCTGCTTTTTGTCGCCCTCGTCTTCGGCACGTGTGGACTTACTGGTGATCTCGATCACCACGTTGGGCGTATGCCCGCCTTCTCTCCAGACAAAATAGCTATCGCGCAGGCGCTTGTCCACGCCGAAGACCACATAGCAATCGGGCGAGACCACGGCACTGCGGTTGCCGCGTTCGTAGTAGATAAAATTATCGCTGGCGACCAGTACCTTCGGCCTATCGGCGAACCATGTTTCCAGCGCCAGGGCACAGTAGACCGTCTGTCGCCAATGCAGGGGAGATTCCGCCATCGGTTCGCCGTCCTCCACCGGATATTGCGTTAAGTCTTCGTCCTCTTCGAAGGGAGAAATCAACTCGCGTGCGATTGCCATGATGTCACCTCGATTGCTGCCGACCCGTTGTATTGCAGAGCCGATCACAATAAAAACCTTGCTCCGGCTCCATTATACCATGAAGTCTGGAGGCTCTTCGCCGCCTCTGGAGGGGAGTTCGGGGAGGCGCGTTTCGAGGTCGAGGAGCAATTCGAGGAGGTAGCGTGCGCCCTGCTTGTCGAGGGGATTGTTGTTGTTGCCGCACTTGGGCGACTGGACGCAGGAGGGGCAGCCCTCGGCGCAGGGACACTCGGCGATGAGGGCGTGAGTGGCGGAGAGGAGTTCACGGAGTGTGGTGTAGGCGGCTTCGGCGATGCCGACCCCGCCCGGATAGCCGTCGTAGATGAAGATGGTCGGTAGATTGGTATCGGGGTGGTCGGCGGTGGAGACGCCTCCCAGATCCCAGCGGTCGCAGGTTGCCAGCAGGGGCATCATGCCGATGGCGGCGTGTTCGATAGCGTGGATGCTGCCTGCCAGGTCGCCGCCCTCCCGTATCAGCGTCGCCGCGATACTCTGCGGGACCGTGAACCAGAACGCCTCGGTCTCGAAGGTCTGCTCCGGCAGGTCCAGGTCTTCAATAGCCAGCACGTCGTCGCTGAACAGCTTCTTGCGGCGGTAGCCCATCACGCGGTTGGTGACCACGACCTCACCGAAGGCGGCGGTCGTCTTCCCCAATTCGCGTGTGTGCCTGGTGTCCAGAATGAGGATGCGCGAACTCTCCTGCGCCTCCGTATAGTAGTCGGCTTCCGCCGGTCGGACGAACGCGGTCGTCCCGGCGATATCCAGCGTTTCGACCTTGTAGGTCTCGCCCATATGTAGGTAGATCGCGCCGGGATGCAATGTCTTGAAGGCGACCCCACCCTCCACGGTCCCGATTAGCCGGTCCTCCTGCGCCTCGTTCACGATGCGAAAGATCGTATCCGAGGCGGAGCGGATATTCACGTTGGCCGCCGGGTAGTCCTGCGCTGCATAGCGCCAGCGCCCACCCTGCCGGAAGAGCTTGCCCTCCTCCACGAGGGTCTCCAGCGCCGTAGCCACATTCGGCCCGAAGCGGGGCAGGTCCTCCGACGCGAGGGGGCGCTCGTAGGCGGCGCAGAGCAGATGCTGCGCCAGGATACGCCGGTTGTCCGGGTCCACCACGGCGCGCTCGTGGGGCCGCCCGAAGAAGTACTCCGGATGG
>DATGIG010000415.1:0-4129 GCA_035295825.1 Chthonomonadaceae bacterium | reverse complement strand
CTCAATGTGTGTGAGGCCCTGCCGGATTTTACCGGTTCCGGCAAAAGGAAGACCGGCGGGCGCGCTCGCAAGCGGGCTCTGGAGTTCATCGCGGAAGGGACGGAGCAGTTGCTTGAGGAGGCCGCTGAGCCGGTCCACATCCGCCAGGAAGTGGGCCGCCCGGCAGAGAGGATTGCGCGCATCGCCGAGGAGGAGCCGTTCGACCTGATCGTGCTGGGCAGCCGGGGGCGCGGCGCTTTCCGATCTCTGCTGCTGGGCAGCGTGTCCGAGCAGGTCGTGCAACGGGCGAAACGATCTGTGCTCATCGTGAGGTAAAAGCGAAAAAGGGGTTGAAATCCGGCGCCTTGCTGGAAACAGAGGGAAAGGACACGCTTTTGACCCTCCTGAAAACCGCCCCGGAGATCCCGCCTGGCCTTCCCTTCTGGAGCGTGCCGGCGGATGCGTTGCTGGAGCAGTTGCGCACAACCGCTCAGGGGCTGACTGGCGCCGAGGCCCGCAAGCGCCTGCAGGCCAGCGCCGCGAGCCGCCTGGAATCACGCTGGAGGGCCGGGCCGCTGCTCCTTCTTCTCTCCCAGTTTCAGAGTCCGATCATCCTCTTGCTCTTATTTGCGGCCGGGCTGTCTCTATGGCTCGGCGCGCATACGGACGCGACCATCATCCTGATCATCGTGATCGTGAGCGGGCTGCTCGGGTTCTGGCAGGAGTACGGCGCTGAAAATGCGGTCGAGCAACTGCTCGCCGTCGTGCAGCTCAAAGCCCTTGTGCGCCGCGATGGGCCGGAGCAGGAGATACCGATCGAGGATGTGGTTTCCGGAGACATTGTGCTGCTCAACGCAGGAGACGTCCTTCCGGGGGACTGCCGGATCCTGGAATCGAAAGACCTCTTTGTAGATGAAGCGGCGCTTACCGGAGAGACCTTTCCCGCAGAAAAAGGCGCCGGCCTGCTGCCCGCCGAAACGCCGCTCAGCCATCGTTCCAACAGCCTCTACATGGGAACGCATGTCATCAGCGGCACGGCGACGGCGCTCGTCTGCCGCACCGGCAAAGAGACCGAGTTCGGAGCCCTCTCCGAGCGGTTGCGCCTGCGCCCCCCGCTGACGGAGTTCGAGCGCGGCGTTCGCCGGTTCGGCTACCTGCTGATGGAGGTGACGCTGCTGCTGGTCATCTTCATCTTTGCGGTCAACGTCTATCTGCACAGGCCCGTGCTTGAATCATTCCTCTTCGCGCTGGCGCTGGCAGTCGGACTGACTCCGCAGCTCCTGCCGGCGATCATCAGCGTCAATCTGGCGCACGGCGCCCGGAGGATGGCGGCAAATAAAGTCATCGTCAAGCGGCTGGCTTCCATCGAGAACTTCGGGAGCATGGACGTCTTCTGCTCCGACAAGACCGGCACGCTGACGGAGAGCACGGTGAAGCTCCACGCGGCGCTCGATGTGAACGGCGGCGAGAGCGAGCGAGTCCTGCTCTTCGCCACCCTGAACGCCACGTTCCAGTCCGGCTACGCCAATCCTATTGACGACGCCATCCGCGCCGATGGCAAGCTCGACATCACGGCCTATTCCAAACTGGATGAGGTGCCGTACGATTTCACGCGCAAGCGGCTGAGCGTGCTGGTGGCGCACGCGGGACAGCGGCTGGTCATCACCAAGGGAGCGCTGGCGAACGTGTTGGAAGTCTGCGCCTCGATGGAGCCTCCAGATGGCAGCGTGAACCCGATCGCCCCGCAGAACGCGCAGATACAGCGCCAATACGCGCAGCTCAGCGGCGAGGGTTTTCGCGTGCTGGGAATCGCCTACCGGCCGTTTGAAACGGACTGCCCGCTCACCAGGGAGGCGGAGCAGGGCATGATCTTTGCAGGCTTTCTGGCGCTTTTCGGCCCCTTGAAGGCCGGGATTGCGGAGACGATCGGGCGGCTGGAGAGTCTGGGCATAGCCCTCAAGATCATCACGGGAGACAATGCGCTGGTGGCGGCGAGAATAAGCCGGCAGGCCGGAGTCTCCTCGCCGCGCCTGCTCACCGGAGCAGAGATGCAGCGGATGAGCGATGCGGCGCTGATGGCGCGGGCGGGAAAGACCGACGTGTTCGCTGAGGTCGAGCCGAACCAGAAGGAGCGGATCGTCCATGCGCTCCGGAAGGCCGGGTATGTCGTCGGCTATATGGGAGACGGCATCAACGATGTATCCGCGCTGCACGCCGCCGACGTGAGCATCTCGGTGTCCGAAGCGGTAGATGTGGCCAAAGAGGCGGCCGATATCGTCCTGCTCGAAAAGGATCTGGCGGTGCTCGAACGAGGCGTCATCGAGGGCCGCACGACCTTTGCCAACACGCTCAAATATGTCTTCATGGCGACCAGCGCCAATTTCGGCAATATGTTCAGCATGGCCGGCGCGTCGCTGTTCCTGCCCTTCCTGCCGCTGCTGCCCACCCAGATCCTGCTGACCAACCTGCTCACTGACGTGCCGGAGATGACCATTGCCACCGATAGCGTGGATAGCGAGATGGTGGATCGCCCGCGCCGCTGGGATATCGGGTTTATCCGCCGGTTCATGGTCGTCTTTGGCCTGGCGAACTCCGCGTGCGACTATCTGACGTTCGGGGTGCTGCTCCTGCTCCTGCACGCGACTCCGCAGCAGTTCCGCACCGGATGGTTCATGGAGAATGTGGTCACAGCAGCCCTGATCGTTCTCGTTATTCGGACCCGTAGGCCCTTCTACCGCAGCCGGCCCAGCCGGTATCTTCTGCTGGCGACACTGGCCGTCGTGACGCTGGTTCTTATCTTTCCCTGGACGCCGCTCGGCAGCCTGTTCGGGTTCAAGCCATTATCCCTGCTATTCTTATTCGCGCTCGGACTCATCATGCTCTTCTACATCGTCGTAGCGGAAATCGCCAAGCGGTTCTTCTATCAGCGCCAACCCTGATCGGATCCTGTCTCTGCGTACAAAGTGGATGATCCGAGCTAAACAGAATCATCGGCTACATTGCCACGGACAGGAGGGGCTTTCATCGCCTTCCGTCTAGCACCCGTCAGAAGGAAAGAGCAGATGGACAAGCGGTTGCTGGCAGTCCTCGCGTGCCCGGTATGTCGGCATGATCTGGAGTTCTCCGGGGAAGCAAACGGAAGACGGCTGCTTTCCGGAGAGTTCTGCTGCGCGGGCTGCGGCCTGGTGTTTCCAATCAAGAGGGAAGTGCCCGTACTGGTGGCTCCCGACGCGAACAGAGACAGCACCTTCCGAGCAGAACAAGCCGCCTATGTGGGGGAGTGGATAGAGAGGAAGTTCTTTCAATGGCAGCAGGAAAACCTCACTCCCTTGATACGCGCATTCGTAGAGACAGCCCAATCCTACCGTGGCCCCATCCTGGACATTGCCAGCGGATTAGGTGGCTCCTTCTGTGTCCCCATCATGCAGGATGGCAACACGGACCGTCTGTTGGTGATGAGCGACTTAGGAATTCCTGTCATGCCTGCCTGGAGGCACTGCCTGCGAGAAGCAGGTTGGGGAGATCGCTGCTCGACCGTGACGCTGGATGCGCGCCGCCTGCCTTTTCGCGATGCCAGCATGCAGGCGATCACATCTGTAGCTGGTTTCGACAACGTTGCCGATAATCGAGAGGCTTATCAAGAGGCGGCCCGTGTTTTGCAGGTGGGCGGGCAGTTGCTGGACATGGCACGCTTCTATGAAGACGAAGGCCCGACCCATCGCTTGCTGACGGAGGGCGGTCAGGCTGCCGCGAGCTGGAAGAACTATAGGACCTTGCTGGCTAGACTGGACTTTGTCGTCGAACGGCGAGATGTCTTGAATTCCGGGCGCGGGAAGAGCGAGCCGGAGGATGGTCTGCCTCTGGGCGACGAAGCATGGGAGCAAGTAATGGTGTTCGCGACTCGCAGATGACCTTGCTGGACATCCGCATGGCCGGAGGCGACGGCCTGGATGCGCTGGTAAGCTTGAAAGAGGAGCATCCGCGCATAGCGGTGGTGATGTTCACTACCTGCGATAATCCCACCTACATGGCGCGCGGTGGCCGGGGGCGCGGCAGGCTATCTCTTGAAAGGGATCGAGTGTGATGAGTTACTCGCCTCATTGCGAGCCGTAGCGGACGGGGAAATGTTGCTGACGGCCCAGGATCTGGT
>DATGIG010000414.1:0-17147 GCA_035295825.1 Chthonomonadaceae bacterium | reverse complement strand
TGGCGACGACACCACTGTGGCCGACGTGACGAAAGGGATACAGGCCCTATTGCGCGTGTGCAGGGCCAAAGCGCCGCGCGCCACCATTATTCTGACCGCCCTCTTTCCCCGGAACGATAACATGGCCGCCGTGCCCACCATAAACCGGATCAACGCCAACCTGGCCCATCTGGCCGACGGAAAAACGATCCGATTCCTGAATGTGAACGACAGGCTGGCGGATCCAAACGGTCGGCTGTTCGACGGCATGATGAACGCAGGAGACAAACTGCACCCGACCGTGAAGGGGTATCAGGTATGGGCGGACGGCCTCAAGCCGCTGCTCATCGAACTGTTGGGGCCGCCCTCCTCCACCGATCACGCCCCTCCGCCTACCGGGGATCCAAGTATCGCACATAAACCGGCAATGCCTTGACAGGAGCCGAAAATCTTACGATTTTTTCGAAGACCCCATTGCTCGAAACCAAGGAGGAATCCGAATCGGAGTGTCGAATCTTTGATGTTATAGAGAAAACGGATAAGCCTCGCATATCTCCGCGTCCGTGAAGTGGGTGAATGCGCGGAGTGCAGATAGAGCATCAGTGCTTGCACAGGGTTTACAACCGCTTTCGAGCAGTAGATTGGAGGCAACTCCCATGCGTCGCACGCTACAGATTTCTATCATCTCCGGCATCCTTATACTGGCCGTTGTTCTGGTAGGCGGTTGTGTGTGGTGGGCGCAGATCCTGCTGCAGGAGAGAAACGGGGCAACCCCTGCCCTCGTCAATCGCAACCCGGAGGGAGCCAAGCGCATAGGGAGGGCGCCTACTGCGCCTCCCGACGCACAAAAATTGCTCGCCGCCGTCGTTGTATCCGACGACCTGCCGCCTACCACGGCGGGACCCGCTCTGGCCATCTGCGATCCCATCGCTACCAATGCCGGTTCCGACACCGCCGCGTTCGGGGCGGGCTGCACCCGCTGGCTCCAGTATGCCCTGTTCAACTATCCGCAACTGGGGCAGATGATGCCGTGGAGCGAACAAGAGCGGGCACTGTCCGAGTTGGGTGTTCCCGACCTGCGTTTGAACGCTCACCAGGCGCAACAGCTCGGCAGCATGGTCGGATACACCCATGTGGCCATCAGCACGATCACCGGAACCCCTGACCGCTGCACCCTCACCCTCCAGGTATACTCCGTTTCCAACCACGCCGCTGCCGGTCCGACCTGGAGCGTTACGGGGTCCGAGGCGCAGATCGTCGCCGCGCTCCCCCACCTTACACAACAGTTGCTCACCCGCATCGCGGTCCACGCCTCCGCCCCGCCGTCGCCCGCCCTCAACCCCGATGACCTGCACACCATCGGCAGCTACGACTGGTGGCATGAGGGCCGCCCGTCTCCCGAACTGCAACAGCGCATGCAGGCGCTAAAACTACGCGACGCTCTGGCCGGAATGCTGTATATGCTGCACAATTCCGGTCGTGAGGAGGATTACCGTCGTATCTTCTCCCAGGCGCCCACCAATCTAGAGGCAAAGGCCGAATGCCTGACACTCTTTAACGCCTTGCCCCCGGCCCTAAGAACAGAAACCGTCCGGAATCTCCCTCCCCTCTCGGACAACTACTTTGTAGCCTATGCACGCCTCGACGACTCGCACACGCCGAAAGAGTTGGTCCATAACGCAGAACACCTGGTGCAGTGCGCGCCCCGCAATCCTGCGGCCTGGGTGATCCTGGCAGCGATGTATGCGCGTGTATCAGATCATTTGCGCATGTCGCGGACAGCGGATAAAATCTCTCCCGAAGAGTGGAACACACTCCATCGGCTGTACGCCCATTGGCTGAGCGCGGCCCAATATGCCGCAACGCTGGACCCCCAGTATGGCCCGGCCTGGACAGAGATCGCCATCGCGGGCGCATTTGCCGGTCAGCCCTCCGTGGCAGATACAGCATTGTGGCAAGCGATCCCATTGGACCGAGGCAGTTCACGCCCGTATTGGTGGGGACTGGAGATGTATCAGCCCAAGTGGTATGACGACGCGGCCAAGCTGGACAAGGTAGCGAAACTGGCCCTCGCCGATACGTCTCTGAATTCGGCAGGCCGCCATGAACTGGCGCAGGAGTTGCAAAGTCTGGGCCGTGTCACGGAAGCGCAGCAGATGGAAGCGCTGGCCAAGCCCAGTCGCTAGAGCGCCTGTCGTTCCAGTCAGGCTCACACTTCTCCTTAGATACACCTTTAAGCTTCTCTCTCCTCCTACTGCAAGGTAGATGCGAAAAGCCTTGCGGCTCGCTTCGGCGCCCATAGCCAACAGCCTAAAAAATCTTTGCGCAGAATTCGCTCTGCCCCTTGACAATCTCACGGATCAGTGCTAACATGTTAGCATCATGTTAAAGGATTAGCACTGCCATGCACTTTACCGAAAAACTCCACCGACGCGAACGCCAGATCTTGGAGACCGTCTACCGCCTCGGGGCCGCTTCCGTCAACGACGTCTTAGCGGCGCTCCCCGATCCCCCCAGCTACTCGGCGGTCCGCACCTTCCTGCGCATCCTCGAAGAGAAGGGGCTCCTCACCCACTCCCAGGAGGGAGCCAAGTACATCTATCACCCCACCAAGCCAAGACCGCCGGTCGCCCGCGAGGCGCTCTACAAGCTCATCGAGACCTTCTTCGGAGGTCGCCCCGAGCAGGTCGTCAACACCCTGCTCAACGATGAGGAGCGCAAACTCAGCCAGGAGGACCTGGATCGGCTCTCCGCGATGATCGAGGCTGCCCGCCAGAAAGGAAAAGAGTGATGCCCGGCTTTCTGATCGAACTTTTCCTGCGGGGCCTGGCGCTGTGTCTGCTTACCGGGTTGGCGCTTGGCCTCTTGCGTCGAAGCGCAGCAGCCCACCGGCATCTGGTGTGTGTGCTGGCTCTCCTGGGTCTGCTGTTTCTGCCGTTGGCGCAGCGCCTTCTGCCGCCTCTTCGCCTCCTGCCTCCCCAACAGCCAGCCCTTCCACAGCGCGCGGCGCTTCCTGCCCAGGAAATGGGCAGCCTTCCAATCCTCCCTGAGAAACCCGAGCCCCCTCCATACCAGGATCGATCGCGAGCGCCAATCCTCAAAACCAGGCCGCCGGCTCCCATTGCAGCAGGAAGCGGCACGGGGCCCCAAAGCACGGCTCCTCGCAACCCCGCTCCCTACCCAGAGACGGCTGTCCTTTTGGCAATCTGGGGCCTGGGTGTTGCTACACTGCTCCTACGCCTGCTGGTTGCGCTGTTTCGCCTGCACAGACTGGAAGCCGGAAGCCGGCAAGCAGTGCTGGACGGCGTTCCGATCCGCATCAGCGATCAGATCCAGACCCCGCTGACCTGGGGGATACGCCGAAGCATCCTCCTGTTGCCTGCGGCGCTGCTCTCAGCGGACCGGGCGGTCTGTGAGAGCGCGCTGCGGCATGAACAGGCGCATATCGCGCGGTGGGATTGGATGTGGAACCTGCTGGCGGAGGTTGTCTGCGCGTTCTGCTGGTTTCAGCCGGGCGTCTGGTGGCTGCGCTGGCGCATGCGCCTGGAGAGCGAGCGTGCCTGCGATGACCGGGTACTGCTCTCCGGGATCGCCGGACCGGACTATGCGGCGCACCTGTTGGAGGTTGTGCGCTTTGTAGGTCCCCACTCCGTCGCACCGGCGATGGCTCAAGGCGGGGAAATGGAGGAGAGAATGCGACACATACTCGATGGAGCAAAACCGCGCCAGGCATCTACAACGTGGCTGGCAATATCGGCAGTATCGGCGCTGACCTTGCTTTCACTCGCTACTTTGCGGGTATCGGCCCGACCGCAAGCAGCACAACTTCCCACCGATAGGAAGGCAACCACCATGGATCCGAAGCGTTCGGTATCTCCACCACCCAGTTCGGAGGATCCGACAGCGAAACCTGCCACGGTGGAGCGGGCGAGCGCGCCCCAGCCCCCCCCTGCATCCCCCGCAACGGCAGGCCAGGCCAACGCTTCCCCGCCTGCCGCTCCGGTTGCCCAGGAGCCGGCCAATATCGTCTGGGGATCGGGACGCGAGGTACAGGCGGGGCTGGCAATGGTGAACCGATACGGCAGAGACGATCAGCATACCGGACTATATGTGTTCGGCGTATACCTCCGCAATCGCACAAACCACACGCTGAACGTCAACTGCCCGAGCTTCGACGGGCTCACCGTGCCAGGAGACGACACGGACTATACGACCCTCATACAGAGCCCCCACATCTACTGCACTCCGCATCTACGCGACAGCACCGGCAGGTCGGTGGATGTAAACTTCCAATTGGGGGCGGAGGAGAGCCCGTTCTCCATCGAGCCGGGCCAGGTCGTGCTCGTCTCGCACTGGATGCTCCGGACGATGGCCTCTCAGACGAAAGACGTCCACAATGCGAAATACACCCTGGTCGCATTCGTCGCGCCCGGCAAGCACCGTATGGCCTGTGACGTGAACGCCACGTGGGGAGGCCGCCGCACGACGCTCCACACGGGGGAGGCAGCCATCGATGTGACCGGAGAAGACGTGGGGATAACAGCCGCGAAGCCCGATGCGGCGGACGGAGGGAACGCTCCCCAAGGCAACGTAAGCCCTGCGGTCCCATTAGAGAAGGTTGCCTGGGGCCAGGCCGTGGATGGTCTGCAACCGGGCTTCTTGCTGACCACGGCGGGCCTCGCCGAGAACCCGCGTGTCCCGTGGAACTCCCATGTGGACTATCAGGTCCTGGTGCGCAATGTAACCGCCGGGGATCTCTATATCGAATTTCGACGTGGAAATTCCAATCCCTGGCAAACCATTCCCTACCTCATTCCCAACGCCGACCTGCGGGATGCGCTCCGAGCCCAGACCCTCCCGGAGCGGTTTCGCGCCATAGGGGTCACCGAATTATCGACATGGGTCGCAGGATACCAGATGAAGCTCGGTCCGGGAGAGACCGTTGTCGAACCCGATATACCGGGGCTGTACATCGGCGATGCCAATAAAGAGAGCTTCCCACGCATAGAAGCGGTACAAAAGGGAAATAACTGGATCGTCCAACCGGTCACGGTACATCGCCTGACGGCCGCAGAGAAGAACGAGTATGAGATGATGAGCAAGACCCCATTCTCGACGAAAAAGATGGTAACGGTGATCGACCGCGACGGCAAAACCGGCCAGAGATCCGTGCCGCAGGTTGGCGCAAGCCCCGGAGGGAAGCAGCTCTACCCCAGGATACAGATTCAGGTGGAACCGCACGACGCGGGGGCATAGCCTCATGTACCTCTCAGGGAGTCGATCAACTCGCCCGCAAGCCGGGCGGCATGGATGCGGAGTTCCGGCGCGGCGGTACTCTCCCAGTAATGGGCTTTGAGCAGCGGACCGACATAGTAGAGCAGATCGGAAGCGTTCCCTTCCCGATCCAGCAGCGCCCCGCAGGTATCGGTCTCTACTCCCAGCCCGAGCGGATCCGGTCGAAGCACCCCCTGTTCTCGGAGATACCGTATCAGGGGGTCGTCCAGGGAGCGCATGTCGCTCCCTGGCCCGGTGCAGTTGATCACATGCGAGACCTTCAAGGTCTCCCGGAGATCTGAGCCACGCCGTCGAAACGTCACTTCGACGCCCTCCTCACCGGGCGTAAAGCGCTGGACACGGCCTGCGAGGACCTCTAGAGCATCGGTGCCGAGCATCTCCTGCAGCGCCTCCGCTGCGGCGGGGGCCATCCGGTGGCGATGGACCTCCCAGTAAGGTCGGACATGGCGCAGAAAACGGGCGCGCTCCGGAATATCCAGCGCCTGCCACAGCCTAGGGGTGAGGGAGCGCAGGGAGCCGATGACCTCCCGCCAGTCCACTCCCTGTGCGGCCAGGGTTTTGACGTGGCGGCGCACCGCATGGAGATAGGCCCGTGCCGTATAAGGCCCCTGATCTATTCCGGGTGGGCAGTGATCCGCGGCAGGGGGAACGCTCGGAGAGCGATGCGCCTGCGGAAGCAGCCCGCGTCGCGAGATCGCATAGAGTTTGCCGCGAACGCCCTGAGACCTCAGCGCCAGCGCCATGTCCACCATGGTCAGGCTGGCGCCAATCAACAAGACCGAAGCGTCGGAGCCTATCGCCTGGAGCGCGTTGGGTATCCAGGGGTCGCGTATATACCGCGCATGCTGATAGAAACTTCGGTCCTCGGCGGGCGGATCGGCGGGCGCAAAGTTCCCCAGCGCCAGCACCACCCTGTCCGCCAGGATCGTCTCCCCCTCTGCGGTAACGACCTCCGCGCGCCTCTCGCCCGATGCATCCCGATGGATCTCCTTCACCTCGGTCCGGAGTTGCAGCAGCGTCGTGCCGGGAGCGGCATCCCCTGCCGCGTCGGCCAGGATCTGCTCCAGGTAGTCCCCATACAGCGTGCGCGAGACAAAGGTCCCTCCGGTGAGGGAGGCATCGCGGGTGCGCACAAAGCGCAGAAAGCTGTCCTCATCGTCTGCAAAGGCGCTCATGCGGCCGGCAGGCACATTGAGCAGATGCGTGCTGACGCGGGTTCCATACGCCACACCGCGCGCCATCCATCCGGAACGATTCATCAGGATCACCCGCAGCGGCATGCCGATCCCGCTGCGCAAGAGATGGACCGCTGTCACCACCCCGCTGAATCCTGCCCCAACGATCACAACCGTCCGCGCCTTCTCCATGCATTGCTCCTCTTCTGCCTTTCGGCTGCCATCGCACCCTTTTCTCTGCCTTGAGACAGGCGCCTGGGCGATATTTCCGACGCAAGCGCAACCTCCGGGAGTTCTATGTAATATTCTGGCTCGCAGGCAGTCGCTCTCTATCCGGAAAGGTGCAATGAAATGGCTCCTTGATTAACTTATAGCTCGAAAAATAGGAAAGTTGCGGATTAAAATCAACCACATTGCCCTGGCAATGTGGTTGACCGTAGCCCGCTGCGAAAGCGCGGCTCCGTAGGGGCGAGGCTAGACATGACGCTGGACGAAGGCGAGCGCCGTGTCGGCGACCTCCCGCCAGCCGCTGTCAATGGTGAGGGCATGCCCCCGATTGGGCATCTCGATGATCTCCGTCACCCCCTCGTTGCGCTGCTGCAGCTTGAACGACGCATTCGCTATGGCCCATGGGACCGTGTGGTCCTTCTCTCCGGAGAGGATCAACAGTGGCCCACGCTCCGGGTTCTCCGTATCCACTTTCACCTCCGTCCAGGGGTTGAGATTGGCCGTCGCCGCCTGGAAGAGCGGCGCGCCCGACGCCGGAACGGCAAACTTCGCGTAGAGTTCGTGCGCCTCCTCCTCGCTGACGGCGTTGGCAAAGCCGTAGCGAAACTGCTCATAGGTGAGCGGGATCGCCCGGTTGCGATTGGCCGAATTGCCCAGCACCGGCCAGGCCGATTTGAGCGCAGAAATCGGCAGCGGGAGCACCCCCCGGAAGGGAGCCGGATCGATGGCGACCGTCGCGGAAGAGAGGCCGCCTCCGGCGAGGATCTGCGCGAGCAGGCCGCCGAAGGAGTGGCCGATGATCGCCGGTTTCTTGCTCAACCCGCGCACGATCTGCTCGAAGTGATCCGCGACCTGCTCTACGGTCTTGTGGGCAAAGACTTCCGGGTGGGCGTTGGCCTCCTCCACGGTCTCGGGGTCATCGGGCCAACCGGGGGTGAGAGCGGTGTATCCGGCTTCCTCGAAGAGGGTGGCCCAGCGGTCCCAACTGCTGGGCAGCAGCCAGAGGCCATGGACAAAGACGACCGGTTGGCATCCTGTGGCGTTTGCGCGCTCAACCTGCTGCATCTCATGTTCGGTGATGGTTTTCGCCCCATACTGAGGCGTGTCGGATGTTGTGGTGGACATCTTGAATTCGTCTCCTTTTCTCTGCCTTGCCAGGCGCCCGGTCTCGATGAATAATCAGCAGATCCGCGTTGATCTGGTCCTTACCTACCGGTTGTCAAAAGCCGCCATGTGACGGTACAATAGCCTGCGTTGGCCAGGTAGAGTTATTCTCTCAGCCCGGCATTATCCACACCGTTCCGACACGGGAGATTTAGCGTTCCGACACGCTCCCGGTGGGGACAAAGTGCGGTTTTTGTCGCTGGGATCCGGATCAGCAAGGAGACGAAACGTTTATGACGACGTCCGACAATCACTCTGCTCCCCTCACCCTCACCCTCTTCGGCCCCATGCAGGTATCGATCCAGGGCGAGCCGTTGCCCCCCCTCCGATCCCGCAAAGCCCTCTGGCTCCTCGCTCTGCTTGCCCTGCGCCCCCAACGCCCGGTACAGAGAGAGTGGCTGGCGGGAACGCTGTGGCCCGATGTGGATCAGAGCCAGAGCTTCGCCAACCTGCGTGTCGTCCTTAGCGAACTGCGCCGCGCCCTGGGAAGCGAAAGGGAGCGTCTGCGATCCCCGGACCGGCATACCCTTATCCTGGACCTCACCGGCGCGGAGGTGGACCTTCGCACGTTTGATGCCGCGATGGAGAGTAAGCAACTCTCGGCATTGGAGCAGGCGGTAGCTCTCTATCGCGGCCCTCTATTGGAGGGCTGCAGCGAGGAGTGGGTCCCGCAGGAGCGTCGTGTTCGGGAACAGGCGTGTGTTCAGGCGCTTCAGATGCTGGCAGAGGCGGCGCAGGCAGTTGCGGACTATACCAGGGCTGCGGGCTACTACCAGCAGGCGGTGCGGATCGACCCGTGGTGTGAGGCGGCGCAGCGAGGCTGGATGGAGGCACTGGCGAAGGGGGGAGACCACAACGCCGCCCTGCAGGTCTATCGGAAGTTTGTTCAACTCCTCAAGGACGACCCGAGTGCGGCCCCCGACGAGAAGACAACCACGCTCTATGTGCATTTGCGGGCGGAGGCGCGCCAACAGGCCGATGTACGCGCTGTCGTCGCAACTCCCGCAGCGACCACTCCGGTGGTCTCCGGTTACCTTCCCCACCCCCCGACCGAACTGGTCGGCAGAGAGGACGAACGCCTCGAAGTGGCGGCCAGGCTGCGACGCGCCCGCCTGGTGACGCTGGCCGGGATCGGGGGTATCGGTAAGACGCGCCTGGCTACGGAAGTCGCTAAGGAGGTGGTCCGGGAGTATGCCGATGGCGTGTGGCTGGTGGCCCTGGAGACGCTCGCCGATGGGCAACTGGTGACGACACACATCGCGTCCGTGCTGGGCCTGCGAGAAGCGCGAGGCTGGCCCCTACTGTCCGGTTTAACGGATCACCTGCGTCAGAAGCGGCTCCTGTTGGTGCTGGACAACTGTGAGCATCTGCTGGAAGCGAGCGCGGAGGTCGCGGCGCATCTCTTGCAAGAGTGCCCGGAGATCCGGATCCTCGCCACCAGCCGGGAGCCTCTGGGCATCACGGGTGAGGCCGTCTGGAGCGTGCCCGCCCTCGCCATGCCCGATCCCATCCACCTGCCGCAGGCGCATGATACCCTGCTCCGGATGGCGATGAGCTATGAGAGCGTACAGCTCTTCGTCGAACGCGCCCAGGCCATCCAGAAGACCTTTGCGCTTTCCGGAAGCAATGCAAGAACGGTTGCCCAGATCTGCTTCCAATTGGAGGGCATTCCCCTCGCCATCGAATTGGCGGCATCCAGGATCAACACCCTGACGCTAGAGCAGATCGCGGCGCGCCTGGACAACGAGCTGGGGCTGTTGGTAGGTAGCAGCCGCACGGCATGGTCGCGCCAGCAGACCCTGCGAACGACGCTAGACTGGTCGTATGCGCTGCTGAGTGATCCGGAGCGTGTGTTGCTGCGTCGTTTGTCGGTGTTTGTGGGAGGCTGGACCCTGGAAGCGGCAGAGCAAGTCTGCGCCGAGGGCGTGCTGGATCTGCTGATCTCTCTGGTAGACAAGTCGCTGGTCGTGTTCGAGACGCGAGAGGGCCAGCCCGAGGGGCGCTACCGTCTTCTGGAGATGGTACGCCAGTATGCGGCGGAGCGGCTGCAGGCCAGCGGCGAGAGAGAGCAGATCCAGGGCAGGCGCCGCGATTACTTCCTGGCCCTGGTGGAAGAGGCCGAACTGCAATTGAAGGGGGCGGAGCAGGCAGTCTGGTTGGCGCGGTTGGAGGCCGAGCGTGAGAACCTGCGCGCGGTGCTGGCCTCGTCCGGAACGGAGGAGGATCGCGCCGAGGTGGGCTTGCGGTTGGCCGGGGCGCTATGGCGGTATTGGGAGGTTCGCGGGCAATACAGCGAGGGGCGAGCGTACCTGGCGGAAGCCCTGGCGAGAACGGGAAGCCATAAACGGACAAAACGGCGTGCCCAGGTCTTGAACTGGGCGGGGGTCCTGGCAGGCTATCAGGGCGACGAGGACGATGCCAGAGCGCTCCATGAGGAGAGCCTGGCCATCGCCCGTGAGCTGGGCGACTGGCAGGCGATGGCATGGCCGCTCGATCACCTGGGGCTGCTCGCACGCCTGCGTGGAGATTATGAGGCCGCCAGAGAGCTCCATGAAGAGAGCCTGGAGATCTGGCGCGCACTGGGAGATAGAGGGGGGATCGGTTGGTCCCTCCACCAACTCGGCAACCTGATGCGTGAGCAGGGCGAGTATGCCAAGGCGCGGGCGCTGTACGCGGAGAGCCTGGCGATCAGTCGGCAGCTGGCGGACAAACGGGGAATCGCCTGGTCGTTGAATGATCTTGGGAAGTTGGCAAGCGACCAGGGAGACTACGAAACCGCCCGGAGGATGCACGAGGAGAGCCTGGCCATAGACCAGGAGTTAGGAGACCGGCAGGGTGCCGCCTGGTCGCAGCAGCACCTGGCGATCGTGTATGGCGCCGGGCGCGACTATGCCACGGCACAGGCAATGTTCGAGGAGAGCCTGGAGACGTTCCGCGCGTCCGGAGTCAAGCAGGGCATCGCCTGGACGGTTCACCATCTGGCCGGTGTGATGGCGGCGCTGGGCGACTATCCGGCGGCGAGGTCGCTCCAGGAAGAGAGCCTGGCGATACAGCGGGAACAGCGGAACCAGGTTGGCATCGCGTGGTCGCTCAATGGCCTCGGCCATCTGGAAAATGCTCAGGACGAAGTCACTGCAGCGCGCGCCCACCTGGAAGAGGGTTTACGCATCCACAGGACCCTGGGCATCCAGAGAGGCATCGCAGCATGCCTGGAAGGACTGGCCGCAGTAGCGCTCGCGCAGGCGGATCCACCGCTTGCCGTCCGCCTCTGGGGGGCGGCCCATACCCTTCGTGAACGTATTGGAGCGCCGCTTCCGCCCCTCGAACAGGAGCAGTACGACCGACAGATCGAGCGAGTTCGGTCGGCTCTCGGCCAGGAGCGTTTTGCCATAGAGTGGACCGCCGGACAATCGCTTTCGACCCATCAGGCGATGGAAGCGGCGCTAGGCAGCGCGTTAGCCACCTGAAGCCAGGGAAGCGGATTTTATGTTACCTCCTATGCATAGGGCGCACTCTCTTTTAACCTGCGCTGCAGCAAGACCCGCGCCCGATGCACACGCGAACGGACCGTTCCCACCGGGCAATCGAACATACGCGCAATCTCCACATAAGAGCGCTGCTGCACTAGAAGCAGAAGCGACGCCTGGTAGTAGGGAGGCAGGGAACGCAGCGCGGATTGCAACTCGGGACTGATCTGCTTGTCCATCAAGAGTCCCTGCGGATCGCCTCTGCTGTCGGAGATTTCCGCGCAACACACGTCTGCGTTCCCATCCATCGACGCCGCAGGTGCATCCAGCGAAATCTCTTGCCTGCGTCTCCTGCGACGGTTCATGTCAATCATCAGGTTGCGAGCGATTTGAAATATCCACCCTTCAAACGAGCGTCCATTGTCGAACGCCTCGAAATGGGACCAGGCTCGCGCCAGCGTCTCCTGGGTCACATCCTCGGCGTCCTGTGTGTTGCCCATGGCACGGAGTGCAAAGTGATAGAGGCGCAGGCGTATCTGAGCCGTCATTTCCTGGAACTCCGCCTGTCGCTGGACCAGCTTCTGCTCCCCCGTCTCTCCCTGAGAGCGTCGCACCCGCCGATAGCATGCGACATGCCCATCCAGGCGGGCCGGTAGGAAATCCGGTGATGTCAGGGTAACGCTCCGCCCTATCTCGATCTCCACGTACTCTCCCGGCTCAACATATTCGCCTGCCCGAAATAAGGGCTCTCCGGTCGTATCGCAAATTTCTGCCCTCGCCCCCTCCTCCCGGCGGCAGTGGTCCGTTCTCCCCTGATGCTCCCTCTCTGCAACCGTCGCAGAGCCTGGTATGTGTCTCATGGTCGGCTCCCTTCCTCACTGCAAAAGGCGAGGATACGGCGTGTCAGCTCCTGCGGCGGCTCCACCGGGATCCCGTGCCCACGCTGCGCAATCGAACCGCCCGTCACACTCTCCGCCACGGCCTTCGCCTGACACAGCATGCTCTCCCCCTCCTGCTCCGGCGAGGCCGACACGATAGGTTGGCATAGGACAAGCAACAGCCCCACCCAGAGCAGTAAATCCACTTTTCGTGTGTAATCCATAATGGTATCTCTCCTTCACATAAATGTTGAATCAGGCGTTTAGCGCCAAAACGATCTTGCCCCGCTGGTGGGGCTTTCCAGCCAGCATCTCATGTGCCAGGCGCACTCCCGTGAGGGGCAGCACTTCGCCTCTGCTGTCATGACCAGGCCTCCTGAGATCTTCGGTCGGGTAGGCATCTATGCCGTCATGGCGGCTTGCCTCACGCGAGCCTTGCCGACGAAAGCTACATCCGGCTCCACGAAACAGCGCTCCATCGCGGCCAGCAGGGTATCGGTATCCCAGTAATCGTCATGGCGAACGCCGTTGATGAAGAAGGTCGGCGTGCCGTTGACACCGCCCAGCAGGCCGCTCTGAAAGTCTTCGCGTACCTTGGCGGTATGGATCCCCTGCTTGAGATCGTATAGGAAGGAGGGTATATCCAGCCCCAGGGTGACCGCGCACAACCCGAGGGTGGCGTCATCCAGATGGTAGGTCTGCTCCAGCAACAGCCGGTGCATCTCCCAGAACTTCCCCTGGGCTCCGGCGGCCTCCGCCGCCTCCGCCGCCCGCTGCGAGGGCGAATGAGGCCGCCCTCTCGGGAAGTGGCGATAGACGAAGCGCAACCCCCCGCTAAACCGCTGGCGCAGCTCTGCGACAATGCGCTCGGTCTGCACACAATGCGAACAGTCGTACTTTCCGTACTCCACCAGCGTAATGGCGGCTCGCTCCGCTCCCAGCGTATGATCCCGTCTTCCAACGGGCAAAATAAGGCGTGTCATCGTCCGTACTCCTTACTCTCCGATAACGCGATGCGCTGTTGCCGGAGACGAGATTTCAATGCCTCTCTTCATAGGGAAATAGGCTGCTTTACAGACGCGATTAAGCGTCGGCTTGAAGGTGGGCTTCCACAAACCAGAGCCACTGATCCACCCCGCGTGAGACCTCCGTATAGAGGTCCGCCGTGTCTTTGTCGCCCGCTCTGTCCGCCTCGCCAATGCCCTGGCGCACCGCCTGCCCGAAGGTCGCCAGCGCCGACGAGAGCGCCTCGCAGTGGGCTTTGCCGGTCGAAATATCCAGAGGGTACGGCTTCAGTAGTGTGCGCTGCACCGCCATCCGCGCCGTGCCTTCCGCTACGCCCCCCAACTGAACCGCCCGTTCCGCGATGAGATCCGTGTACTCCAGGACCGCATCGGAAATCTCATCGAAGAGTTTGTGCAGACCGATGAAGTGCGGGCCTTTGACATTCCAGTGCGCCTGCTTCACCTGGGTTTGCAGCGCGATGGCGTCCGCCAGGCGCAGGTTCAGCATTTCGATGCTCCTGGCGCGTACGGATTCGGACAGATCGTTTTTGGTCGGAAACATATGGGCTCCTTTCTCATCTCCTGCTCGCCCTCCCGCAGACCACAGGAGGGCGAGCTATTGGATACAGGCAACCGAAACGGGAGGGAACACTCAGCATGTGTTCCTATCCTCCCAAGGCGTCAGGACCGGAAGAATGCGAGCAGATCCGTGTTGACCTGGTCTTTGTGGGTCGAACACATCCCATGCGGCGCACCCGGATAGACTTTCAGCAGCGCTCCCTTGATGAGCTTGGACGAGAGCATCGCCGAATCGGCTATCGGTACGATCTGGTCGTCATCGCCATGCAGGATCAGCGTGGGGACATCCATCTGCTTCAGATCTTCTGTAAAGTCCGTCTCCGAGAACGCCTTGATGCAGTCGTAAGCGGCGGGGAAGCCGCACAGCATCCCCTGCAGCCAGAAGGAATCGCGCAGCCCCTCCGAGACCTTCGCGCCCTCCCGGTTGAAGCCGTAGAACGGCATGCTCAGGTCGGTGAAGAACTGCGCGCGGTCAGCCAGGACACTGGCGCGCAACTGGTCGAATACCTCTATGGGCAGACCGCCGGGGTTGGCATCCGTCTTCAGCATCATGGGCGGCACCGCGCCGATCAGCACCGCCTTCGCCACCTGCTTCGTACCGTGACGACCGATGTAACGCGCCACCTCTCCCCCTCCGGTCGAGTGGCCGACATGAATGGCGTTGGTGAGATCCAGCGTCTCCACCAGCGTCGCCAGGTCATCGGCATAGGTATCCATGTCGTTGCCGCTCCAGGGCTGGCTGGAGCGCCCATGGCCGCGACGGTCGTGAGCGATACAGCGGTAGCCATGCGACGCCAGAAACAGCATCTGGTCTTCAAAGGCATCTGCGGAAAGCGGCCAGCCATGGCTGAAGACGACGGGTTGTCCTTTGCCCCAGTCCTTGAAGTAGATCTGGGTTCCGTCCTTCGTGGTGATGTAGTTCGTCATGGAATGTTCTCCTTTTGATGAAGCTTCGAAAGCCCCGTGCTGACTTCCGACCGTTGTCATAAGCCGATAGGTGACGGTACAATAGCATTTGCGAACCGTTGCCCATCGGCCCGTGCGACAGCGTGCGGAACATCAACAAGTAACGCTATTATCCCGGACCCATGTTATCCGGAGCGTTCCCAAAACGCATACAAAGCGTTCCGAGTTCTTAATTTTGTTATTTTTCACGAGAGATCCCGCGCTTCTTGCGGAACGATGACAGAAAGGGATAAGCTCATGACGGCTTCAAAAGCAACGACGGCCCCCCTCACGCTCAGGCTTTTTGGCCCCATGCAGGCCTTTATCCAGGGGCAGCCTCTGCCTCGGCTCCGTTCGCAGAAGGCCCTGTGGCTGCTCGCCCTCCTCGCTCTACGTTCGGATGCCCCTGTGCAGAGAGAGTGGCTGGCGGGTGTCCTCTGGCCCGATAGCGACCAGAGCCAGAGCTCCGCCAATCTGCGGGTCGTCCTCAGCGAACTGCGCCGTGCCTTGGGGAGCGAGGAGGAGCGCCTGCAATCCCCGGATCGGCACACCCTCGTATTGGACCTCACCGGCGCGGATGTGGACGTTCGCACCTTCGATGCCGCCATCGCAGGCAAACAGCTCCCGGCTCTGGAGCAGGCAGTAGCGCTCTATCAGGGTCCGCTGCTGGAGGGTTGTAGTGAGGAGTGGGTGTTTCAGGAGCGTCGCCTTCGGGAACAGGAGTGCCTTCAGGCGCTGCAGAGGCTGGCGGATACGGCGATGGCCGCCGGGGATTATGGCAGCGCAATCCCCTGTTTCCAGCACGCGGTGAGCCTGGACCCCTGGTGCGAAGCGGCGCAACGAGGCTGGATGGAGGCACTGGCGAAGGGCGGAGACACCAATGCCGCCCTGCAGGTCTATCGCGAGTTTATCGAGGTCCTCAAGAGCGATCCGAAAGCCGTTCCCGATGCGCAGACGAGTGCGCTCTATCAGCGCCTGCGATCCGAGGCGCGCCAGAGGGCCGACACGCACGCGGTGGTCACAGCCCAGGTCGCCCCTGTCCCGATGGTGAAAGGGTACCTTCCCCAGCCCCTGACCGACCTGGTGGGCCGGGAGGATGAGCGCGTGGAGGTAGCTCGACAACTGCGGCGTTTCCGCCTGGTGACGCTGACAGGATTGGGCGGGATCGGCAAGACGCGCCTGGCGCGGGAGGTAGCGAGGGAAGTCCTTCGGGAGTATGCGGATGGAGTGTGGCTGGTGGCGCTGGAGGCGCTCTCCGAGGGCAGACAGGTCGTCCAGCAGATTGCCTCCGTCTTAGGACTGCAAGAAGAGCCTGGTCGGCCCCTCCAGGAGAGAGTGACGGAACAACTGCGTACCAGGCGGCTGTTGCTGATGCTGGACAACTGTGAACATCTGCAGGAAGCGAGCGCTGCCATTGTCGGGCATCTGTTGCGGGAGTGCCGGGAGGTACGGGTCCTGGCCACCAGCCGGATGGCGCTGGGGATCCCAGGAGAGTTGGCCTGGAGTGTGCCTGCCCTGGCCGTACCGGATATGGAGCACATGCCGCAGGGCCGAGCAACCCTGCTGCGGGTACTGATGGGTTATGAGAGCGTGCAGTTGTTTGTGGAGCGGGCGCAAGCCATACAGAAGACTTTCGTGCTGAGCGGGAGCAATGCGCTCATGGTAGGGCAGGTGTGCCGACAACTGGAGGGGATCCCCCTCGCCATTGAACTGGCTGCCGCGCGGGTCAAAGCCATGACGATCGAGCAAATTGCGTCCCGTCTGCACAACGAACTCGACCTGCTGACGGGCGGAAGCCGGACGGCATTGTCACGTCAGCAGACGCTGCGGGCAACGCTGGCCTGGTCCTATGCGCTGTTGAGCGCACCGGAGCGCTCGCTGTTGCAGCGCTTGTCGGCCTTTGCCGGAGGCTGGCCCCTGGAAGCAGCGGAGCGGATCTTCGGAGGGGAGGATAACGAGGCGCAACGGGTTTCGGATCTGCTTACCTCCCTGGCGGATAAGTCGCTGGTCGTATGGGAAGCGCGCGAGGAGGGCGGACGATACCGTCTGCTGGAGATCGTGCGCCAATACGCGGCGGAGCAGTTGGAGGCAAGCAGTGAAGGGGATCGGGTCCGAACGGCACACAGGGACTGGTGCGTCGCTTTCGTGGAGGAGGCGGAACCCCATTTGCGCGGCGCCCAACAGGGGGAGTGGATGCGGCGTCTGGACACGGAATACGATAACCTGCGTGCCGCTCTTACACGAAGCCCCTCGGATATACAGGGGGCACTGGCGCACCTGCGCCTCGTTGGGGTGCTCTGGCGATTCTGGTATACACGAGGTCGCTACAGCGAGGGGCGCAAACATATGGAGCAGGCGCTCGGGCGCGCGGAAGCGCAGGCGCCCACTTCGGAGCGCGCCAGGGCTCTGGAGGGAGCGGCGAACCTCTGCTGT
>DATGIG010000413.1:0-15546 GCA_035295825.1 Chthonomonadaceae bacterium | reverse complement strand
AACCGGAAGACCGATCCGACCTTTCTGATGGTCAATGCATTTCCGGAGTGGAAGGTCGCCACCAGCCTCGACCCGGCGGCTCTGGAGGCGAGGCCGACCATGCATGGCTTCCTGGCGCCCAACTACGATGTGATGGCGGATGCGCCGGTCGAGATGGGCGACTATGCAGAGAAAAACTTCACGGTGAAGGGCGTGCCGCTCAAGGTGGTGCTCTACGGCGACTACTCGCAGGTGGACCAGGACAAACTGACCGGTTACTGCAAGCGGGTCGCCGAGACCGAGACCGCGTTTATGGGAGATATTCCGTTCAAGCGATATGTCTTTATGTTCCGCTCCTCGGGCAACAACGGGCGCGGCGCGGGCGGGCTGGAGCATCTGGGTTCGACCGAGATCACCCTGCGTGGCATCATTGACGACCGCGTCCGCTCCGTCATCGCCCACGAGTTTTTCCACCTCTGGAATGTGAAGCGGGCCAGGCCGCGCGTTCTCGGACCCTTCGATTATACCGGTCCCAACCATACCCGCAACCTCTGGTGGTCCGAGGGCGTCACCAGCTACTATGGCGACCTGCTCTCCCGGCGAGGCGGTCTGAACACCGATGACGAGTATCTGAACCACCTGGGTGCGACCATCGGCCAGCTCCAGAATACCCCGGCGCGCCTGAAGGTGACCGCCGACGATTCCAGCTATAAAGTGTGGGACGGCGGCGGCAGTCAGGGTTACGGCCAGCTCTCCTACTACACCAAGGGCGAACTGATCGGCCTCTGCCTCGACCTCAAGATCCGGGAAGTGACCGGCAATCGCCATAGCCTGGACGATGTGATGCATGCGCTCTATCTCCAGTGCGGGCGCGGAGAGAAGCCCGGCTTTGATGAGGACGACATCAAGAAGACGGCCAATCGGGTCGCCGGAACCGACCTCTCCAGCTTCTACGACCTGCTGGCGCGCAGCACCGAGGAGATGCCCTTCACCGAGTGCCTGGCCTATGCCGGCCTGACGCTCACCAAGAGCGAGACGCCGACTCTCACGCCCAATCCGGGGGCGGCCTTCTTCCCGGACATGCCGGCGGGCGGGCTGCGGGTCCGTTTCGTGTCTGCCGGAGGCGCGGCGGAGATGGCGGGCCTCAAGGCGGATGACCTGATCGTCACCGTGGATGGCAAGCCCGCCCTGGACCCGGACGGCACCCTGCGGCGCAACCCGCGCACCGATACGCCCTACGAACTGGTGGTCGAGCGGGATGGGCAGAAGCAGAACATCACGTTCAAAGTTGGGGTCAACCGCACCTATCCCTTTGTGCTCAAGCCGGATGCGGGCGCGACGCCCAGGCAGGTCCATCTGCGGGAGAGCTGGCTCTCCGGCAAATCGTAGCCGCTGGGGCGATGCCGCCGAGAAAAATTGACGGCCTGCGAGGAGAGCGCTCTGCCTCGTTTTCGGCCCCTATTCCAGGCGACCCTCAGCGCTTCCGCGCTGAGGGTCTAGTTTTAAGGAAAAACACCGATTCGAGACACCGTGCGGCACGTATGCGAACGTGAACCTTGACCGCTATCTCATCCGCTTTACCGGAGACCCGAAGTATGGGGACAATATGGAGCGCGTCCTCTTTAACGGGATGCTGGCGGCGCTGCCCATGCAGCCGGATGGCAAGACGTTTTACTATTCCAACTACCGGTCCGGGACGAAGAAAGCCTACTTTGGCGACGCATGGCCGTGCTGTTCCGGCACCTACGCCCAGATCACGGCGGACTACCCGCTGGACATTTACTTCCACGACGCGCGCGGCCTCTACGTGAATCTCTTTACCCCTTCGCGTGTTCACTGGCAGCAAGGGAAGCAGTCTGTCACAGTCGAGCAGACCACGACCTACCCGGAGTCGGACGCCACCACGCTGACCATCCACACCACGAAGCCGACGCGCTTTGTGCTTCATGTGCGCGTGCCCGGATGGACAGCAAAACCGGTGATAGTGAAGATCAACGACAGACCTTCCCAGGCAAAGGCCGAGCCTGGAACCTTTCTTGAGATCGAGCGAATATGGCGCGAGGGGGATATGCTCCAGGTCACTTTCCCAATGGCCTTGCGTTTCGAGCCTATCGCGCGCGAGACGCCAAACCGCCAGGCGCTTCTCTTCGGGCCGCTTCTGCTCGTGGCGCTATCGGACAAGCCGGTTTCGATGGAAGGAGAGAAAGCCACGATTGACGTTGTGAAGCAGCGGGACGCACTGCCCACGTTCCGCACCCACGAAGGCGCAATCACCTTTCTTCCGTTCTACAAAGTGAAAGACGAGAGGTACACGACCTACCTCTCCATACCATCCATTCAGTAACCGAGGCGCTATGCCCAGACTCGGAATGACGGACGTTTATGATTTCATCATTATCGGCGCAGGTTCCGGTGGGCTGATCGCCGCGAAGTTTGCTGCAACGCTCGGCGTTCGGGTCGCTCTGATTGAAAAGTCGCGCGTCGGTGGGGACTGCACCTGGACGGGTTGTGTGCCGAGCAAGGCGCTGCTCAAGGTCGCGAAGGTGGCCCACCACGCGCGAACGGCGGCGAAGTACGGCGTCCACGCGGGAGCCGTTGAAACCGATATGAAAGCCGTGCGCACCTATGTCCGAAATGCCATCCAGGAGGTCTATCAGCGCGAGCCGCCCGAAATCCTCCAAACGGAAGGGATTGATGTTCTCCTCAGCGCGGCGCAGTTTCTGGACCCTCATACCATCCGGGTGGGCGAACGGACCCTGCGGGCCGACAAGATCCTCCTCACTATCGGCGCGCATCCCATCGTCCCTGACCTGCCCGGCCTGAAAGAGACCCCTTACCAGACCTACCTGACGCTCTTCGACAATGACCGTCTGCCGCAGCGCCTGCTCGTCATCGGCGGCGGCCCTATCGGGATGGAGATGGCCCAGGCCTATCAGCGGCTCGGCGCGCAGGTGACGATATTTGCGGAGACCTTGCTGCCCAAAGACGAACCGGAGGCGCAGGTGCGAATCCACCGTGTGCTGACCAACGAGGGCGTGCAGTTTGTACAGTCTCGCGCAGAGCGTGTTCGACAGGAGGGAGGCGTCATCACCGTGCAGGCGAAAGAGGGGAGCGTGCAGGGCGACATGCTGCTTGTGGCGGTCGGACGCGCGCCCACTACGGAAGACCTCGCCCTCGACAAAGCGAACGTCGTCACCACGCCGAAAGGCATCCCCGTCAATGAGCATCTACAGACGAACGTCAAACACATCTACGCCGCAGGCGACTGTACCCCGGACGGGCATCAGTTCAGCCATTTCGCGGGCTGGCAGGCGTTCCAGGCGGTGCGCAACGCCCTGCTGCTGGGAAGCTCGCGAGGCTTCGCCGATCTGGTTCCCTGGTGTACCTTCACCGACCCGGAGGTCGCCCATGTCGGACTGACGGAGGCGGAGGCGAAACAGAGGCATGGCAGCGAGGTACGCGTACTGTTCTAGGACACCAAGCAGGAAGACCGGGCCGTCTGCGAGAACGATAAGGAGGGCTTTCTCAAGATCGTGCATCTGCCGGATGGGCGGCTATTGGGCGCGACGATGGTGGCGGAGCGGGCGGGCGAGGTCATTAACGAACTGGCTGTCGCCCTCCAGCACCATCTCAAGCTGAGCGACCTGGCCGGAACGATCCACGCCTACCCGACCTACTCGACCGACGTCCAACTGCTGGCCTCGCAGGAGGCTGTCCGGGAAGCATTCGCCTCGTTCGGCGGGAAACTGATCAAAACGCTGTCCGGCCTCCATGAAGACAAGACGCCGCGCCATCCCTGACCCTATATCGTTTGGAAGGAGAGACCATGACGCTGGAAGCGCCGCAGGCCAGGCAGGACCTGGACTATGTCTTTTACGAATTGACGCGCAGTATCTGTCCCGAATGCCGCAGAGCCATAGACGCCCATATCCTGCTGCGCGACAACAAAGTCTTCATGCGCAAACGCTGCCCGGAGCATGGCGTATTCGAGGGGCTGGTATATGGCGATGCACAAGCCTATGCGAACTCCTCGAAGTACAACAAGCCAAGTACCATCCCGCTGGCGTTCTCCACCGATATTCGCGAGGGCTGTCCCCATGACTGCGGCCTCTGCCCCGATCATCAACAGCATGTCTGCCTGGGGATCATCGAAGTCAACAGCGCCTGCAATATGGACTGCCCGCTCTGCTTCGCCAATGCCGGATATTCTGGAGGAGAAGCTGCGGGCGCTCGACCGGTTGGCGCAGACCGCCTGCAACGTCATCCTCGTGCCCGCCATCGAGCGCGATGTGAACCTGGATGAGGTCGGCGCAATCGTAAAATTCGGCATCGAGCATCCCGCCGTCCGTGGGATCAACTTCCAGCCCGCCTTCCACTCCGGACGGCATGGCGCGCATGACCTGATGCAGCGTATCACCATCCCGGATATCCTGCGCGCCATGGAGGCGCAGACCGATGGGATGTTCCGCGTCTCCGATTTCGTGCCCGTTCCCTGTTGCTTCCCCACCTGCAACTCGGTCTCGTATGCTTTCCTGGATGAGGGGCAGGTGACTCCCCTGACGCGTCTCCTCCATGTGGACGACTATCTGGACTATATCTCCAACCGGGTCATTCCCGATATCGGCGGCGAGATCAAGCGGGCGCTGGAAGGGCTCTGGTCCTCCTCGGCGGTGCCCGGTTCGGAAAAAGCGACCAGCGATTTCCTCCTCTCCTGCGCAGCGTGCGACCTGCCGCGCGATCTGGATCTGGCGATCCTGGAAAAGAAGATCTTTATGATCATGCTTCAAGACTTCATGGATCCCTGGACGTTCAGTCAGAAGAACCTGATGAAGTGCTGCAAGGAGATCCTGCTCCCCGGCGGCAAACAGGTGCCGTTCTGCGCCTACAACAACGTCGGCTATCGGGAGCAGGCCAGAACGCAGTTGGCTGGCCGGACACGCGCTCGCGCACAGGCCCGGAGGGCGGGGGAGGAATTCCATCCCGAGCCTCTCATTTTCGATTTCTCCGGCCCGTTCGATGGAGGTCAGTGATGGAGTCCGCAGAAGCGTTGAAGTCCTGCTGTGCCTCCCTCTACGAGAAAGACTGGGTGCGGCTACTGCTGGGAGATTCGTATCATCCGGGAGGGCTGGCGCTGACCGAGCGGCTGGGACAGTTACTGGAACTGCGTCCCGGAATGCGCGTGCTGGATGTGGCGGCAGGGCGCGGGGCGAGCGCCCTGCACCTGGCCCGGACGTTTGGCTGTGCAGTGATCGGGACGGATCTGAGTGCGGAGATGGTGCGGCTGGCCGCCGAAAGCGCGGCGGAGGCCGGCTTGAACGCTCTCATCACGTTTCAGCAGGGCGATGCGGAGCGGCTGCCGTTCGAAGAGGAGGCGTTCGACGTCGTCCTCTGTGAATGCGCCTTCTGTACTTTTCCCGATAAACCGACTGCTGCGCGTGAGTTCGCCCGTGTCCTGCGTCCTGGGGGAAACGTGGGGATAAGTGATCTCACGCGGGAGAGCGATCTCCCCGCCGAGTTGGAGACTCTGCTGGCCTGGGTGGCCTGCATCGCGGATGCCCGACCTCTGGAGGAGTATGCGGACCATCTCCGCAACGCAGGCTGCGACCGTATTCAGACCGAACTACATCCTGAGGCGCTGGCGCAGATGGTGAAAGAGATCCGGGGGCGATTGGTGACGGCGCAGTTGTTAGTAAGTCTCAAGAAGATGGAACTGCCGGGCGTGGATCTGGCGCAGGCGCAGGCCGTCGCGCGGGCGGCAGAGCAGGCGATCCGGGATAGGAAGCTGGGGTACGCCCTCATCGTCGGACATCGTCATACGGGATGAAGGAATTGCTTGTTTCCGGCCTTCGCGTATTGACAAACTCCTCCGCAACGTCCTATACTTGTCGAAAGAATGCGAGGAGGCGCTGTGAAGATCACACGGATCGAAACGCACGTCTGCAACGCCCGCATGCGGAACTGGATCTTTGTCAAAGTCGTTACCGACGAGCCGGGGCTGTGGGGGTGGGGCGAGGCGACGCTCGAATGGCATACCCGCTCCGTGGTCGGGGCCATTCAGGACATCGAGCCCCTGCTTATCGGCGAAGATCCCACCCGCATCGAGTACCTCTGGCAGATGATGTATCGCCAGCACTTCTGGCACGGCAACGGCGCGGTGCGGGGGACCGCCATCAGCGGCATCGACATCGCGCTCTGGGACATCCTGGGCAAGATCCACGGCGTCCCCTGCCACAAGCTCTGGGGCGGCCCTGTGCGCGACTATGTCCGCCTCTACTGCCACCTGGGCGGCGGCAAGATGGAGGATTTCTACGAGACCAGCCCGGCGGATGCGGGCCGCTTTGCCGAGCTGGCGCAGCAGGCGGTGGCGGAGGGCTTTACCGCCTTCAAGACGATGGCCGTTCCGGAGACCATGCCCATCGAGGGTCTCCGCCCGGTCAAGTACGCCGAAGCCTGCGTGCGGGCCATGCGGGAGGCCGTCGGCGACGGCATCGACATCATGGTGGACTGCCATGCCCGCCCCTCGCCCCGGATGGGAACGCTCTTTGCGAAGGCGCTGGAGCCCTATGGCCTCTACTGGTTTGAGGAGCCATGCTGGCCGGAGGCCGTGGAGGATATGGCGGAGATCCAGCGCGCCGTCAGCACGCCTATCGCCACCGGAGAGCGGCTTATCAGCCAGTACGCCGTCCGCCCGTTCCTGGAGAAGCGGGCGTGCAGCATCATGCAGACCGACATCACCCACTGTGGCGGCCTCAGCGAATCGCGCCGCATCGCCGCCCTCTGCGATGCCTACCGCGTCGCCCTCGCGCCGCACAACCCGCAGGGGCCGGTCAGCACGGCGGCCTCCCTGGAGTTGGGCTTCGCGACCCCCTCCTATATCATCTGTGAATCGGTCCATAGCGACGTGCCCTGGCGGCAGGACGTCTGTTCGGAGTGCTTCACGGTCGAGCCGCAGGGCCGTATCGTGCGCCCCGGCAGCGCGCCGGGCCTGGGGATCGAGATCAACGAGGCGGAGGTCGCCAAGCATCCGTTCCAGCAGGAGTTGCCGCAGCGCAGCTTCTACGCCGACGGCAGTGTGGGAGATTGGTGATGCTCCGGGATCTGCTCTTTGCCTCTGTCCGCGCATTGTGCCCTATAGTCCCATGCGTTCGAGACCCATTATATAAAGAGGAGTAGGATGACTCTGAACGGCCAGATCGCCCTGATCAGCGGTGGACTGGGCGACATCGGACACGCCATCGCGGTTGAGTTGGGGCGACGTGGCGCTCATATCGCCCTGTGCGACCTCCATGAGCCCGAAAAGGCCTGGGCGGTGCTGGAGGAGATCCGACAGCATGGCAGCCGGGCGCGCTATGACCGGGTGGATGTGGCGGATGCCCGCGCCGTGCGGGCCTGGGTGCAGGCGGTCGAGGGAGAGTTCGGCGTCCCCACGCTCATCATTCCGAATGCCGCCATCGTCACCTTGGCCGACGTGTTGACTGTTACACCGGAGCAGTGGAGTCGGGAGCTGCGCGTCAATCTCGACGGCGCGTTTCACCTGGCACAGGCGGGAGCGCAGCATCTGGTGCAGCACGGCAAGCCGGGGCGGATCGTTTTTGTCGGCAGTTGGGCGGCCCATGCGCCGCATCTCACCATTCCTGCCTACTGCGCCGCCAAGGCCGGGGTAAGGATGCTCTGCAAGTGCCTCGCCTTACAGCTCGCTCCGCACCATATCCTGGTCAACGAGGTTGCGCCGGGCTATGTGGATGCGGGACTGAGCGGCAAGATCTTTACGGAGTTTCCGGAACGCCGCAGCGCTGCGGTGCGTCAGGTTCCCACGCATGAATTGATTACACCGCAGGAGGTCGCCCTGCAGGTCGCACACCTGTGCGAACCGACTACGCGCCATGTTACCGGCAGCGTGCTGCTGATGGACGGCGGATTGTCGCTGCTCTCCGGCGGTATGGCGCAAGAGGAGGAGAATTGAGCCGCGATATCTACACGCCCTCCGGCTTTTCCGGGCATATCGGCGTGGCACGTGAGGATATCACGCCGCCCGTGGGCATCTATGCCCGCAACTGGGGCGCGGCGCAGCACGACGTGGCTACGGGCATTCATCGCCCGCTGACCCTGACCGCGTTGACGCTGCAGCAGACCCCGGACGGCGACCCGCTGGTCCTGATCGCCGCCGACCTGGGCTGGTGGCGCACGCTGGAGGACGAGTGGTTTGTGCGTAGCGGGGTGCTGGAAGCCTTCTCGCTCGCTCCCGCCCGCGTCATGATGAACCTCTCGCACACCCACGCCGGTCCCTCCATCTGCCGCGAGGACGCCGACAAGCCCGGCGGCGAAATGATCGCGCCGTATCTCGAAAAGCTGCGCGAAGCGGCTATCGCCGCAACCCGCCGCGCCCTGGAGAGCGCGCAGTCCACCACGCTCACCTGGATGTATGGGCGCTGCAACCTGGCGGCGGATCGGGATCTCTGTTCGCTGGAGACCGAGAAGGTCCTCTGTGGCTTCAACCCCGACCGCTCGGCGGGTGGGGCCTGGCTCGCGGACGATACGCTGCTGGTGGGGCGCGTGACGACGGAGGGCGGCGCGACGCTCGCCACCCTGGTGAACTACGCCTGCCATCCGACCACCCTCGCCTTCGAGAACTCTCTTATCTCCCCGGATTTCGTGGGCGCGATGCGGGAGTTGGTCGAGGCCCACACCGGGGATGCACCCTGCCTCTTCCTGCAGGGCGCTTCCGGCGAACTGGCGCCCCGCGACCAGTACACATCGGATACCGCTATCGCCGATGCCAACGGCAGGCAACTCGGCTACTCCGTTCTCGCCGCCCTGGAAGGAATGTTGCCTCCCTGTACCGAACTCCATTTTAAGGGCGTGGTCGAGTCGGGCGCATCGCTGGCGATCTGGAAGCGCGCTCCGTTTTCGCCCTCCAATGCGCTGGATGCGGTGTGTCATCAGGTCGAGATGCGCCTGAAGTGCCTGCCCTCCGTGGCGGAGATCGAGGCGGAACTGGCTCATACCACGGATCGTGTAGAGGCGGAGAAACTGCGGCGCAAGCGACGGGTGCGGCAGGCAGTCGGGGAGGGCACGAAGACACGCATTCCCCTCTGGATCTGGCATGTGGGCGACAGCGTCCTGATCGGCCAGCCCAACGAGGCGTACTCTCTGCTGCAGCACTGGCTGCGGGGCCGGTTTCCCGATAACGCCCTGGCGGTGATGAACGTGGTCAACGGGCACATCGGTTATCTGCCGAGGGGAACGCTGTATCTCTCCAAGTTCGATTCGTATCCCGTCACACAGACGCCCTTCGAGCAGGAGAGCCTGGAGTGGCTGATGAAGACCCTCCAGAAGCGATTACAATACTGGTTCGGCGGCGAGGAGTGGGATGTCTGACGTTGCCGGGGTCCCCGCCAAATTCCTGTAGGGGCAGGCCCCTGTGCCTGCCCATGGCGCAGCCGCCATAAGATAGGGGATTCGCCATGGAACACACGAAATCCGCAGAGGTCTTTGCCGCGAACCGGAAGCGTATTCCGGGCGGGGCAGTCTCGGTCAATCGGATGGTTGAGCCTGAGATCGCGTTTGTGCGGGGACAGGGGGCGTATCTGTGGGATGTGGACGGCAACCGCTACATAGACTACCATGCCGCGTTTGCGCCCTACCTGCTGGGCCATGCCGACCCGGACGTGGAGGGCGCGGTGCAGCGGGCCATGGCGGAGGGCTGGACCCTCTCCGGCTCCGGCACGTCGCCCTGGGAGGGGCAGGCGGCGGAGTTGCTGTGCCGCTGCGTCCCCTCGCTCGATAAGGTGCAGTTTGCGACCACGGGCAGCGAGGCGACTTACCACGCGCTCCGGCTCTCCCGTGCCTTCACCGGCAAGACCGATATCGTGGTGATGCAGGGCGGCTACAACGGCTGGCATGACGAGGTGGCCTGCAATGTGATGACGCCGCTGGAGCAGGTCGGGCCGCGTGTTTCACGAGGCGAGTATCCGTTCCTTCCCCTGACGGCGGGCATGTCTCCCGAAGCGGCGCGGCATGTCCATGTGCTGAACTTCAACGATCTGGACGCGGTAGAGTGGGCGTTCCAGAACTATCCGGTCGCCTGCCTGCTCACCGAGCCGATCCTGCAAAATATCGGCGTGGTGAAGCCCCAAATGGGCTACCTGCAGGGCATTCGCGAACTATGCGACCGGTACGGGGTGGTCATGGCGCTGGATGAGGTGAAGACCGGTTTTCGCCATGCGCTGGGCGGCTATCAGTCGCTGGCGGGAGTCCGGCCCGATCTGAGCGTCTTCGGCAAGGCCATCGCCAACGGCTATCCACTGGGCGCTATCGGCGGCAAAGCCGAGATCATGAACCTCTTCGAGGATCCCGATCCGAAGCGGCGCGTCCTGATCTCCGGGACCTACAACGGGCACCCGCTGGTGATGGCGGCGGCTATCGGGACGATGGAGAAGCTGATCCGCGAGGAGGCGACCCTCTATCCCCGATTGGACGCCATGACGGCGGAGTTGACCTCGGGGCTGGAGAGCCTCTTCCGCGATTACGGCATCACCGCGACGGTGGTGCGGCAGGGATCGGCCTTCTGCGCCTACTTCATGGACCACGCCCCGACCGACTGGCACGACATCGCCGAACACCATGACATGGCCCGCGACCTGCGCTACCGCCGCGCCCTGATCGAGCAGGGCGTCTACCAGTTCCCGCTGCCCACCAAGCAGGGCAGCGTCTCCGCCGCACACTCTCCGGAAGACATCGCCCGCACCCTGGAAGCCACCGAAACCGTCCTCAAAGCCGGAATATGATCGTCCAGCTCCGAGGATGAGAGATGTGAGCCATCCTGCATTCTGGCCGGGTACAGAACGTACCCGTCTGGAGGGCGGCTTCGCCGCCAAGCGTCCTCACGGACGCAAGATGCAGTTTTTGGACGAAAACTGAATGATCCTGTCTCGCGGAAAGCCGTGCAGGATAATCGTTTTGCTTCCCCGAATACTTTGAGGGTGCATGATGTGCGAGTTGCACTCGCACTGTATCCGTAATGACTCCATTCGGATTGAGAAAGAAGGCTTGCGTTGAATCCGACAAAATCTGTCTTGCAAAAGGTTATCGATGAATGCGCTCAGGGAGGACTGGTTGCATCATACTTTGATATGCAAAGGGCATGGGAAGGTCGAATGCGGGTGTCCTTCGATGAATTAGTCTCTTCCATTCGTCAACGTCTCCCACACGCGGCAACACGTGCTGAAGAGATGTTGCGCTATTTGAATGGCAAGTATAGTACGCGATATAATCTAGAGAGCATTCCATTCGCAACGCTTACCATTCTCGACGTCATCGAGGGGCACGGCTGGTGGAATGCTGCTCCACCGTCGATACTTGACTGTCCAGATGAAAATGCCCAATCGATCTGCAACGTCGTTGAAACCATACTCAATCAAATCGAAGCGGATGGTCATAAGCGACCCTATTCGCTACTTACGAAATACCTACATTTCTGTTTCCCCCAGTCGTTTCCGATATTTGACGCCCAATCAGCGGCATCGATTCAAATGTGGAGTTACGTCGCTTTTCAGGCGAGGGGACCAGAATGGTCCCCTTTTAAGTTTGTGAATATCAGCCATTCATCAGGATCTGGCTATCCTGGCTTGGTTCAGTTTTACCGTTATCTGTGGGGGCAGGCAACGCAAGCAGACCGACAGCGCCTCCACATGTATTCACTCGAATTAGGGAAGTCATTGGGCGGAGGTATCAGTGTGTTAGACCTCTTCGACAAGCTTCTTTGGAGGGCGAGTGGCGATCCGTTATATTTGGGGCTTATACGATTCTTGGTTGATGATGCATTCAGTGAAATGGCTGTTTGCTGATAGAGAGAGAAGGTATTCTTCGCATATTGCCGTGTCCTCGCGGACGCTTGGCCGAAGGCCCTCCAGACGGGTACGTTCTCTACCCGGCAAAAGCGAGTGTGCGACAATTATCTGTGATCTCTATAAGTAAAGGATATAACTACTGGGATTTTCAATCCCGGTCACAATGCGGGTTCCGCTTTTTCTGCCGCTGCAGAGTTCCATAGCAGAACAGCGTTCTAAGATACAGCAGAGATAGCCCTGAAGGGTTATAATGAGAGCGTTGCATGGGGGAACAGGAACAGAGAGATGGTAGCACCGCTGAAAACCGATCAAAAGCACTATACGGCGGAGGAGTATCTGGAGTTAGAGCGTGCTGCGGAGTTCAAGAGCGAGTTCTGGAACGGGCAGATCGTTGCGATGTCCGGAGGCAGCCGTGAGTATAGCACCATCATCGTCAATCTGACGGCAGAGGTGGGTACCCAACTGAAGGGAAAGCCCTGCCGCGCCTTCTCCAATGATACAAAGGTCAGAACAGGGCCTTTGACGCTATTCGTCTATCCCGACCTCTCGGTGGTCTGCGGCGAGCCGCGCTTTCATGATGAACAGGGGGATGTCCTGCTCAATCCTACGCTCGTCTTCGAGGTGCTTTCGCCTTCCACCGAGGCAGTAGATCGAGGCAAGAAGTTTGAAGGCTATCGGCGCATCGCGTCCTTTACCGATTATGTGCTGATTGCGCAGGATGAACCGTACATTGAACACTACTCCCGGCAATCGGAGACGCAATGGCTGCTCACGACGATCACGGGGCTGGATGCCAGCCTATCACTCCCGGCGATAGGCTGCACCCTGGCGCTTGCCGAAATCTATGACCGGGTGGAGTTTGCGCAACCGTCCATAAAGCCGGAACCAGAATAAGTTCAGGGCAGGGCGTCCACAGTGATCTTATCGTTAGTGTAGATGCAGATCTCCGCTGCGATCCGCATCGCCTCCGTGACGATCTCCTTGGCGCTCATCTCGGTATTTTTGAGCAGGGCTTTCGCTGCGGAGGAGGCGTACATTCCCCCCGAGCCGATAGCCGCCACGCCGTCGTCCGGCTCGACCACGTTCCCATCCCCCGACAAAATATAGAGATGCTCGCCGTCCGTGACGATCATCATGGCCTCCAGCCGGCGCATGATGCGGTCGGTGCGCCACTCCTTGGCGAATTCGATGGCAGCGCGCGTCAGGTTGCCGTTGGACTGTTCCAGCTTGCTCTCGAACTTATCCGCCAGCGATTGCGCATCCGCGACGGAGCCGGCGAATCCCGCGAGCACCTTGTTCTGATAGAGGCGGCGCACCTTGCGGGCGTTATGCTTCAAGACGGTATGCTCCAGCGTTACCTGCCCGTCGCCTGCCAGCGCGACCTGATCTGCGCGCTTGACGGCAACGATCGTTGTGGAGCGGATTTTAGGTTTGGTTTCCGAGTTTTTCATGCCTTCAGGATACCCGAAACCCCGCATTTTGACAAAACTCGCCTTCGGCCCAGGGCCGGCGCATCTTAATTATGCCCGCCCGTGAACGAGCGGGCTGCCTCGTGACGAAGCCCGGTGAACCGGGCTGGATCCCATGCCTGTTGCTGACTGCTTTGCAGCCAATCTGACGGCAGTGCAGCCGCGTTCACGCGGCTTCGTTTACGAAACAGCCAGGTCGTTTACGGCCTGGGCAGAGACGGATACACCGAGAGAAATTTAGAAGCGACGGCCCTGGACCTATTGTTATCTCCAGCGGCGAACTGCTCCGCTCGGACCTCTGACGACATCAAACCAGAAATCTTTTCCCATATCTATAGGTGGTAAGCCCATGATCGAGACGAGTTCGTTGAAGGTTGTCTCAAAAGTAGTCGGATCTTGGTATTCGCCCCGGTCAATCCAATCCACTACCTCGTTAGCTTTGTTGGTAATGCCAGGGAATCTTTGTTCTACACGCCACCAGTGATCTTCTAGCCATGCTGATTGTGTAGCGTCACCGGCCAGGTTCTGATATTGCATGTCGCCATACCATTGGATCAGGGAGGCAATCGTAGTGACCTCATCGCGGCTAAGATGGTTGAGGATTATCCTTTCATCAACAGGTTGCTTAGGCGCCAGGAATGCAAGCGGATTTAAACCGAGTTCTTGATAGGGAAAGATCATCAGTTCATGCTGAACCATATTGAGGAGGGGAAAGTAAAAATCCTCATACGGTATTGCTACTTTGGCGTCAAGGCGTGGAAAGCCCTGTTTCAAGAGTTGAGCGTGCAGAAGCTCGTGGCTCAATGATTCTACAATCCGGTCAGAATTGAGTCCGAGCGTGATATGGATGTTTTCTGGATATTTGCTGCCGTAGGTCACAAGCGTTGACTCATCTTGTTCCTGCCAAGTGCTGAGTATAAGAACATTGCCAAGGAAAGAATGAACTTCCTCAGCCAAAGCAATACACAGGGGATTGAGACGTAATATCTCTTGCATCTTAGGTAGGACTTCTTCCCGCTCGTATAGTTGTCCCTTAATGAAAAACTTGGGGTGCCCGACATACCACTCGATCTCTGTAGGCATAGTTTCTACTCCTATAATTATAATAATATACGTTCGTCTAGTAGGATTCTACGGCAAACAAAAACAGTCAGGCTAATTTCTGGCATTACCGATAGGAATTCTTCGTGCCGTTCTTTGGCATAGTTGAGCAGACACGTTCTGACAGATGCGGCCATATCGCGTGGGCGATTTGTTGTCATACCAGGCTCTCCAAATAGGGCTTTATCACGGTGGAAATCCTCGCCACGGCAGCGTAGCGCCATAGTTCATCCATAGTTGTACGGCGTTCGCGCCAGCATTCCCGCAGGGCCTCTATCGCCACATCAATGCCGATCTTATTTCGATACCGGAAACAATCCGCGACTGTTTTGGGGACATTGTACACACGAATCGTTCCATCACTTACGCGATGCTCTTCAACGCCTTCTTGCAGAGCGGCTCCAGAAAATCGGAATATTCGGAGAGGAGGATAATCCAGTTTGGGCCGATGCGCCTTGGGGTCAATCGCCATCCAGACTTCATAAGGGTTTTGCGTGCCAATCTGATGAAAGCGTAGCGCAGAGAGAAGGCAGACGACGCCATGAGGGACCCGCTTGCAAGCTTCGGCAAGCGAGAAATTCTCGGTGATTTCCGCATCTGCAAGAATATAAATTCCGCGGCCCGAACGATACACCTCACCGCGTTCATAGAGACGTTGCAGGTACTTGGCGGGAATATTAAACTCCTTGAGATCGCGGGGCCGGATCATCCCTCGCTCCTGAACCAGTTCCAGCACCCTGTTAGTGTTCTTGCTTAGCCTCAAGTGTCCTATAACCTCAATCTCTAGCCCTCACTACCGAGATTATAGGACACTAGTGAGGATTTGTCAAGCGCCGCCTTTCTGCTCGGGGACACTACCACCATGGAATAATCTGCCCTATTCGGGTTTGACCTTCCGGAACTGCTGGCGATAGAGTTTGGCGTAGAGGCCGCCGCGCGCCAGCAGGTCCTGATGGCATCCGGCTTCGACCAGGCGGCCCTTGTCCAGCACCAGGATCTTGTCGGCGCTCAGGATGGTGGAGAGGCGGTGGGCGATGATGAGCGAGGTGCGCCCCTGCTGCAGCGTCTCCAGCGCCTCCTGAATGAGGTGTTCCGAGGTGGCGTCCAGGTTGCTGGTCGCCTCGTCCAGAATGAGGAGGCGCGGGTCT
>DATGIG010000412.1:0-5137 GCA_035295825.1 Chthonomonadaceae bacterium | reverse complement strand
GCCCGCTATCTGGACGCGCATGAGGAGGTCGGAGCGGTCGGGCCAAAGCTCTTAAACTCGGACGGCACCCTGCAGCACAACGGGCGGCGATTTCCCACGCCCTGGCGCGAGTTCCTGGGTCACTCCGGACTGCGCAACCTCAACCGGGCGGCCTTCGACCGCGTGCTGCATTTCGGGCGCGATGATTTCGACGTGGAATGGGAGACGGACGAGGTCTCCGGCGCCTGCCTGATGCTCAAGCATGCCGTCATGGACCAGGTCGGGATGCTGGACGAGGATTTCTTCATGTTCTATGAGGAGATCGAGTGGTGCTGGCGCATCCGCAAGGCGGGCTGGAAGGTGGTCTACGTGCCGCAGGCGCGCGTGGTCCATCACTGGATGGCCAGCGTCCGCCAGCAGAATTGGGCCATGACCGCCCGGCTCTTCAAGAGCGCCCTGATCTACTATAAGAAGACCGCCGGGTTGCCCGCGCAGCTCGCCATTCGCCTGGTCATGCTGATCGGGCTGGCCAAAAACGAGTTCCTGCGGCTGGGAGTGGCGGCCAAGCGGCGGCTGCGCAGGGTGGGGCTGGTGCGATGAGCACGCTCCGGTTCCTGGTGGCATTGTCCATCCTGCTATGCTGGCGGCGGCCGCAATGAAAGTCGCCATGCTGACCACAGTCGGCGAGCGGTGCGGCATCGCGGCCTACACCCGCGCCCTGATCGCCGGGCTGAAGACCCTGCCGGATACCGAGATCGAGGTCGTACCCATCACGGAAGGCCGCCAGCCGACCGCGCACTACGTGGAGCAGGCGGAGCTTCTCAATGCGGCGTACGTGGACGTGGTGCATATCCAGCATGAGTACAGCTTCTGGGGCGGCGTCCTGCCGCGCACATCCTCTTACTGGGAGATGCGCTACCTGATCCAGAAGCCGGTGGTCTTGACCGCGCACACCACCTACGATCTGGCCGACCTGCTCAAGCTGCGGACCGAGCGGCGCCCCCACAAGTGGCTGGCCAAGCAGTGGCTGGTCCACAACCGGGCGTATCGGGAGAGCATCGAGAGCGCGCCGTTCGTGACCGCCTTCACCATCGTGCATACGGAGGCGGCGCGCCAGGCGCTGATCGCCCGCGGCGCCAAACCCGCCTACGTGGTAGTCGTGCCGGCGGGCATTCCCGAGCCGCTGCCCGCGCCGGCGGGGGGCCAGGCGTTCCGGCAGCGATTCGGGCTGGAAGGCCGCCGCGCGGTGACGCTCTTCGGCTATCTCTCCTGGAACAAGGGCTACGAGCTGACGCTGGAGATTTTGCCCGCGCTCCCGGACGACGTGGTCTTCGTGATCGCCGGCGGGGCGCGCACGGACGAGATGGCCCCTTACGAGGCGAAGCTTCGCGAGGCGATCGCGCGCTCCGGCCTGGAGAAGCGCGTGATCCTCACCGGCTTTCTTTCCGACGAAGACGTGTCGGAGGCGATGGCCGCCAGCGAGATCGTGCTCGTGCCGCACACGCAGGCGACCGGCTCTTATTCGGTCACGATCCCGCTCTCGCACGGCAAGCCGATCCTGGCCTCTGACCTGGACTGCTTCCGCGAGATCGAGGAGCGGGAGGACTGTCTGGAGCTGTTCAAAGCCGGAGATGCCGCCGACTACCGCGCGAAGCTGCTGGCGCTGCTGGATAATCCTGCTCGCCGCACAATGCTTTCTACAAATGCCCTCAAGTACGCCCGGCGCTTCTCCTGGCCCAACGTCGCCGCCCGCACCCGTGACGTCTACGAGGCCGCCATCGAGATCTATAGCCGCGGTCACCACACCCACGCTCCTCTTTAACAGTCTGGTCCTTTTTTCAGGCTTTTTAACCTCTTCTAAGTGTATAATTGGGAACGAGTGTTTTGATATAAGGAGGGGAAAATATGACTTTAGACGTGAGTCCAGAAATTGAAATAATGATTCGACAGCGCGCCGCTGCCGAGGGAGTTTCCATCAACGACCTGCTGGCGCGTACGTTTGCGCCGGATAAGGAGTCGCCTGCAGGTGACCCGATTGAACGCGTTCGGCAACTTCTCTCCAGATGGCAGGCTGAAGACCACACGCCTATCGTGCCGCCGATACCCGCCCAGAATGGCGAGACGCTTACACAGGCCCTCTTCCGAAGATGCTCACATGACCGAGAAGGAGAAAGAGGAGGAAGGTCATCTCTGGGAAGACATCGAGAAAGGATTCAATAAAGGTCGGGTGACGTTACAACTAAGGCGACTTCCTTGATGATCCTCCTTTTAGATACCTTTCCTACCAGCTGCGTCGCCAAGCGCCCCAGCAAAAAGCCGACCTTATCCGACCAATGCCGCCAATGGATAGATGATTGCGAGAACGCCGGACACACCACACTGGTTCCTGCAATTGCCTACTATGAAGCCCTGCGGGAGCTAGAGCAACGCCTGGCGAAGAGCCAGATCGAGAGGCCCAAATCCCGATTCGTACCCTCCGATCTCTGGACATACATCAAGCCATAAAACTGCCTCCAACAATGCTGCCCGCTTTGCAAGCCTGTAGGGAAATTGGGTAGAATCCGGAGGAATGAGGTATTTCTGCCTGGAGGAGGGGAGCATGAAATTCACGGGAACCTGGCGTATAGTCTCCAGCCCGGACTTCGATGACGACTATCTGACCGAAGAGACAGAACCCTTTGTCTCTCTGAAGCAGTGCGGATCCCAGGTGACAGGCGATTACCATGTGGGCCTTCAGAGCGGCAATATTGACGGGGAAGTGCAGAAAGACGGCTCGGTCGCCTTCAGCTTCGAAGGAATGGACGAAATGGATGAGGTGAATGGTCGCGGCAGTCTCCATTTGAATGGGGACCGTCTTACCTTTATCCTCAACTATCATCAGGGCGATACTTTCACCTATGAAGGTGTTCCAGCATTGGAGGAGTAGCAGGATGGCCGCTTCCTTCAATGCTGGTTTGTCACGCTAGCCGAAGTCATGAAGATGTAACCGGCAACTCGTGGCAAAGGCCGTAAGGAACGATTCTTCTGGACCGGCACAAAGGAAGGAGAACGCGGGCATGTTGGTTCCCTGGTTCCCTAAGAAGCAAGCGGCAGAGGCGCAGGAAGGTACGGCCGGCGCACAGGAGCCGCTTGAGGATGATGATGAGGAAGAAGAATGGGAGGGCGAAGATCAGGAGCGGCAGGCGATCCAGGAGCGCGTGTATGCATGGGGTCTGGAGTGGTCCAAAACTCCGGCATTCGAGGCGTTGACCCAGGAGCAGAAAGACGAGTCGGAGTACATCGTCGAGAGTTTTACCGAGTATATGCGCACCTACCATTGCGCCCCACCCGAAGAGTGGAATGTGGCGGATATGGAGGATTGCTGCCTGGATACGCTTGTCCGTAAAATCTCGGCGGAAGAGAGCTACTATCGTTCTCTGGCGCCGGTCTTGGCCTCCTTCTTCACTTTCCTGGGAGAGACAGGGCGGCTGCGCAACGCCTCCAGAATGGCCCAGCGGGTGCTGAAGTTGGACAAGCAGATCATCGCTGCCGCTAAGGACCCAGGCAACTGGGGAATGGCCAAATCCTTTGTCATGGCGGCAAAAGCAGCAGGCGTGGATATTACCAACGAAGCAGATCTGCAATCCTTCGTCGCGCTCTACAATGCCCGAATGACCGGCCGGACGTCTCCCCTGCCGGGGATGCATCTGCCGGAGGTTGTGGCGGACGATCTAGAAACCGAGACGATCCTCTACGAGCGGGCAGGGCCTAAAGTCGGACGCAACGATCCGTGTCCTTGCGGCAGCGGCAAGAAGTATAAGAAATGTTGCGGCAGTTCCTGAGCGACTGAAGGCCAGATGATCCGCAAAGGGATGTTTCCGCAACTAGGCGACCTGACCGAAGAGGATTGCAAATCCGCGGAGTGGCACGGCGAGGATGTTGAGTTCTAGAGAAAAACCTGACAGTCGCAGTCTCCGAAGGGGGCTTTGGGCCTTTGTTGCAGCAGTTAATGACTTTTCAGAAGTCTAATCTTCTGGTTCGCCAGCCCGACATAGCGCAATAAGTCCGGCGATTCTTGGTTGTAGGCAGCTAAGAAGGCGCAAAAATTCCTGTTGGTCTGTTGCGCTTTATGAGCCTACTAGGGTATCATAACGATGAGGAAGCCGTTTATGTAGTCCTCTTCCGTCCTCACATCATCGTGTGTTCTCAACTTAACTTTTCGTGATCACCGCGTTCAATGCGCCTTTCCTGTCTCCACGCTCTCTATGGGCGTGACTTTTGGAAGTACGCCGACTCTACTCGCTAACCCATCCCAATGGAGGGACCATACGATGAAATTTCACCTCTGCGCATTCATAGTCGCAGTATTGATGGTCGGGCTGATTATCCCCGTCAGAGCCGCGCAGGGCGGTCCTGCCCTCTCCGCAGAACCGGATCCGATGACAGGGCATCGGCAAGTCAACTACCTGACATCCGGTGACGTTGTGCTTATAAAAGCTACGAATCTGTCCCAACAGACCGTTTCCGGAACCATCCGTATCACCTCTCAGAGCACAGGTTACGATTCTGGAGTTCAACCATTAACGTGGTCGTCAGATGGTTCCTACCTTTTCTTCCATTGGACCACATTCGGACTCAGCGTCGCCTCTGACTACAACGCCGAAGCCACGTTGAACACGTCATCCGGCGGTTCGCAGACAGTGTCCTTGTCTCTAAGCCTGGTACTCAACCTTGTCGTGAGGACCAACATAACGTCAGCAACCGATCTATTTCTGCCTTATCGCCGGCTGGGCTTATACGTTCAACGAACGTATCACTCTGATCCGCTTTATCAGCCGTACCCAGGCGCCTTTGGCGTTGGATGGACGCCCAACTATGCCATGAGTCTGCATCAATACCCCGATGGGCTCGTATCCGTCACTACGCCCGACGGCAGCGCCGTCTACTTTCAAAGCCTGCCTGATGGTTCCTACGAGCGCTCTTCCGGCGTATTTTGGCAGCTTACAAAGATGTCAAACGGTCAGTTTTCCGTGCAGGATAAACAGGGAAACCGCGCGATCTTCAACACATCCGGCGTCTTGACGGCCATGCAAGATCCGCAGGGGTTCCAGCTAACCTTCGTTTACGACAGCCAGGGGAATCTGATTGGCGTGCAGGATGCTGCCGGACAATCGCTTAC
>DATGIG010000411.1:0-4631 GCA_035295825.1 Chthonomonadaceae bacterium | reverse complement strand
CTCTGATCGTCTGGTGCGGTGAGTTCGGACGTCTGCCGCTGGTACAGAAGGGCGGCACGGGCCGCGACCACAATCCCCATGCCTTCACCACCTGGATGGCGGGCGGCGGCGTCAGGGGGGGCGTCCACTATGGCGCGACCGACGAACTGGGCCACAAGGCGGCGGAGAACCGCGTCAGCGTCAACGACCTGCATGCGACGATCCTCGCCCTGCTGGGCATGGATCACCTGCGGCTGACCTACCGCTTCAATAGCCGCAACTACCGCCTCACCGACGTCGCCGGAACTGTTGTCAAGGACATCATCACGTAGTTCGCGCAGGTCGCGGAGGTCATCCGGCGTGCCCATTGTGATGAGCACGCCGGTTGTTAACGTCCTGCGTCAGCGCGAGGGCCGAATCCTGGCAGCCAGGACAAAGGCCGCTCCAAGAACGATAGCCAGGACAAAAGCAGCGAAGACCATCAGTTGTTGCTGCTGCACCTGGCGTAAAGATGCCACTTCCGACTTGAGAACGCCGATCTCCGTCTCCTGGGTCTCGGAGCGATGGTGGGCTTTCTGCAGTTCGTTGAGCATCATCGGGGTAAGCTGCTGATAGTAGACCGTGAAGGGCTTGCCCTCCCTGTCGTACTGCACCATCTCCGGATAGACCTGAGCCACCTCCTCGGCGATCAAGCCATACTGTACGGGATGCGAGCCATCCTCGGAAGCCGCGTTGTAGCGGAAAGAGACCGGACGCAGATCCATCAGCCTGTCGCTCACGTTGCCCATATTTTGGATGTCATGCTTGAAACGGCGCGAGGAGGTGAGGGTTCCAAGCTGTCCGTTGGCATTGATGTAGACCGCCACTCCCTGGCTTGCGGTCACTCCATTGACCCCGGCAAGGAAAGCGGCTTGTTGGGTTCCGGGAGTGCCGATGCGGATCACTCCGTTGTCTGAATTCAATCCCACGTTGCCGATGGCGATGTTGTTGCTGCCGGTGGTGATATTCTGCCCCGCGCCATATCCCAGCCCGATGTTGTTGTTGCCCGTCTGGCTGTCGTAGAGGGCAAACAACCCGCTCGCTGTATTGTAGTTACCCGTGGTGTTATTGCAGAGGGCGTAAGAACCATCTGCCAGATTGTTGCTGCCGGTGGTATTGTTGTAGAGGGCAAAGGCGCCATACGCCGTGTTGTAGTTGCCCGTTGTGTTGGCGTTGAGGGCATTGCTACCGGTCGCCGTATTGTATACGCCCGAGGTGTTGAAGAAGAGGGCATTGATCCCGGTCGCCGTATTGAAACTACCTGTGGTGTTGAAGCTGAGAGCGTCTTCGCCGGTTGCGGTGTTGTTGTCACCTCGGGTGTTGGAGTTGAGGGCATCGACGCCAGTCGCGGTGTTGCCGTTACCGTTGATGTTGCTGTAGAGGGCGTAATAACCGTTCGCTGTATTGACGGATCCCTTGGTGTTGAAGTAGAGAGCGTCGGCGCCGTTCGCCGTGTTGTAACCCCCGGTAGTATTGGAGAAGAGAGCCGCGTAACCGTTCGCGGTGTCGTAGGTGCCCGTCGTGTTGTTGGAGAGGGCATTGGTACCGGTTGCTGTGTTGCCGATCTGTGCTTGAGAAGCCGTAGGTACAAGGAGCAGCTCTGCCACGGTGGCGACAAAGCCGAGCCCGACGGAAAGCAATTTGCCTAAACTAACGTTCAAGGAAGCCTCCTGCTTGTTCTCACGTGGTGCGTGAGGGTATTGCACATGCTGACGACCGAGAATTGGGAGTTTCTCGGTCGCTACCAGTATATACCACGCAGTTCACAAATGCTGACGGTCAAATATAAAATTGCAGGTATCTCAAGCAAACTGCTCTCTCTATCTCCTAAAGTGGGGTGGATGCGGCAGGCAGCCGTTACCGGCGCGCCCTTTGCAGGCGCTGGCTGTGTAGGGGGCGCGGCGGGTCAGTTGGCGAGCAGGGTTGTCAGGTAGTTGCTGAGAGTGCGTTGATCGAGTTGGAACCCGCCGTTGAAATTGACATCCCCACCGATGACCAGCGCCTCGAACGCCGTGATGCCGCCGCCCAGGTTGTTCAGCGCGGTGAGCTGAGAGCGTTCACGCTGAGAGGCCGCCGAGACCTCCGTCGCAGTGACCTGGCGGACGCCTGCTGCCTGCAGGGCTGAGGCGATCCGATCCGGGGAGTACAGAGTGCCCATCAACTGAGCATTGATTAAAGAGTCCCGCAGCGACTTGCTGAGGTGGATGCCCCGCGCGTGCGTACAGCGCATGTACGCAAGCAGGCCATTCAGCGCGGTATCCGCGGTAGAGGAGTTGGGTGTGGTGACGAATGCCGTCAGTTCGCTGTTCGCCGTGGGAACCATCAGCGCCAGCGCCTGGGCGTTCAGGCTGTTCGGATCGCTGATGAGTTGCTTCTGGGTATCTATCGAATAGTCCGCGTCATGTACCTGGAAATCGAGCAGGGATACCTGGTTAAAGACGATGCTGTCTGCGTCCTCGGGGGCGGGCGCCTGCTCCAGCTTGATGGCTGCGGCGACGACAGTGGAGAGCGCATTGATATCTCCGATGTTCAGCGGTTGGTTGGGATTGGAGGTCAGTTCGGATAGCGACACTATGGCCTCCAGCGTGTTCGAGGGAGGCTGCATGATGATCACATCCATATCGCTGTTGGTCGGCACGCCCTTTAAGGTGAAGCGTCCGCTGCTGTCCGTCGTCGTGGCTTGAACAAGGTTGCCGGAAGGGAGCGAGCGGATAGTGACTATCGCATTGGCAGCGGGGGTCGAGTCCGGCAGGAGCGCCGTGCCGGTGACCGTTCTCCCTCCAATCGGCACACTGCCTCCGCTGAGGCTGTTTCCCACGCCACCGCATCCTGCCAGCCAACAGAGCGCCAGCATATAGAGCAGACCCATGGAACGCGACTTATGCATCGGTCTTACCGCCCTCTTTCGGTAGTTCTAAGTCGAACCAGTCCAGCAGCGGGGGCCAGCCGGCCGCCTCCGCCTGCGCCCTGGCCGTCTCCCGCCCCTCGGCGGCTGCCACGAAACGCAGCCACTGCTGCCACAACTCCGCGGCCATAGGATCTTCCAGGGCCGTATCCTCTTCCTTCGTCTCTCTCAGATTGCGACGCGCGCTATTGAGCGCTTCCAGCGCCTGTTGAAAGGCGGTCCGGGCTTCCGAGAGCAGCCCCTGTGCTGTGTACGCCTGGGCGACCAGGGAGTGCCCGCGCCACTCCGGGAGGGGGAGCTGCAACGCGGAGGCCAGTGCGGTGACCGCATGGCCATGCTGCAGCGCCTCCTCTGTTGCGCCCATTCCGATGGCGGCGCGCGCCAGAACCAGGTGGCACTCCCACTGCGTCGGTCGGGCCTGCAATTCGGCGGCGAGGCGTATCGCTCTCTCTGCGGCGGCGCTTGCCTCGGCAAACTGCCCGGCGGCGAGGTGTGCGCGCGCGCTCAATGCGCCAAATTGCGCCTGTGGCAGCTTCAGACGGGCGTTCAGTGCAACCGCCAGACCCTGTTGGGCATGGTAGAGCGCCTCGGAGGGATTGGTCGCAACCAGATAGGCTTCACACAGGGCGCGCTGCGCCAGGATCTCCGCACGCACCGCGCTGCAGCGGAGGGCCAGGGCCAGCGCCTCTTTCCCCTCCGCGATGGCCTCCGTGGGGTGATGGTGCGCGGCATTGCAGAGCGACAGGCAGGCGAGCGCCAGAGAGCGGTGCTGCTGGTCGCGCGCCAGATCCGCCACATCCAGCGCCTGCTGAATGCTCTTGGAGGCCGCCTGGATATCGGCGAGATGCAGGAGCGCGACCCCACCGGTCAGGAGCGCCTCGATATACTGATCCTGCACCCCCTGGCGCTGTGCCATCCGCGTACACCGCTGGGAGCGCTGCAGGGCGCTCCCATAGTCGCCGAAGTCCAGCTCCAGGTTCGACCAGTTCGCTTCGATGTAGAGGCGCGCTACCTCTGTCTCCGGCGCATCGCCCCGCTCTTCGACGATCTCCAGGGCGCGCTCGAATGCAGAGATGGCGGCGGCGTAGTTCCCCAACACCTCCTGGGCCGCGCCCACGGAGAGCGTGCCCTGCCAGCGGTTCGCCCAATCCTCTCCGGAGGCGACATACTCGAATTGCTGCAGCGCCTCCTCCACGCGGCCCAGCATCAGGTTCGCATGCCCGAGGCTCTGCATACAATCCCGCGCGGATACCAGCCTCCCCACCTGCCGATAGAGCGTGCCGGCCTGCTCCAGTTTCTCCTTGGCCACCCCCCATTCCTGCAATTGAATGAGCGCGTTGCCCTGCTGCTTGAGCTCGACGATCGCGCCCAGCGACTCCTCGAACGGCACGTCGGGATCGACCGTGTGCAGCTGGTAGAGGTCGATCGCCTCGACGCGCAGCAGCGTCAGGCTGCGCTCGCAGTCGCGCCGGATCTGCTCGGGACGGCCGTCGGCGTGCCAGCGGTCCGGGCCGCGGCGCTGGTAGCCGCTCTTGGTCGCGACGACGAGCGTGTCCGGATAGGGCGCGAGCGTCTCCCCGATCAGGCGCTCGCTCACCTCGGGTCCGTAGGCCGCCGCGGTGTCGATGAACTCGACGCCGAGCTCGAGCGCGCGCCGCAACACGGTGCGGGCCGCCTCGGGGTCTCTGGGCTCGCCCCAGACGCCCGG
>DATGIG010000410.1:0-4974 GCA_035295825.1 Chthonomonadaceae bacterium | reverse complement strand
GCGTTCCGACCGGCATGCCCCAGTCCACCGCCTCCGCCTCCTCCGAACCGATCTGATGGCTAAAAGTACCATGCGCGCCCTGGATCACCTCGAACGGCCCCGACCGATAGGGCAGGGAGTAGACATAGGTTTGGGGCTTCTGCGCGGAGCGTAGCCCAGGCTGCCATGAGCATTTGCCTGTGGCATCGAAGGGCTGGTTCGGGTGGATCGCCTTGAAGACGACGACCAGCACGGTCTGCTTCTGGCCCGTAAGATCCACCGTCAGCGGCATGGGAACGGAAGCGACCATGTTCGTCAACGTGGCCGTGAGGGTCAGGGTCGCTTCGCTGCAGTTGTCCAGCTTCGCGATCAGGGAGATGGTATCCCCTTTGCGTACCTTGGTGATAACAATATTGTTGTCTTCTGCCCGTGCGGAGATCGATACCACTCCCCACAGAAACAGGAATAGGATGCAGAGATACTTCGTTTGTATAGACATAGCCCCGATCTTTCTATTGTCATTTCACATTATGACGCTCTGCGGTCAGGCGATGAGAGCCGCCTCAGACAGAATGGCGGGAATACCCCTACCATGACGGAGGACCCTGACCGATGTTCCCGGCGATCCGGCCCGAGAAGCGGCGGCAAAACGCGCGGATAAGAGCCGCAATTTGCCGACAGAGGAGCCGACGCCCATCCGGCTTCCTCCAGTATAAGAGACAAGAATAAAAACGCGGTAAAAGAAGAGAGATCAGGTGCGTTTTTCGAGAAAAACGGCTTGCGTTTCCACCTGAAGCGCAAGCCGTTTTGCCTTTTTCACTGCGAAAGAGGTACGTTACTTGACATTGAGGGCGAAGTCGTCCACAACGAAGGAGGTCTGCAGGGACTTATTCTCTACGCCGATCAGGTAGACCTGGATGGTCTGTCCCTTGTAGGCGCTAATGTCGAAGGTATGCTGGGTGTAACCCCGGTTGTGATCCAGGTTCGAGTAGGTCGCCAGTGTTGTCAGCACCGTTCCGGAGCTGTTGCGAAGCTGCACTTTCAGCATATCGTTGGCCTGCGTGGTCGTGGTCTCGTCGGTATCGATGTGCAAATAGAAGCTCAACGTGGCCGTGGTGATACCGGCGGGGATCGTTACCTGCTGAAAGAGCGTGTCCGTATGCGACCGGCCATATCCGTCCAGCCAGGCTTTCCAGCGTCCGCTATGCGGCGGTTCGTAGCGGGAACCGTCAATCACGTAAGGCGTGACGAACCACGGGGCAGGATTGAAAGCGCCGTTCTCGAAGCCGGGATTGCCCAGCAACTGCGAAGGCGGTGGGGGCGAGGCGCCTCCTCCCCCTCCGGAGACAGAGCCTGCGACCAGATCCGCCAGCAGGTTGGCGCCGTTCATGGCGCCCCAGCCGGTCGCCAGGTCGTAGCCGGTGACGGCGGGATAGTGGAGATTGGTGCTCTTGTCGGCGATATCGTGGAAGTCGGCGCTATAGTGCGAACCGCTGCCGATCTGGTAGAGCAGGGGGTTGGGGAAGCCGAGCGTGCCGCTGCCGTTATTGGCGCGGCCCTGGTTGACCAGCGCCGTGAAGCCCGCCCAGATCGGCGCGGTGCAACTGGTGCCGCCGACCACGCCCCACTGACCTCCCGAATAGAAGGCATAACCGGTGTTGGGATCGGCATCGAGGGAGACATCCGGCACATTGCGCATGGTGGTCGAACCCAGAGAGGCCGCGCTGATCAGCCCGCTCTGGTAGGAGGGAATGCTCCAGACCGCGCTGATGCCTCCGCCGCCGGCCCCGGCATAGACCGAGCCGCCGTTCCAGGTGGTCTCGGATTTCCAGGCTCCGCCCGCACCGTTGGTGGTGAGCGTGGTGCCGCCGACGCCGACCATATAGGGCTGGGAGGCCGGGTCATCCACGCTCAACCGGAAACCATCGTCATACGCGCCGTTGTCTCCGGCAGCGGCATAGATGGACTGGCCCTGCGCCGCCATCTGCTGGAAGATGGTGTTCTCGCTGTTGCGAATAGCGGAACTCGTCTCTTTCTCCGGCGCGCCCCAGGAGGTGCTGATCTGCTTGGCGAGGTTGTCCGTGGCGATCTTGTTGTAGGTATCCACGACCCCTGCCGAGGAGTTGGGGCCCTCGTAGACGAGGACTTTGTTCACGCCGGACGCGATGGCGATGGAGAGCTCGATGTCCAGGGTCACCTCGTCCGAGCCGCTCCCAGCGCTGCCGTCGGAGTTGTCCACCAGCACGTTCTGCAGCGTGACATTGGGCAGGTTGAACTGTTTTTCATACGTGGCGATATCGCTGGCCGTGTAGCCATCCAGCTCAAAAAGCGCAATCTCCTGCCCTTTTCCGTTCAGGGTCAAGCCGGCGAGGTTGTAGGCGGTCTTGATGTCCGAAGGCGTCAACCCGCCTCCGGGGCCGGAGCCGATGGTATGGGGACGCAGCATGTCCAGTTGCTGATTGGGAAGCTGGGCAGGAGCATACCGATAGTGCGGGCGCCAGACCGCGAGTGTGTCGAGGCCCACCAGTCCTCCGATGCGCCCGACCATGGCGGCGGGCACGACCGGCTCCGAGTTGGGAGCGCGGAACATCCGTCCATCTTGCGCCTGATAGCGCTGGAGTTGCAGCCCGAACGCCTTCTCCACCACGCTGGCGGAGGCGGAGACATCCAGCAGCAGGCGGTTGGAGTGGGCGCTCACCACCTGGAGGCCATTCGCCTTCGCGAAGGCGACGACCGTATCATAGTCGGCCTGGGTGGGACTGTAGCGCGCTTGAAACTCGGCGGGAGTGAGGTACTGTTGGTATTGCGGATCGTTGGGATCCTGTAGACGACGGAGCAGATCGGTCAGTTCCGCCTGGTTTCGCAGGGGCAGGGCGATGGCGAAGGCGATCTGTTCGTTGGCATTGACACGCGCGACTTGACGGGCGGACGTCAGGGCGTCGGGTAGGTGACCGGGCAGTTGAACCGTCTGGACGGACGCCGGGGGCAGGGGCGATTGCGCCAGGGCGGAAACGATGAAGACGCTGCCAAGCAGCAGGGCGATGAGCGGGCGCAGCAGGCGTGATGACATCATGTCGGCTCCTCTCGAATTTCAATACTTCTCACACTCATGAGGGTCGATACATGCAAGAAGGTGTTCGGGGCACTATGAAATTGTCGGCGCAGGCTCCCTTTCCCGCAAGAGCAATTTCTCCGCTCCCTCGGAGTTCTCCTTCCAGTATAGAGGCCAAAGATGAAAAATAGGTAAAAATTCTGGGGAACGCGAGAATTCTTTTGCTCTTTCTGATCCGGGCGGAAATGCACCGGACGGATGCAATGCGCGGAGGGAAAGGAATCTGAAGCGCACTGCATCCGTCCGGTATGTAAGCGTAGGGCCGTTTAGAGGGGTGCGGGGCCGCCGGGCTTGCGGCGGAGCGGTTTGACGTCGGTGAGGTGGGGCCTCTCCACCCGGCGCGTTCCGGAGGGCTTCTTCGGCAGTTCGGTGTAGGTGTCGCCGATGACCACGCGTAGCATGTTCGGTATCCAGGAGTCGCGCTTGCCCGCCCCATAGCCGATGGCGCGCGGGATGAACGGCGGGACCGGCGCGATCTCCCCGGTGGGCGTCCGCTCCACATACTCGGCCAGCAGGGCCGCTCCCGTCGGGGTAATCAGCTCCTTCGGGCGGTCATCGGGCCGCAGGGGGAAGCCGACCAGCAGCTCCATCGTGGCGGGCGCGGGAACCGGCATGGTCCCATGGGCGCACTCCACCCATCCCCGGTTGAACGGCAGCGGCGAGGAGTAGACCTTCTCGATGCCCAGCATCTCCAGCCCGATGCATGCGCCCACGATGTCCACAATCGCATCTATCGCCCCCACCTCATGGAAGTGGATGCTGTCCGGGGTCATGGCATGGATCTTGGCCTCCGCATGGGCCAGATGCGTGAACGCACCCAGCGCCCGGCAGCGAATGTTCTCCGACACCCCGCTCTGTTTCAGGATCTCCTCGATGTCGCTCAGATGTCTTCCATGCCCTTGATCCACCTCGTGCAGGACAACATCGACGTCCATTGCGGAGATGCCCTCTTTCACCACCATTCCGATCTTGATCTCGTACCCCGGCACATTCAGCTTCGCGAGTTCCGCCCTCCACGCCGCTTCCTCCACGCCCGCGTGCAGCAGCGCTCCCAGCGTCATATCGCCGCTGATGCCGCTAAAACAGTCAAAATAGGCGATCCGCATCATGGCCCTCCTTCTCCTATAGATTGACGCTGCCTCCCGCTTTTTCCTCTCCGGATCCGATAGGGTGTTGAAGTTCATTTTTAGTTGACATTTTTCCACATTTCTGCTATACTGGCGGCATGGAGACGCGGCGTATCGAACTCACCGAAGCCCCCTGCAAGAGCCTGCTCCAGAAGAGCAAGATGGGCTTTACGGACTACCATATCAACCCCTACAGCGGGTGTGCGTTCGGGTGCGCCTTCTGCTATGTGCCCTCGCTGCGTCGGTTTCGTGGGCAAGAGTGGGAGACCTGGGGCCGGTGGGCGCAGGCGAAGACCAACGCCGCCGAGGTTTTGCGCCGGGAATTGGCGAAAGTCGGCCCGGAGGCACGCATCACCATCGGGTCGGCAACCGATGCATGGCAGCCTGCGGAGAAGCAGTATGGGATCACGCGGGCCATTCTGGAAGAGCTGGCGCTCCACTCCAACCCCCTCAGCATCATCACCCGCTCGCCCCTGCTCATTCGCGATATTCCGCTCCTGGAGCGATTGAGAGACCGGGGCGGCGTCCATGTCGGCATCTCGCTCTCCACCTTCGATGACTGCGCCCGGCGCGTCTTCGAGCCGCATGCGCCCAGTGTGATCGGGAGAGAGCATCTGGTACGGAAGTTACTGGCGGCAGAGATCCCGACGAGCCTCTTCTGGATGCCGCTGCTGCCCGGCATCTCCGACAACGCTCCGGGCGTCGCCGAGTATCTGGAGCGTGCCGCCGCGCTGGGTATTACACGCATCGTGTGCG
>DATGIG010000409.1:0-21036 GCA_035295825.1 Chthonomonadaceae bacterium | reverse complement strand
AGGCGGAGGCGCATCTGGTACACGCCGGGATTTACCGCCGCAATGTGAAATTCATTCCCCTCCTGTCGCGCCTGCATCCGTGCGCCATCCTGAGCGATCAGCGCAACGCTCTCGGGTGGGACAGGGGCACTGCCTCCCTTTCCTACCGTCTGGCAGATGAGATAGTAGACACCCTCTTTTACCCGCTCCAGCCAGATCTCCACAAAGTACGTATCCGCGTCGTAGAGTTGCTGCGTCTCCGGGTTGGCGCTCCCGCGTACTGCGGCAGGGCTCAGGGGGTGACGGCTATCAAAGAGCAACTGCGCGATGCGCTCTCGCAGTGAGGGACGCGTCGGGGTGGGACGGCGCTCCCGTGCGATCTGCCGCGCCCGTGCGAGGGCCGTCTCCGGAGCGGAGGCGGCAGTCTGTGTAAAGGCCTGGTGAATCGCGGGCAGGAACTGCTGCAGCCAGGTAAGGCGTTGGCGGCAGCGGTCACATCCGCTCTCCAGATGCTGCTGAACACGCGCCTCCTGTGTAGAGGCGCTGCGCCCTTCAAAGTAGTCCATGATTTCAACAAAGGGTAGAGTGCAGTTTCGCATGATCTGTTTTAGGAAATCTCCGATTCGGCCATCCAGGGGATGGCATACTGTAGAATGCGCTTCAAGCGGGGGAAATACAGTTAATAGCCGAAATTGGCGAGTATTTTTCTCAACTGCTCCAGGCACCGGGCGCGCTTCGGGCCGATGCTCCCGAGAGGGATCTGAAGGCGAGCCGCCATTTCGGCGTAGCTGCAGGGGGGATCCTCGCTGTAGAGCAGCGAGAGCAGCTCTTTGCAGGGTTCGGAGAGGTGTTGCAGTCCCTGGCGTACCAGATGTTCGCGCTCCAGTTTCAGCACCTCCTCCTCCGGGGTGAGTGTGGGAGCGGCGCCTCGGCGGCGCTCCTCCGTTTCACCCTCCTCCACCAGGCTGGATAGCGGCAACGCCCTGGGGCGTCGTGCCAGCCGCCATACCTCCTGCCGGATCGCCGTAGCCAGCCAGCCCGACAGGCGGCTGGTGTCTCGCAAGTCACCTAAGTGCTGGAACAGACTGACACAGACATTCTGAAAAATATCATCGGCATCCGGTGCGGAGACGCCCATACGGAGCGTGAGGGTGTAGATAAAACCCTGGTAGCGATCGATCAGCGCATCCCAACTGGGCAAGTCGCCATTGAGGCAGGCGGCAATGAGCGCCGGGTCGGAAACGAGCGGCGACGTTTTTTGGCCGGAAGCGATCACCGGCTCCCGGGGGGGCTTGAAAAATTGTCGTTTGATCGTCGTTCTCCTTCTAGGGTCGCACGCTCACCCCTATTATAGCCGTTCTTGTTGTCCGGTGCAACACATAGCAGCGGTTCGGAACAGGCCGGGGCGAACCCTGGCTTGAGGTAGGAAAGGAGACTATCCGTGTCGAATAGAGAGGCAGCCGCGCCTAGGCGGTGGGAGGTAGGTATCGAACCCCCAACGGAAGCAGAGCAGCAGCCGCACAGAGACAGTACCCAACGACTGCCCCGTCGCGGCTTGTTGGCCGTGACCTGCTACCTGTGCCTCTTCTTCTTTGCCCTCTACTTCGGCGCGGTCAGCGTCCTGCTGCCGTTTCTAGGGGAAGCCTTCCATCTCGGCGCGGCGGTCGAGGGGCGATTGTTTCCCGCAAGTTCTACCGGATTTATCGTCGGCGTACTCCTCTTTGGCTTCCTCTCCGACCGCTGGGGACGCAAAGCGGTCCTGCTGGCCGGTATCGCCCTCTACACGCTGGGGTTGTTGCTGTTCGGCCTGGCGCCGAGCTTCGCTCTTGCCCTGCCGGCCTCCGCACTGATCGGTGGGGGCGGCGGCGCGATGGAGACGGTGGCAAGCGCCCTGGCTGCCGACCTGTTTCCGGAGCGCCGGGCGTTCCATCTCAACGCCATTCAGGTCGCGTTCGGGGTGGGAGCGGCGTTCAGCCCCTATGTCGCCCAATTTCTCCTGATGCGCGGAATGGACTGGCGCACGCTCTATCTGGGCCTGGCCGCCGCCGAGGTTGGGCTGTTCCTTCTGCTGAGTGTTCAAAAGGTCCCACGTGCGCCCCACGCGTCCGAAGCCGTAGACTTCGCGGCGCTGCGGTGGGTGCTGAAACAGCCGGTCTTCCTCGCACTCTGCCTGGCGCAGGGGCTCTATGTGGGGGCGGAGGTGGGGTTCGCCTCCTGGCTGCCGACCTATTTCCGGACGAGCCTGCCTGGCGGCATGGTCTGGTCCGGAGTGGTGGTCACCCTCTTCTGGATCGCCATGACCATAGGGCGGATCGGGGTCGGCCCTCTGATTGACCGTATCCCCCTGCTGCGCCTGGCGATCCTGTTGGCCCTCGGTGGCGTGGTGGGTTCGGCCCTCGCGATGGCCTGGACCTCTCCCTGGGTCGTCCTCTGCTGGGTAGCCTGGACCGGTTTGTGCTTCTCCGGGATCTTCGGCCTCATCCTGGCGGAGGTAGGCACGCTGTTTCCAAAGGCAGCCGGTTCTGCCTTCGGCGGCATCGTGGCCTCCGGCGGCGTGGGCGGCGCCATCGTCCCGTGGGCCGTCGCTCTGCTGGCAAGCACAGCGCTCACCTGGCGCGGCGCGCTCCTGCTCATCCCGACCGCAACTGCCGGCATCGTGCTCGTTCTGTTCTGCATTGGGCGCACGGGAGAAGATTAGCCCGCAAGGGGAGAGGGTGGGGTGAGTGCGATTTTTTTGACAATATTTGCATTTTCCCCTTGATCCTGACGTTACGTCATCCTGTATACTCCGGATCGAAAGGAAAAATCGCCTTGAAACGACCTTTTTATCGCACCGGACAGTTTGCCAGGAGGGCCTCGGTTACGATCCGCACGCTCCGTTACTACGACCGGATGGGCCTGCTCTCGCCCTCGCAGCATACGGAGACAGGGCATCGGCTCTATACCGAGCAGGACCTGTTTCGCTTACAGCACATCCTGGCGCTCAAGTTTCTGGGCTTCTCGCTGGAGGAAATCAAATGTAACCTCCGGCGCGGACCGCAGCAGCTTGGGGCGGTATTGGCGCAGCAGCGGCAGATGATGCAGGAGAAGCGCAAGCAACTCGACGCCATCATCCAGGCCCTCGCCCATACCGAATCGCTTGTACATGCAGGCGAGTGCGAATGGGAGGCGCTCATCAGGGTGATCCAGGTGATTCAAATGGAACAGAAAACCGAGTGGGTCAAGAAGTACTTGAACGAGGATCAGCTTGAAAAGATGAAAGCGTTAAGCGCGGATGCCTACTCCGAGGAGGCCGCGCAGAAGCTCCGGGATCGCCAATGGACCGAAGAGGACCAGAAGCGCGTCAGCGCGCAATGGGCCTATGTCGCGGAGGAGTCGCAACGCCTGGCGGCTGCCGGGGCCGATCCCGCCGGAGAGGAGGCGCAGGCGCTCGCCAAGCTCAAGAGCGACCTGCTCTTCGCCTTTACGCAGGGCGACCCGGACATCGAGGCGGGCCTGGCAAAGTTCTGGCAGAACCACAACGCGCTGCCCGCAGATCAGCGGCCCCTCGCGGGGGTCGTTCCTGTTGCCGTCACACCCGGTTCGGGCGACGCCGGACAGGCGTTCCTGGAGAAGGCCATGACCATCTACCAGGAGAAAGAGACCCAGCGTTAAGTTAATGGCGCGGATGGTTGTCCTGATACTGCCGGATGACCGCCGCGCCCAGGCTCCGGAAGGCGGCGATCCGCGCCTCGTCCGAGGAGTAAGCCGGGTTCGGCTTACCCTCGCCATCCACAAAGCCGGGCTGCCCCTGGAGCGTCATGTACTGGTGCGCGGCGAGGACACAGGCTCCCTCCCAGAAGATCTCTTGAAGGTCGTCCGGGATAGGCTGGCTATGGACGCAGGTCGGCGCGATGGGGAGCAGGTCGCGGGTGTTGTGCTCCGTCCCGGCGGTCACGATCAGTCCGGCGGCGCGCATCGCATGCACGTACTCCCCCAACACTTCCGGGGTGTTGCGAATAGGGATGAACTCGGCGCTGTAGATGCCGCGCCCTTTGATCTCGGCGATCAACTTCTCGACCGGTGCTTCAAAGGGGCAGATCGCGTTTCCGCCGTCCGCCAGCGTGGGATAGCAGGGAATGCCTCCCAGGGCCAGGATGAGGCGATACGCGTGGTCGAAGCCGACGAAGGTCTCCTCCACATAGGCCGACTTGCCCGCCTTCATCAGGTGCGAGCGGAGTTCGTTCTGGACGCCGACAGCATCTTCCGGGGCAGCCTTCGAGGCTGTGCCGAACAGACGCGCCAGGAACGCCGCGCGCCCCTCCGCCGGGACCCGCTCGAACAGCGCCTCCTGAAACGCCTGCGCCACGTGCCGCTCCTGCAGATACACGGTCTCCAGGGGCACGCCATGCCGCTGGACCACCCGCGCCTTCACCGCAGCCGCGTCCAGGCCAGACTCCAGTCCCGCCGCCGCAAAGACCTCCGCGAGCCGGATCGTCATGCGCGCCATCCGCTCGGAATCCTTATCCCGGATCACCTCCAGCAGCTCCGCCGCCTGGGGCGACATCGGCGCAAAGCGGGTGATGCCCTTGCCGCAGATATACATCTTGCCGGGATTGCCGGGGTCGTTGAGCTTGACCCCGGCGCGGACCAGATCCTCGATCAGCGCAATGATCTCCAGGCCGAAGAGGGGAAAGACCCCGTGCTCCGCCGCCAGCGCGGAGAAGGCGTTGTAGACGCTATAGTCGTAGTAGTTGCTGACGCCGAGGACCCCCACCCCCTGCTCCGCCGTGAGGCCCACCGCCTGCGCGACTGTCTCGAAGGCCGAAAAGTTGGGCGGCAGGTGGATATGCGCATTGACGGGCGAGCGGGTATGCGGCGCATATCCCTCGGCAGCCTTCGCCGCCAGCGTTGCGGGCGCGCCCAGATCCTGGAACAGAGTGGCGACCTTACTCATGGAGAGCGGATGTTCCCCTTTCTACATGGGTGGTCTTGACCGGCCCGCCGAAGAGCTCCATCAGCGCCTGCGCAAAGATCTCATGGCCCCGGTCGTCCGGATGGTTGATGCTGTTGCTCAGCAGGGTAGTATAGGGAATGCCCTCCGCGAGCAGATGCCCCCAGCGCAGCGACGCATCCGCCACCGCGACATGGTGCTTTTCGGCGAACTGCCGGATGCCGGCCACATAGGGCCGGGGATCGCTCTCCACGCGCACCGAGGACGCTCCCATCCAGTCCGGGCGTACGTAGTGCGGGGTGAGGATGATCCACTCCGCGCCGATCTCACGGAAGCGGCGAAGCAGGGCGGAGTAGCGCTCCTCGACCTGCGCCGGGGTCAGATACGCATCATTGACGAACTCCATGAGGATCAGGTCGGGATGGGGCGCCAACACCGCCTCCTCGAAGTTGTGGGGCGAGCCGGGCGGCTCCTTCAGGAAGCTGTCGCTGTCGCGTCCGCCCCAGGCCACGGTAGACAGTTCGGTCATGGCATCGGGGAAGCGCTGGTGGAGGAGCGTGGCGAAGCGGCACTGATACCGATGCATCTCATCGCTGGCCTGCCCGCCATCCGTCACGCTGTCGCCCCAGGCCAGGATGTGGAGCTGCTCCCCGTTCTTGAGCTTAGCCCAGGTCTTGGGCAGCAGTGTGGCGGCGGGGGGATGGCCTGCGTGGACCGGCTCCGGATAGTGCTGCTCCAGGATCGGATAGAGGTTGGCGTCGGTGAGCGCGGAGAGGCGTCCGGGGACCCAGATATTGGCAAGGGTGGTCGCCTCCTGGCCGGGCTGCGGAGGCAGCGGGGTGGCGTTGTGCGGTGCGCCCTGCACCAGCGAGACGTCGCCATAACGATCCACCACGATGGAATCGATGCGCCCCCGCCCGTACTCGTAGTCCACCCATACCGGCGGGTTGGCCTTGAGCGCCCCCTCGGGCAGCCGCCCGAAGGTCGCCCAGCGCGGCTCCAGCGCATAGTCCACCCCGAGCTTGAGCGGGGCGGCGTTGGGAGCGGATTTCACATGCACGCTCTCCGGAACCAGCATGTCCGGCGCGGTCGTCTCGAAAGTGGTCAATCCGCGCAGTTTCGCGCCCTTGGCCCAGGGCGCGCCGTTGGCATCGAAGAGCGGCAGGCTCTCATAACGCTCGTTCTTCACCTGAACCCGATCCGAGGGCGCGACCCTCAGCGTGATCGAGTCCTTGATCTTCACGTGCGTATGCCCCACCAGCACCACGCCGGGCGAAACACGCACTTCCCATTTGTCCACCACCTGCACCTGCGGCGCGGCTTCCGCCACGCCTGCCAGGATGCCCAACCCCAGAATCATCATTCCTGTCCACATATGTGCAGCTCTCCCCTATCACCGCTTTCGCCCTAATCCGAACTGGTCGCCGGCGCGCACCGGCTTCCCGTTGGCGAAATCTATCTCTACCATCTTCTCACTCTGGACGGGTTTGCCCGCCTCATCTGCCAGGGCCGTCAGAACCTGCCTGGTCTTCACCGAGATCACCTCGCCCGTGGAGGGATAGGCGTACTGCCCATCCACGCTGAACGTCACCCAGCCCGGCTGCTGGCGCAGCGGGATGGAGGCGATCTCCGTCGGGGGCATATGGGTCACATCGAACACATGGACCCGCTTATTGAAGCCATCGCTGAGCCACAACTCCCTCTCGTTCGGAGTGAGCCCGATCCCATGGCTGGGGCAGCCATGTCGTTCGACCGGCCCCTTCTCCACGCCGGTCACATCCACCCGGTACAGCACTTTGCCGGTCTTCAGGTCGCCGACTTCAAACCCCAGCCGGTCATTCACATTGACGAAGCAGAGCGTCTGACGTCCGTTGACCGTGAAGGGGCGCACCACATTGCTGAACGGCCCCACCGTCTTCACCACCTGATGCGTCTTTGTGTCCGCCACCGAGAGCAGAGGCGACTTCAGCCCGGCCAGATAGGCGTATTTGCCATCCAGCCCATAGAGGGTGTTGTGCGAGCCGGAGTTGGTCTGTACCGTGGCGACCAGCGCGCCGGTCTGCGCGTCCACCACATGCCAGGCGGGTCCCTCCAGCGTCGGCAGGTAGAGCAGCGCGCCGTCGGGCGAGATCGCCATCCGGTCGCAGCCGCCCTCATAGGTCTGGTTCCAGAGGACTTTCTCCGTGTTCAGGTCGAGGCAGATCAGGCGTTTCGGCGTACTCATATAGAGCTTGCCGGTCTTTGCGCTGGCGCAGATGCCCTTGACCGCCTCCGCCTCCTGTCCCGGCGCTACCTCCAGCGTGGGGATGCGCTTCAGCAGCCGGTGTCCATGGTCCATGTCGTAGACCAGGATGCCGACCCCGCCCCACTTCACCTCGTTGCGAATGCCGGGAACGGCCACATAGAGCCGGTGCTCCTCCGCCCTGGCGCTTTGCAGGCACAACAACCCATAAAGCGCCATAACCACCAGGCAGACGGCTCCCCTAATGCGACGGAAAGTCCTTCCTCGATGTTCCGATAACATGCTTCCACCCCCACCGATTCGAGACTTCCCATCCATTCCGCATCCATTGCCCGGAATCCTCTTTGCCGCGAGGGTTCGCTTATATTGCGATGCGATGTTGGCACTCTACCACAAACCAGTCGTCCGCCACTTTGATGAGCGTCATCTCGAACCCATTGCCGCTTCTTGGGCCGGAGGTAGCGAAGATGAGGGTGCGCGCCATCTTCCCGTCGGGGCTATACCGAATAAATCTTCCCTCCCTCTCCATGTCGCCATGCGGGAGTGAGAACGCGATGCTAATTGCACCACCGCCATTTACCCCTCTCGAATCATACCACTGCAGTGTCGAGGGGTAACCATAAATCTTGAAGGGCTTGACGCCCGGCACGTAAAGGATCGCCTCCTCCGCCTCCTCCGCTTCAAAGAAACGAGCTTCGATGCACGCGGCGAGGATCTTCTCGGTATCTCCTAATTCCCTGGGTTCGGCGTTGGGGCCGTGTTGGGCGCGGGCCGCGCGCACCGCTTCGATACCCTCCTTCCCGCCCGTGCCTGCCAGATGGCGAAACGCCTCTCTTCGCCACGCCGGAGCCGCCTTCGGATCGCGTAACGCCTCCAGCATTAACGCCACGGCTTCGGGATGTGAGGAGTGGGCGACCACTGAGAGCGCCTCCGATTCCTGGCGATCCTTGAGAGGCAGGCGACGCAGGTCCCGCACCAGGAAGGGAATGTAGGCGGCAGACTCTCCCTTCGCTTGCAGGATGCGTTCGAGGTCAGGACGCCAGGGACTTCCTTTACTCAGTTTCGGCAGGGCCGCAACCAGGGCGTCAGTGTCCTCCCTCCGGCAGGTAGCGAGGAGCAGAGGTTTTGTATCCTGCAGGAGGGAATAGTAGCGGTAACCGCGCTTAATATCCAGGAAAATCTCGCTTGCTTTGGCCCATTCGATGTAGCGCGCCAGCAGCGGCTGGAATGCGTAGGGTACGAGCGATTCTAACAGTTTCCGTTCGGCGTTATCCAAAAACTCGAACTGAGCGGCCAGACGCTCCGCCAGGGCGCGCTTCTCGGCATCCGAGGTTGGCAACGGATGTGACGTTCCCAGCGTGTATCCCAGAAGGCGTGTGTCTTCCATCGTGACTACCACGCGGGGGGCGGCGTAGATGGGAGTGCCGGTGAATGGCCGGGATTGATGCCAGACCTCCTGCCCCTCCCTGGTAACGCATATAAGCGGCGTTCGGTTTATCCAGATGCGCGCTCCCTCCGACACGGCCCCAGGCTCTTGCGGGGGGCTGAAAGCATAGTTCACGGGGAGCCGCCAGAGAACGTGCCCATTAGCGACATCGCGCCCCAGCAACTCCTGCTTATTTCCGGTGACCAGAATGCCGTCCACCAGATCGGCATCCTCTTCCGCAGGAACCTGCCACACCACTTGATGGGTGCGCACTGTGGTACGCGTTAGTTTCTCATGTCGGACGATGACGTCGCCTCCGATCACGATGGGGCGATGATCTGCGGCATACTGTGCCGCATGCTGCCATAGGATCGTGCCGCCCTGCGGGTCCACTGCGAACTCGCCTGCGTCGTTAAGATCTGCGTAGATGCCATCCTCTGTCACCGCCAGTTGGGCCAACAGCACCCCGCCCTTTCTGATAGGTCCCAGTTGGCGCGACCAGAGGAGATGGCCGGAGTTTTCCCGATACGCACGTAGTTTTCCTGTCTCATCGAGTACATAGACGCGTGCCGCATCGGCGACAAGGTATTTTGCAGAGTCAGGGAGGCGTGCCAGTGTCCAGGAACGCCCCGTCGCGATGTCTACAGTTTCCAGGGCCGTGGTCTTCTCCGTCTCTGCAAGGACATAGAGAACATGCCCCTGCAGGGCTGCGGCTGGAACCCATTGGTCCGAAAGGCTGTTCCACTTGCGTTGTCCTGTGACGATGTCGAGCGCGCCGACCCCATCGTAGCCCCTATAGTAGACGACGCCCTCCTTTACGGCAACCACTGAGGCATTGCCTCCGACGGGTTGTGTCCACTTCCGAACGAGCGACGGTGCGTCCGGCTTCGGCGCATGGGCGTGCACAGTGAGGCAACAGAGCATCAAGGCAATGCTAAACTGTGGGTAGACTTTCATGGGGAAGTCCTCCTATGGCAAGCGATTACGACAGAGAACCTGCGGGTACCCTCGCTGCCAATATACACGACAGTGATGGGCCTGTCAAGCACATTTCGTAATCCTTCCTGGGTTCCATCGCCTAATTAGACGAGACATTTTCCGCCGACGTAATCTCCCGTACAGATTGGTAAGGGACGACTATGCTGCATCTTTTTCTGCGTCCTTCTATCCGTTTTCCCTTGCTGCTCCTGCTCAACTTTTGGTGTGGCTTTCCGTTATCCGTTCGGGCGTGGGTAGTATGAGAATAGAACACAACGCTGGAAGTGGGAGATTTTATGGTTGACAGACAGCAGGAACTGAAAGATATCTATGGATTCGACTTTCCGGAGGACTTCTTTGCCTTCTGGGAGTTTGCAAAGCAGTGCAATCCGGAAGATCCACGCCATGCTTTCAGCGATTCGCTGGGCCTGACACTGGTCGGGCCTTACGATGTGTTGGCCGGGCGGTTTGATGGCAAGACCCCACGCTACAGCTCGCTTCTCCACTGGCGCTATCGTGACGACCCTCCCGAATTCTTCACGATTTTGTGTGGTGACACAGACAAACTCCATTGGGGTTACTGGCTGGATGATCCCGCTCAGGGGCCTTCCTGTATAGCACACTACTATGCCAATGATGCCTACGAACTGACGGAAGACTGCCTGAACCTGTTTGAGCTATTTCGTCAACGAATGGAAGACTGCTACGTCAGCACGAAAGAGAATAAAGAGGACGATCCGGAATACGCGGCGGATTATAATGCTGACCTTCGCGAGTATCGGCGTTTGCGTCGTATCTTGCCTCAATATGGCAAAAAAGAGCGCCCTGAGATCGGACAGGCTTATCTGGATAAATATGAGAGTGATGAGAGCGTGCGCCCTGTGGTTGCCAAAACGCTGTGGGGCATGGGGATTGTCGTCGCGCCGGAGCAGTATCGTCCCCCCAAGCACGATACGGAACAGCTTCTTAACGCAGAGCGCTCATCTCTGGATATGGCGGAGTGGATACAGGGAGCCCGCGAGGCCTGTGAGGAGGGCTATCCCGGCACAGCATTGAAGCTTGGGCGGGATCTCTGGCCCTTTGAAGAGGAGAGCCTGGAGAAGGCGAGCGTGGAAATTCTGGATATGGCCTATACGGCGCTCAACCGGCCCTTATTGCACCAGGTGCTTCAAGTGCATAACGAAAACCGCTGGCTGCAGAGCGTTGACATATTGCACGAGGCGACCTGAAGAATTGCCGCAAAGAATTGTTCCGGGTACAGAACGTACCTGTCTCTAGGGCCTCCGGCCAAGCGTCCTCCGGACGCGATCCCAACGTTGGGAGCATTTCCGTCCGTAAGGACGGTTAGCCGAAGGCTCTCCAGGCGGGTATAAGGTCGCACCTTCGGTGCAGTCCAAATCTGCTCTTCCCCCGCAGATTTCGTTCTGTACCCGACCCTGCTACTTCCTGTCTTTCACGTATCCCTTGAGTTGCACGGCATACACCACATAGGTTCGGCCCGATACGGGGACGATGAGGTCAACGGAGCATTTGTCCGCTAAGTTTGGGGCAAGCTGGAACGTTATCACCCAGGAGCCATCTTTGCCCGGCGATGTCTGTAGGGGCGCGGCTACGAGAGGCCTGCCTGATCCGACCCGCATACTCACACTGCGGAGATCCTTCAACTTTCCCTTTCTGGGAATCTCCATAGAGACCAGAACCGCCTCCGCGTCGACACGGTCGGCGACAAGCGTATAGTTCAGGCCCAACTCTGCCTGGTTCTCCTTTGTGACTTCGATGAGTTCTCCCATAGCAAAAGACTGCTGAATACATGCGCACAGAACCAGGATCATCGCTATCCAGACGCACTTCTTCGCCATGCCCTTCTCCTTGGTCGAAAGATGTAAGACGGCTGTTAGACGGGGGAACCGGGGAAACGTAACACATTCTCACAGGAACCGGAGGCCGCGACGCCGAATAGACCGGGGAGATTACCACAACGCAAGGAGATTTGTTTGAAACATATCTGGCTGTACACGAATAAGACCGATCTGGAGACGGAGCGACGACAGTGCGAGGAGGAGGGGCGCGACCTCTCCTCGGCGGAGGAAGATTTCGAGCGCGTGCTGAGTCTCGACCTGGAGGACCTGGCGAACCAACCGACAGCACAGGCGCTGTTGGATAAGACCGTCACGCTGCCATTGAAGCGCGATTTTCGCTTTGAAGAGCCGTCGGACCTGGAGGGCATTCGGGCCGCCCGCCCCGACCGGCCACAATTGCCCTCTCTGGCGCTCACGGACGCGGAGCTGGAAGACAAGGTGTATGGCGCGTGGACGGGCCGTTGCGTCGGCTGCCTGCTGGGCAAGCCGGTGGAGGGCTGGAGACGTCCGCGCATGTGGGGCTATCTGAAGGATCTGAACCGCTGGCCCCTCGCCGACTATTTCCGCTACGATGTCGCGACGCCGGAGGTCCGGGAGAAGTACGACCTGGAGAAGGCGAAACGGTGGGCCAGGTTCGCCGATCTGGTGGACGCCATGCCCGAAGACGACGACACCAACTACACCACGACCGGGCTGGCGATCCTCAAGCGCTATGGGCCGGACTTCACCCCGACCGATGTCGCGAACTTCTGGCTGAACGACATCCCCATCCTGCACACCTGCACGGCGGAGCGCATCGCCTACCGCAACTTCTGCCTGCTCATCCCGCCGCCCGCCTCCGGGAGCTTCCGCAATCCCTACCGCGAGTGGATCGGCGCGCAGATCCGCGCCGACTTCTGGGGCTATGCCAACCCCGGCAATCCGGAGCGCGCCGCCGAGTTCGCCTGGCGCGATGCCTGTATCTCGCATGTAAAAAACGGCATCTATGGCGAGATGTGGGTCGCCGCCATGATCGCCGCCGCCTTTGTCACTGACGACATCCCGACCATCATCCGCGCCGGCCTGGGCCAGATCCCTGCAAACTGCCGCCTGAGCGACGCCATCGAGAGCGTGCTGGAGTGGCATGAGGTCGAGGTGGACTACGACACCGCCGTCTATCGCCTGCATGAGATCTGGAACGAGGAGCGGGCGCACGACTGGTGCCACACCATCTCGAACGCGATGATCGTCGCTATCGGGCTGCTCTGGGGCGAAGGCGACTACGCCAGGACCATCTGCCGCGCCGTCCAGCCCTGCTTCGACACCGACTGCAACGGCGCGACCACGGGCTCTATTCTGGGCATTCTGCATGGGCGCAAGGCGCTGCCCGCACCCTGGGTGGACAAGATCAACGACACGCTGCATACGGGCGTGGCGGGCTACAACACGGTCCAACTCGCCGACATCACCCGCGACAGCCTGGAGATCATTGGGAAGGTCAATGGATAGCAAGATTTCCCCGCTATCCGGTAAGAGAGGCAAGGAGACAACCATGCGAAAAATCAGTGACGATGAGATACGGTTCTTCGATGAGAACGGCTATGTGATCTGCCGTAAGGTGCTGCACGCCGACGAACTGGCGCACTTTCAGCGCGAATCCGCCCGCCTCATCGATGAGATCCAGTCCGGCGGGCCTGCCGACAAGATGTGCACGCGGGGGCCGGAGGGCATTCCCTACTACCTCACCTACCTCCATGCCAATCCGAACACGTTCTCGCTGCGGCTGCTGGCCCACCCGTTCATCGGCGACCTGCTCACCCGGATGGTCGGCCCCGACTTCATTCCCTGCTACGAGTCGCTGGTCTTCAAACTGCCGGGCAACGGCTCCTCGGTCCCCTGGCATCGGGACGGCAACGCGGAGACGGGCCGAGAACGGGTCTTCAACATCGACATCTATCCGGACTACTCCACCGTCGCCAATAGCTGCGTCTGGGTGGTTCCGGGCAGCCATCTCTGGGAGCGGGAGCGGGCGATGGAGATGGTCAAGCGGGGCCGCGAGGATTTCAACCTGCCGAACGCCGTTCCCGCCGAGATGGAGCCGGGGGATGTGCTGCTGCACCATGTGAAGGTGCTGCACGGCAGCACGGTCAACTCCTCGCAGGAATTGCGGCGCGTCGTCTACTTCGACAACCGCGCCGCGAGCTGGAACGATGAGTACAAGTGGTTCTCCCGCGAGGTGATCGAGAAGCGGTGCCGGCTGTACCAGTACGCTCTGAATGAGCGCAAGAAGAACCCCTATCCCAGCGACGACGAGGTCTTCGCCTACACGCCGCCGGAGGGCCTGCCGACCTGGAACCCCGGCGACCCCATTGACCTGCTCGCCCGCCGTGATAGCAATGCATAGTTGGGTAGTGGCTGGCATGCCGGGTACAAAACGTACCCGTCTGGAGGGCCTTCGGCCAAGCGTCCATTCGGACGCAATAAGACTGGCAGATTTAAGATCTCACGTTACGCAGCCGAGCTATTCCGGGTACAGTACGTACCCGTCTCTAGGGCGCTACGCGCCAAGCGTCCTCCAGACGCCTCTCAGTGTTGCAAGGTTTTCCGTCCGTGAGGACGGTTAGCCGAAGGCTCTCCAGGCGGGTACGTTCTGTACCCGACCTACAAAGCGGTTCAAATGTCCGGCTGCGTAAGCTGAGTTAAAAGTTTATTTTTTTGTTCAAGCCATGGTTGCGCCAGTTGGCCCCAGATGTGTTACAAAGGATTCGTGTAAAATCCACACACTTTGACGGGCCGAGTAGCAAGAACATCCTGAGAAACGCGGACACGATCAGAGCCGTAATTCAAACAGATGCCGTTTCATAAACCCCCGTTCACGTGACACAGCCGAGGATGGCCTTTTCCGACACCAATTCAGACAGATAAGCCGTCACCTAATCTATGTCACTTGAAGGGGCATCGGGAGATGCTGACCGTATGAACACACTAACTGATTGGCCGCCTATCGTACTCTTAGTATTAATCGCCGCCTGCGGTGTTGGCTTGCTATGGGCGTGTGGTCGTTTCGTCATTGCGACCGATTGGATGCACGTTAGCACCGTCGACAAAGACGGCAATCGAATCGGCAAGGGGAAATGGGAACGAATTCCTAAACCCGACAAGGTTGACGCTTATGGTCTCAATCACATCGTCAAATACGTGGCCCGCATGGTAAAGTCGCCCTCGCCAAGATGCTCGCTGATTATCGCTTCTCCGGATGGAAACAAAGCCTGCCTGATTATACGTCAGGACGAGCAACTCACGATTTTGGAACATATTATGCTTGGCTCTTCTACTCCAGCAAAGTCCTTTAAGAAGTTGAACAAAGGCTACCTTCCGCCGCAGGCTCCAGAGCCGGAGAAAGAACAGGTTCTCCATAGGCTATTTGCTGATCTTCAGATTGCTCCCAACATCGACACAGTTCACGATTACAATGGCTATGCCGACGCGATGCGAGACCTACACTATCCCATTGGCAATGATGTGGGTCGGGCAACCATGATTATCCAGCGGCTCCTGCGTGAGGTGTATGGCGTCCAAGAGGCAGACGGGCTTCATTTTACTTTTGAAGGGTAGAGGTCATCAGTAGTCAGTTTGTCAAAGTGTGTATTTTACAGTATTTTACACGAATCCTTACCGCTGCCCTACTTGTTTTTCACCAAAAATGCATCAGAGCCCACCCAATTAGGAAAGTCACATTCCAATTGCTCACTCTTACTCCTTTGCTAACTTCCGGGCCAACCGCCTCCGCAACACAACAATACGTCTATCTTGCTCGTCCACCACCAGTGCCGTCGCCATCTTCAGACCAACGATGCACTTCCCGCGCACGTTCTTGACCCCATCGCAGGACAGGGCTGGCCAGGATCGCGTCCGGACGGCCTATAGTGGCCCGCTGATTGCAGCGCAGCGGCCAAGTAGCGAAGCGACAGGTTCTCCTCGAACTCCGGGCCGACCAGTAGCGTGTGCATAACGCCCTTCCTCCTTCCCACGAACAGAGAATCCTCAAAATCGTTCGGCATGGTTACCATAGGCGTCAGGTTCTCGTCCCAAGCTCTTTTCTACGTTTTGGGGTCGATTCCTGCCCGGTTGCCGAAGCGCCGGATATTTTCAATCTCTGGCAGGACCGATCATGCGTCCTTTAGACAGAACCACAAGACGATAGGTATCGCGTCTGAAATACGCTTCCCCTTGCTCGCCGGGTGTTTTCAACCCCAGAGCATTGCCAAGCAATTGTCTCCATTTTGCTCGCCAGGCCCTGAAGGACCTGTCTGGGGGACGGCTTTGCCGCCAACCGGTCTGCGACCGGGAATGCATTGTCCGCCCGCAGGGCGGTTGGCCGAAGGCCCTCGAGACGGGGCGTTCACGGCCCGGTTAGTCTCGCACGAGAGGCAGGATTTTGCCCGGATACGTCGAAAAGGAGGGGGAGGAGTTACCATCCGGCTCGAAAGGTAAGCAGATCATGTCGTTATCAGAACTCGAAACCGCGGATGAACAGATGCTGGAGGCAAAGCGCCATAAAGATGCCGGGCGCTATCAGGAGGCCGAAGCGCTCTACCGACAGGCATTTGTGATTCGCGAACAGCAGATCGGGCGGGAACACCCGGACACCGCGCAGAGCCTGCACGATCTGGCGAAGATCTATGTGCGCCAGGACCGGTATGCGGAGGCGGAACACTTCCTGCAGCAAGCCCTCGCCATCCGGGAGAAGGTGTGTGGGCCGGAGCATCCGGATACCGCGCAGAGCTTGAATAGCCTTGGGAGTGTCAGCAGGCAGTTAGACAAATATGAGCTGGCGGAAGCGATGTTACAGCAGGCGCTTGCCATTCGGGAATATGCGCTGGGGCCGGAACACCCCGATACAGCCGAAAGTCTGAACGATTTGGGGGTTTTATACGTTCAGCAGGGGAATTATACGCGGGCGCAAACGCTGTTGGAGCGCGCGCAGGCGATCCGGGAGAAGACGCTGGGACCGGAAGCTTACGAAATCTCCGAGAGCGTCAACAACCTCGCCTATCTGCATGGGCGTCTGGGCCGGTACGAGCAGGCGGAACCGCCCTATCAACGGGCGCTTGCCATTCGGGAAAAGGTGCGCGGGCCGGAACATGCCGAAACCGCGATGACGTTGAATAACCTGGCCGCGCTGTATCAGAAACAGGCGCGTTACGATCTGGCTGAGCCGCTGCTGCTGCGCGCTCAGGAGATACGCGAGAAGACCTACGGACCGGAGCATCATGAAACGGCGATGGGCTTGAACAATCTGGCGCAGTTGTATATGAAACTGGGGAGATATGCGCAGGCAGAGCCGCTGATGCAGCGTTGCCTGACGATCTACGAGCAGGTCTGGGGGCCGGAGAATCACCACACCGCGGCGATGCTGAACAATCTGGCGCACCTCTTTATGTCGCAGGCAAAGTACGAACAGGCAGAACCGCTCTACCTGCGGGCGCAGGCCCTCCATGAGAAGATCCAGGGGATGGAACATCCCGATGTCGCGTTGGGCCTGAATAATCTGGCCCACTTCTACAAAATACAGGGCAAGTTTACCCGTGCGGAGCGCTACAACCAACAGGCGTTCGCTATCTTTGAGCAAGCTTATGGGCGCGCGCATCCCCAAACGGCGCTGAGTATGAACAATCTGGCCAATCTGTATATCGCCATGAAGCGCTATACCGAAGCCGAACCGCTCTTTCAGCAGGCCTTGACCATCCAGGAGAGAATCCTGGGGGCGGAGCATCCCAATGTTGCCACGACGCTGAATAATCTGGCGCTGGTCTACAGCCGACAGAAGCGCTACGGGCAGGCAGAGCCGCTGCAGCAACGCGCCCTCGCGATCCAGCAGAAAAAGTTAGGCTCAGAGCATCCCTCCCTTGCTATCAGCCAGAACAACCTGGCACGCCTCTACGAGGAACAGAAAAAGTATGTCCAGGCCGAGCCGCTGTATCAGGAAGCGCTGGCGATTTTGGAGAAGGCGCTGGGGCCGGAACATCCCGATGTCGCCACAGCGGTCAACAACCTCGCCCTGCTCTACCAGAAACTGAGCAGGCCTTCTCAGGCGGAACCGCTCTTCCTACGCTGCATTGCCATCCGGGAGAAGCACTTCGGGCCAAGACACCCGTCCGTTGTCGCGGGGTATCAGACCTATGCGGCCTTCCTCGTCACTCAAAGACGAATGACCGAAGCGCTGCCCATTATGGTGCGCCTCAAACGCATGCAAAAGGCACAATGAGCCGGTGTTACGCACGATGCCGCATCCGCTCCTACGACGCAAACGCGCATTGACGTAGAAGCGCCTCTTAGCGTATACTGAATCCATTCCACTTCTAAGCCACAGATCGCTTCGAGGAGAGACTCTTATCATGACTCTTACGTCAACGCTTCTGCCGTCGGAAACCCCGTTCGCCGAGATCCCTACTGCACCCCCGGATCCCATCCTCGGCCTGACCGCCGCGTTCCTTGCCGACACCAACCCCAACAAGGTCAATCTGGGGGTGGGTGTCTATCAGAATGCTCAGGGCAAGGTGCCCATTCTCAAAGCGGTGCATGAGGCGGAGAAGCAGTGGCTCGAAAAAGAAGACTCAAAAACCTACCTGCCGATTGACGGCATCGCGACCTACGACAAACTGGTGCAGTCTATGCTGTTGGGTGCGGATTCGCCATTGATCGCGGAGGGCCGCGTCCTCACTGCGCAGGCGCTTGGCGGCACCGGCGCGCTCAAGATCGGCGCGGACTTCCTGCGCCGCTTCCTGCCGGACCCGACCGTCTGGATCAGCAGCCCCAGTTGGGAAAATCACAAAGCGCTGTTCGAGGCGGCGGGCTTTACGGTCAACAGCTACCCCTACTATGATGAACAGACCCATAGCCTCGATTTCGCGGGCATGGTCCAGACCCTGGAGACGCTGCCGGCGCACAGCCTGGTCGTCTTACACGCCTGCTGCCACAACCCCACCGGTGTGGATCTCTCCCCGGAGCAGTGGCAGGACATGGTCTCCCTCTTCCAGCACAAACACCTCATTCCGTTTCTGGACTTCGCCTACCAGGGATTTGGCGAGGGCATCGAGGCGGATGCCTTTGCCGTGCGCGCTTTCGCCGAGGCGGGACTGCCGGCCCTCATCGCCAACTCCTTCTCCAAGTCCTTCTCCATCTATCGGGAGCGGGTCGGGGCGTTGACGATCCTGACTGGCAGCGCCGAGGAGGCGCAACGGCTCTTGAGCCAGCTTAAGCGCGTTATTCGTACCAACTACTCCAACCCACCCTCCTATGGCGCTCAACTTGTGGCGCTGGTCCTGGCGGACGCCGGGCTGCGCGCCCTCTGGGAGGAGGAACTGGCCGAAATGCGGGAGCGGATCCATGCGATGCGCCGCCGCTTCACCGAAACCCTGCGCTCTCTGGAAGTCGGCCAGGACTTCCGCTTTATCGTGGATCAGAAGGGAATGTTCTCCTACTCCGGCCTCTCCCTGGAGGCGGTGCGCCGCCTGCGCAGCGAATATGGGATCTATGCGGTGGACAGCGGGCGGATCTGTGTCGCGGCTCTCAATGATCTCAATATCGAATACGTCTGTCAGGCCATCGCGCATGTACTCTGACCGGGCGACGGAGCCAGGGATCAAACAACCTTTTGCGCCGCTCGTAAGGGCGCGGGAGGGCGCAGCAAGCAGCGCCCCGGCGGGCGGTTAGTAGATTTTATGGATGAGGATGCGCTGACAAGACTGCAGGAGCGGCTGGGGGTGCGCTTTCGGGAGGTATCCTGCCTGGAACGCGCCCTGACGCACCGCTCCGCCGCGAGTGAGAACACGCTGGACAGCAACGAACGGCTGGAATTCCTGGGCGATTCGGTGGTGGGCCTGGTCGTCTGTGAGAACCTGTATCGCCTGTATCCGAACCATAGCGAGGGCGAACTGGCGAAGTCGAAAGCCTATGTCGTCAGCGAGGCGTCGTTGGCGCAGGCGGCGCAGGCGATGGGCCTGGAGGAGTTCGTCGTCATGAGCTCAGGGGAAGCGCAATCCGGCGGACGCCGCCGGCGCTCCATCCTGGCGGACGCCTTCGAGGCGGTGATTGCAGCGATCTATCTCGACCGAGGGATTCATGTGGCCCGCCGGGTGATCCGCAACGCCCTCATGCCTGCCATTCGTGCCGCCGCCATCGACCAGCATCGCGGCGACTACAAGTCCTCGCTTCAGGAGCAGACGCAGGCCCTGCTGCGACAGACCCCCTGCTATCGGATTCTCAATGAAACCGGCCACGAGCACGACAAAACGTTCCTTGCTCAGGCCGTCCTGGGTGAGACCATCATCGGCGAGGGCAAGGGCAAGAGCAAAAAAGAGGCCGAACAGTCTGCCGCGCAGGATGCCCTGACCCACCTGCCGGAACGATTTCCTCCCCCACCCGCATCGCCGGAAGAACGGGCAGAAAACGGGTAAAATAACTCCGCCGCTCTTTTCATCGCCCGAATAACAGAGAAAGAGACCTTCCGAGATGACTACCACGGAGCCAACCGCCGACATCGGCGTCTTCGGCGGCAGCGGGTTCTATGCGCTGCTCGATAATGTGCAGGAAGTCCCTATTGAAACGCCCTATGGCCCCCCCAGCGACCATATCTTCCTGGCGGAGCATGCGGGCCGCCGTGTGGCGTTCCTGCCTCGGCATGGCCGTCGGCACAACATTCCGCCCCACGCCATCAACTATCGCGCCAACGTCTGGGCCATGAAGCGCCTGGGCGTGCGCTACCTCATCAGCCCTTGTGCGGCGGGCAGCCTCCAGGCGCATGTCAAGCCGGAGCACTTCGTCGTGTGCGACCAGTATGTGGACCGCACCAGCGCCCGCAAAGACACCTTTTACGACGGCCCGAACGTCTACCACGTCAGCGCTGCGGACCCCTACTGTCCGCGCCTGCGGAGCCTGGCCATCGAAGTCATCCGAGAGCAGGGGATCACCGTCCATGAGAAAGGGACCATCGTCGTGATCCAGGGGCCGCGCTTCTCCACCAAGGCCGAGAGCCGCTGGTTCACCGCAGCGGGCTGGGAAGTGATCGGCATGACGGCCTACCCGGAGGCCCACCTCGCCCTGGAGCAGGAGATCGCCATCGTCAATATCGCGCTCATCACGGACTACGACAGCGGCCTGGTCGCGGAGGGCGAGGTCGCGCCCGTCACCTCTGCGGAGGTGTATGCGGTCTTTCAGAAGAACGCCGAACGGGTGAAGAGGGTCGTGCTGGAGCTGATCCGGCGCATCCCGCTCGACCTGGACAGCCCCTGCCACCACGTCCTCGAGCACGCTAAGATCAGTGGGTAAACACACATGACTGCATCGCAAAAGGAAGCCTTGACAACCGTGGCATGGGCCAATGGGAGAGTGCGGCTGATAGACCAGACGGCGCTGCCGGCCCGCCTGGAGGTGGTCGAACTCTCCGACTGGCGGGCCGTAGCGGAGGCCATTCGCACCATGATCGTGCGGGGCGCGCCCGCCATCGGCTGCACCGCTGCCCTGGGCATGGCCCTGGGCGCGAAGGGCATCATCGCCGAAAGCCGGGAGGCGTTTCTCAGCCGCATGGCGGAGATCGCCGCCGTATTTCGCGCTGCCCGCCCGACGGCGGTAAACCTGT
>DATGIG010000408.1:0-16170 GCA_035295825.1 Chthonomonadaceae bacterium | reverse complement strand
AACCATAGGCTTCTCTTCACGCACATGAAAGCCGACCCCGAAGGCAGCGCGCAAGGTTTCTGCAGAGAGACCGACGCCGACCACATGCGGGTTGCTCTGAGGGCTCATTTTACAGATCACCTTTCCATTCAGAAGCTCCAGGCGTTCATCGGCGCGGAAGATATCGTTTTCCGCCGCGCGGTGATACTCTTCACGGGTCCAGAGCCGGGATGGAGGGAGTTCCTGCGTCACCATGGTCGGGTTCCTCCGCCCCTTCCGGCAGAGTGTTTGCCGGAAGGGGCAGCGAAGCGGGCTAGAAGCCGTATTTCGGGCTCTTGACAGGGGAGTGCGTGACCAGTGGGCGGCGGATGAGCGTGCCGTCGCGATGGTCCAGGATCAGGTCGGTGCAGACATCGTAGTCTTCCAGCAACTGCCTGGCAAAAGTCTCCGACTCGTCCGCCTCCGGGAACTGCTCGGCAATCGCTTGCGCCACCTCTTCGGGAGTACGCGTCTCTTCGATGCGGGTGGGCGTCTCGTCGCCCTCCTGCATCTCGAAGCGGGTCTCCCACGGGAGGTTGCAGGCCTGGGACATGAAGCCCGCGATGTCCGGGGTCATCGGCTGGCGCTCGGTCCAGCGCAGGTCGAGGGCGAAGGTGATCAGACCGGAGCGCGCCTGCGCGAGGTCGATGAAGCTCTCCTCGTCCTCCAGGTTCATGATGTCGTAGGAGTGCGCCATCACCAGAAGCGCCACCTCTTCTTCGCTGTCGAGGTTGTCGCCGTTCTGATAGGGGCGGATGTTTTCGGGATCTACCTCCCACCACTGGGCGAAGAGGCGGGCCAGCGGCTCCGAGTTGTCGCCCAGCCAGAGCAGCTTGGTGGGCGCGTACTCCCGCTGATCGAGCAGGGCCGCGCAGACGCCGACGACGTGGGCGATCTCCTCCTCGGTCGGCTGGAAGATAAGGAAGCGCTCGCCGGGGCGCGATTCGTCCGGATTGGTCTCCAGCAGGATGCCGCGCGTCTGGATATAGTGCCAGTCCCGCAAGTCCAGCGTCTCGATGCCGTCGAAGTCGCGGACACGGGCCAGCAGGTCGCCCACCTCCTCATGGACCTGCTCCATACCGGGAAATTGGGCGGCGGCCTCTGAGGGCGCGATCTGATAGACCGCTTCCGCCTCATCGATCTGGCGCAAGAGTGCATAGCACTCCGCCATCTCCAGCACCAGCCAGATCGGCAGGCCCCCATAGGTGTCGTTGAGGGTATGGAAGGCGTTGATCGCTTCCTCATACCCGCCCAGATCCATCAAGACCTGGGCGTTGTCCACATCGATGGCCTGGCTCAACTCGTTCAACTGACTGCCCATCAGCTCCTTGGCGCGCATCAGGAACGGGCGGGCCACAAACGGCTGCTGCAGTTGAAAGAAGCGGTTGCCCAACTGGTAGTACGAGGAGGGGTCCTGCCGATTTTTGCGCAACTGGTCGAACATCTGCAACTCTTCGCTCTGCGTCGCGCCCGCCATCTCGGTGAGCCGCGCCAGCAGCGCACAGGTCGTATCCAGCACCAGGTCCGAGCTGACATCGCTCTGAAAGGCGACAACCATCTGCTGCAGTGCGCTGGCCGGATCGCCCTGTTCGGCAATGGCTCTGGCCCGTTCGACAAGCTGCTTGACTTCGTCCGAAACCGGGGGCGCGGTCTCAATCGGTCTTCCGTCCGGCCCAAGAATACGCATGATACACGTTCTCCTGTAAATGGAATAGTGCTTGAAGCCCTCTGCGGCAGCGGCGGAAGCAGAGGTCATTCAAAATGATAGAGTATCTGGCTGATCGCCACCAGAGCCGCAGTCTCCGTGCGCAGTACGCGTGGTCCCAGCGAGGCCCGTATCAGGTTCGTGGTCGGCGCGAGCGCCCGTTCGCGCGGGCTCCAGCCGCCTTCCGGTCCGACCGCCAGTGTCAGGCGCTGCGGGCGAACGGGGAGGGATGCCAATACCGAAGACAGCGGAGACGCTTCCGGGTCGGGATCGAGGAGCAGCGCGGGGGCGGAACACGCGGCTTCTCGCGCCCAGGCGGTGAAGTCCATGGGAAGCGTGACCTCCGGGATATGCAGGCGGTGGGATTGCTCCGCCGCGCTCCTGGCGATCTGCTGCCAGCGCGCCACACGCTCTGCGATTTTGCCCGTGCGTAGTTCGACAACGCAGCGTTCCGCTTGTAACGGAATAAACGCCCCTGCGCCCACTTCCGTACCGTGCTGGATCACCTGCTCGAATTTGTCGCCCTTGCCCAGCGCCTGGGCGACGGTCAGAAACACGGACGGCTCCGGCGGCAGCACAACGGCCTCGACAATCCGCGCAGTCGTCTCTGCCTTATCGAGGGATACGAGAACGGCGCGAAAAGCGTTTCCCCGATTGTCCAGCAAGATGACTGGATCACCAGCGCGCGCGCGTAGTACGCGGGTCAGGTGCAAGTGGTCCGCGCCGAGAATCCGCGCCGTCTCGCCGGAAATCTGCTCATTGGGCAGAAAGAGATGTTGCATTGGGGTGGGATCAGGAAGCCCGATCGGCGCCGCCGACCGGAGGAAGGGTCTGTGCGGCGCGTGAGACCGCCTCGGTATCCACCATCGCGTTTGCCTCCTTGCGGGAGACGAGGCAGACCCAGATGTCTTCGCGTTTCGTCTCCAGCGGGCTCAGGCCGATGGCGGACAGGGTGTCGCGCACCAGATCATGATGCTCCTCGACGATGCCGGAGGCGATGAAGATGCCGCCGGGTTTGAGGCGCGGCGCAATCGTCGTAGCCAGTTCGATGATCGTGTTGGCGACGATGTTGGCTACAATCAGATCGCACCCCTGCGCCTCCGTATCGAACGCCTCCATCTCCAGAATATGCACCGTCTCTTCCAGTCCGTTGCGCGCGATATTCTCCCGTGCGATCTTGCGAGGAAGCAGGTCTATATCGGTCGCGTAGACGGTAACCGCCCCCAATTTCGCCGCCGCCAGTGCGAGGATGCCGCTGCCCGTGCCGATGTCGGCGACGGTCATACCCGAAGTTATCCGCTCCTCCAGGGCAAACAGGCAGAGCTGCGTCGTCGGATGCCCGCCCGTACCGAAGGCCATGCCCGGATCGAGTTCCAGGACCAGGTCGTCGCCCTCCGGCGTGTAGTACTCCCAACTCGGCTTGATGACCAGCCGCCTGCCCAGGCGCCGGGGTTTGAAGTACTGCTTCCAGGCGTTCGCCCAGTCCTCATCTTCGGCGTACCGCAGGGTCAGTCTCTCTTTGAGGGCAGGCAGGCCGAACTCGGGCAGGCGCTCCAGATGATCTCTCAGACCCTCGATACGCGCCATCAGTTCGTCCGTGACAGGCAGGCTGCCCTGGACGGTCACAGGATTTTCGCCCCGTAGCATCACGCCCCCGCAGCCCGCCTGAATAAAGGCATAGCTCACCGCGTCCGTCGCCTCCGGCGCGCACGCCACCGTCATCTCCGCCCATCTCATAAAAGGGTTCCCTTAATTGCCGAAGAGGCGCTCCAGGACGCCCTTCTTCTCGGAGGGCTTTTCACCCAGAGAGAGGGCGAACTGCTTGAGCAGTTCCCGCTGTTCGGGGGTCAGCTTGGTCGGGACTTCGACCTGGAGTTCGATATAGAGGTCTCCCTTGCCGCGCCCGTTCAGGTCCGGAATACCTGCTCCAGGCACTTTGAACACCTTGCCGCTCTGGGTGCCTTCCGGAATGGTGAGCTGTTCCGTTTCGCCGTTGATCAGGGGAGCCTGGACCGAGCCGCCGAGGGCGGCAGTAGCGAAACTGACCCCGACTTTGCTGTAGAGGTTGTTGCCCTGGCGCTCGAAGTTCGGATGGTCCTTGACATAGAAGACCAGATAGAGGTCGCCGGGAGGGCCGCCTCGCATGCCGGCATCGCCCGCTCCCGGTACCTGCATGCGCTGGCCGGTCTCGACGCCTGTGGGGATTTTGCGTTTGATTTCGCGCGTCTTGCGGACGCGCCCGTTGCCGGTGCAGGTGGCGCAGGGGCTGGCGATTACCTTGCCGTTCCCCCGGCAGCGCGGGCAGGGCTGGGTGCGAGTGAACTGGAAGGGACCCATGCGCTCCGAAAAGGCGACCTGGCCCTCACCCCGGCACTGTGGGCAGACTTCGGCGGAGGTTCCCGCTTGTGCGCCGCTGCCCTGGCAGACTTCACAGGTCTCCATACACCGGTAGCGGATGGTCTTCTCGACGCCCAGCGCGACCTCTTCCAGGGTCAGTTCGATGTCTTCCCGCAGGTCATCGCCCCGCACTCCGGCGGAAGCCCGACTGCGCCGTCCTCCGCCTGTCTGCTGTTCGTAGAGCGCGCCGAAGAGGTCATTGAAGAGGTTGCTCCCCATGTCGAACCCGCCCGGAAAGCCCTCCGGCCCATTCAGACCTTCCGCGCCATACTGGTCGTACAGGCTGCGCTTGCGGTCGTCGCTCAAGACATCATACGCATTCTGAACTTCCCGAAACTTCTCGCCCGCATCCGGATCCTTGTTCACATCGGGATGGAGTTTCTTCGCCAGATTGCGGTATGCGCGTTTGAGTTCGTCTGCGCTCGCGGTTTGAGAAACACCCAGTACCTCATAATAATCGCGGTGTGAGGCCATATTGCTCCCTACTCCTTAGCTTAGCCTGGTCGTTCGGCATTGGTACGGTCCGTTACATTGTCGATTCGAATCTGTTGCTGTCGTCCCGTGGTCAATTCCCTGGCAGAGACCTGGATGATCCCGTTTACATCCACATCGAAGGTCACTTCCACCTGCGGAACCCCGCGCGGCGCGCGGGGAATATCCGTAAGTTGAAAATCGGCCAGCAGGCGGTTCTGGGCTGCGCGCTCCGCTTCTCCTTGCAAGACGCGGATATGGAGGATCGTCTGATAGTCTTGCGAGGTCGTGAAGTGCTGCTGGCTCTGCGTCGGAATGGTTGTGTTCCGCTCGATCAGCCGGGTCATCACGCCCCCATGGGTTTCGATCCCCAGCGAGAGCGGCATGACATCCAGCAGCAGGATCCCCGGCACCTCTCTATTCAAAACCCCGCCCTGTAGGGCCGCGCCCAGTGCGACAGCCTCATCCGGGTGGAGGCCCCGATAAGGCTCTTTACCGAACAATTTACGCACAAGTTCCTGCACTGCGGGCATGCGCGTCGCGCCGCCGACGAGCAGCACACAATCGAGTGCGCTCTCCGCACATTTTGCATCCTGAAGGGCCTGCCGTGTGGGGGCGATAAGGCGTTCCAACAGATCGCTGCAGAGCTGCTCCATCTGCGCCCGCGTCAGGTCGAGGTCCAGATGTAGGGGACCCTCGGCTCCCACGGAGAGAAAGGGCAGGTTGATATTGGTCTTCAGGAGGCTGCTCAATTCGATTCTGGCTTTTTCCGCCGCCTCCTTGAGCCGCTGCATCGCCATACGGTCTCGGCGCAGGTTGATCACATACTGCTGTTGGAATCGTTGCGCCATCCACTCGACGAGGCAGGCATCCCAATCGTCACCGCCCAGGTGGGTGTCGCCACAGGTCGCCAACACCTCAAAGAGGCCGTCGCCGATCTCCAGGATGGAGACATCGAACGTGCCGCCGCCCAGATCCCAGACCAGGGCGGTCTGGATGCCCCTGCGCCGAAGGCCATAGGCCAGTGCGGCAGCGGTAGGCTCGTTAATGATCCGGACGACCTCCAGGCCGGCCAGGGCGCCCGCTTCTTTGGTCGCCTGGCGCTGTGCATCGGTGAAGTAGGCGGGCACCGTAATGACCGCTTTTTCCACCGCCTCGCCCAGATAGGCTTCCGCATCCGTTTTGAGCTTACGCAGGATCTGGGCCGAGATCTCCTGGGGGGTGTACTCGCGCTCATCCACCGTGACGCGGTAAGAAGCGCCCATCTGGCGCTTGATGCTGCTGAACGTCCGGTCGGGGTTGGTGATCGCCTGGCGCTTGGCCAGCATCCCCACCAACTGCTCTCCGTTTTTGGCAAAGCCGACGACGGAGGGGCAGAGGCGGCTGCCCTCGGCGAGGGTGATTACCGTCGCCTCTTGCCCTTCCACGACTGCGATCAAAGAGTTGGTGGTTCCCAGGTCAATCCCCACGATTTTGGGCATAGCGCGCCGGCCCCTATCCGCTTCGGACTACTCCTCTTCGTCATCCATCGAGGGGATCAGATCCTCCTCCTCTTCATCCAGGTCATTGACCAGGCCAGGCGCATCGAGGACAAAGGCGTCCACCGGGCGAAGGGTATCTTCGCCATCGTCTCCCAGCAGATCATCTTCATCGCTGTCCGGCTCCGCATTCCGGAAGGCCGCCAGTTGCGCTGCGGTGCTGTCCTGCTCCATATCCAGCGCCAGGACCGGTCCCGCACCGATGATGTCTTCCAGGCTGGGCACGTTGGGTTTGAGCGCGGCCTGATGCGCGGCGACCGTCGCATCTTCGACCACGCGCTGCACGATAGCGCCCTCCGCGATCTCTTCGAGGGCGACCGTAAGCGGGTTCTTAGAAGTCGTATCCACCAGGCGGCGGGCGTTGTCTTTGATCTGGCGGGCGCGCTTGGCGGCCAGAATGACCAGAGCGTACTTGCTCTCCAGGGCATCGAGTTTATCCGGGGAGGGGTAGATGCTCATGTATGAAACTCCTTATGGGCATGGCCCGCAGCCATCGTTGCGATGAACAATCGACGCAGAGGCCAGACGCTTTTTCCAAACATCTATTGTGGGGGCAATTGGACCGGTTTGTCAAGGCACAGCGATGCGGGTTTTGCGGGAAAAGGTCAATGCAGGGGAATATCGTTCCATTGGAAGAAGTTGTTGCCCGCCAGCATCAGGCCGACCCGTATGAGCCAGACCGTTATCAGGAGTGCGCCGACGCCATAGGCGAACCGCACCGCTTTCAGTCGGACGGCAAGAGCGTCCAGGCGCGGCTTTAAGGAGGGCGCGATCCGGCGCAGCAGGGCGCTCAGAAGCACCAGGCAACAGAGCAGAAAGAGGGGAGGGCCGAGAGGGTGGTATCGAATGGACGTGATCAGGTCGCCGCGCCAGAGCGCTTCCAGGCTGCGCGTCATGCCGCATCCGGGGCAGGGGATATGGAATATCGTGCGTAGCAGGCAGGGCGGACCCTCCGTATGTGTGTGCGCCAGCACACAGGTCAGGCCCAGAATGCCCGCCGGGACGAGAACGCCCCAGCGAGCCAGCAACCAGTCGGTTATACGTGATCGTGCCATATTACATAAGAGAGCGTTGCTGTCTCGCCGGCAGCGTCAATGGGGCAGCCCGAAAAATCGGATGCCGCCGAAACAGAGCATTCCGATGACGAGAAGCCATTTTAAATCGTGCTCCAGTTCAAATACCGCATAGTAGAGCGCATACAGCCCGCATAGGAGCCCGACGATGCCTTTCCAGACCTCATCCTGAAACATCGCGACCAGCACGACGATCCAACTGACGAGGCCGAAAATTCCCATCAGTAAACCGATCCAGCCCATGTCTGTTCCTCCTTTAGCTGCCCAGAGGGCGTAAGAGAGCAAACGGAGTGCGATTGGGGCAAAGCCCCCATAGGCGGCGCAGATCCTATGTAGATCGCTGTATTATTGATCCGCTACCGCCAAATCTCCTCCTCGAAATCCTTGGACGGAACAGAAACGTTTACGGTGTCAAAACGCTTTTGGCGATTGCCAGCGAATCCATCGTCCGGAATGCGTTTTCCCAGTCGGCCAGGGGAAAGACACGGCGCATAGGGTTGAGGTTGAGCTGCCCGTTACCCATGAGCCCGATGACGCGCTCCCAGGTCTTATACGTATGGGAGAACGATCCCTGCAGCGTGACAGCTTTCTGGACGAGCGGATCGAGTGAGAAGCCAACCGGCTCCTTGCCCCAGCCGACCTTGGTGATCTGGCCCGCCGGGCGCACCATGTCCAGGCAAGGCTTTAGCGCAGCCGAAGTGCCTACGCAGTCCACGACGAGGGAGGCTCCGAAGCCGTCGCCCAGCGCTTTGACGGCGGCGACTGCATCCTCCTCATCGGCCTTGAGGGTAATGTCCGCGCCGAGCTGCCTGCCGACCGCCAGCCGTGCCTCGTCCCGCGAAGTTCCGATCAGCACGAGTTTGCCGGGGCCGCAGAGTTTGCACATCTGCACGACCATCAGCCCGATGGTCCCCGGTCCCAACACCACAACGGTATCCCCCGGCGTGATGCGGGAGAGCTCCATGACGGCATTGCAGGCGACGCACCCCGGCTCGGTCATGGCGGCGTCCTCGAAGGGCACATGGTCGGGCAGGTGGTGCAGGCAGCGGGAGGGGACGCGCACATAGTCGGCCATCGCGCCGTCGAGGCCGTAGCCGAACCCCAGCCGGTTGGGGCAGAGGTTGTAGTTGCCGCTGCGGCAGTAGACGCACTGCCCGCAGATCGAGGCGGCGGTCTCGCTGACGACGCGATCCCCCTCTTTGAAACCGCGCACCTTCGCGCCAGCCTGCACAACGACCCCGGCGAACTCATGCCCCAGTGTCACCGGGTAGTTGACGGGCCAGGAGTGAGAGGCGTGCCACTGATGCAGGTCGCTGCCGCAGACCCCCACACCCCGGACCGCCAACAATACATCCTCATCGCCGATCTCCGGCGTCGGCTTCTCGCGCATCTCCACCTTGAACGGCGCGCGCTCGTAATTGACCAGTGCCCGCATTGTCTCTCCTCCTCGCGAAACCTTGTGATAGCTGGCCTTTGTTTCGGCGGCGGCGCCGGTTTTTCCTGCTTTTGGGTGCGTTTCTTGATTCCGGCAATCCTGCCCCACTGGCTTACCGGGCCGTAAACGAAATTCGCGAGGGAATAGCGAATTTGGACTGCGCGAAGCGCGACCTTTAACCGTCTGGCGGGCCACTGCAAGGGTCGGCGCTGCAATGGTTCGCGCCTCTGCCTTGCGACAGCCAACCGCCCTGCGGGCGGACAATGCATTCCCGGCCGCAGGCCGGTTGGCGCGGAGCGCCCCCCAGACAGGTCCTTCAGGGCCTGGCTATTCTCCACGCAGGCGGCGCGTCCAATCGGCGAGCGATTGCAGCAGGCTGCTCACCAGGCTACGGCTCATCTCATCGGTCAAGATACCTTCGGCATCGAACTTCTCATGCGCGGAAGCGACGAGCACTTCCGGCTTGTTGATCGGATACATGTTCAGGTAGACGCATACCTGGCGGAGATGGTACTGCGCGCGGGCCGAGCCGAGCATTCCCATGGAAGCGCCCATAAAGGCGATGGGCTTGCCATTGAACGAGTTGGGATTGCGGGACGCCCAATCGATGGCGTTTTTGAGCACTCCGGGAATCGAATAGTTGTATTCCGGGGTGACAATGAGGAGGGCGTCGGCTGCATCGATGCGCTCCTTGAAGCGGGTGACGGCTTGCGGATGCCCGGCTTGCTCCACATCCTGGTTATAGAGCGGAATGGGCGCAATATCGAAGGTCTCCAGGGTGACTCCTTCGGGCAGCAGATCTCCCGCAGCGCGCAGCAGCGCGGCATTATACGAACCTTTACGCAGGCTGCCCGAGAAGCCTAAAACGTGTATCGGATGCGGCATGAGTGTCTCTCCTTTTCCAATAATCAGTGTGTGGCAATCGGGTTGCCACACACTGTTGACGCCTGTTCGGGCGCGTTCGTTGCGCTTTAGCGAACGGATTTCCAGATCAGGAGAAGAGCCTTCGTCGAAATGGCTACGGTCGCTCTAACGAAAGCGCCACCAGGAAGGGGTCACACTCCGTGTTGCTGGAGGTGAAATCCAGGCTGCTTATCGGCTTATCGGGGTGGGGGTTGGTCCAATCCAGAATATAGAGATGAATGGAACTCTGGTTGCCGGCGGCAGCCGGATTGGTTCCCGTCCAGCCGAGCCGGGCCCGTTTGAGGTCCGGAGTCGGTTCGTTCCACCAGTCACGCACATCCTCGCCATAGACGATGGGAATGCGCTCCGTCGTGCCGTCCGCATAGTGGACGATATAGGCTCCGATCTCCGTAGCGGCATCGAGATTATAGCCTGTTCCGTGCAGCAGGTGCAGGCGGCTGACCGAACCCTGTACCGGCAGGCCCTCGACCTTATCGGGCGAATTCGGGGCATGCGCACCCCGCATATGGACCATCTTCGGGCCGATCTTGAAGGCGACGCCTGCGAGAGTCTGCTCCCCCTGCGGCAGGTTCTTGAAGTTATTTCCCTGCTCATCGTGCAGATCATCGCTGAGCGCCTGATTGGCCTTGGGCTGTAAGTCGAGTGTGACAAATGCACCCGCTTTGGCGGGTGTTCCTGGCGTTGATGGCGCGGCTGCGATCAAATCCTGTTGTCGCTTCCGAATGGCGGCTCCCAACTCCTGCAATTGGGACAGGGTCGTGTTTGCCTTTGCGATGGTGGCCAGGGCGACGTCACAGGCCTTATCGGCGCGGGCTGGGAGCGTGCCGATGACGCCAATCAGTAGTGCTCCAACAACCAGTATAGGAAAAACTCGTTTCATCGTTTCACACCTTTCTTCAACTGAGAAAAAACGCGCGAGTGCAGTGCAGCATCCTACGAAACATCGGCCTTAGAAGTTCGGCGCCACTGCTGATACTTCCTGCTATGCTCTAGAACACAGATAAGTGTCACCCAGGACACAGCATGGTCGCCGGTTCTCGATTAGAATAGGGCATTCGACGAGCGACAGGAGAGACACGATGACAGCCCTTCCAGAATCGAACACTATCACCGCACCTCATCGCCACGCAATCCATCTGAATTCCCGTCAGAGCGACAGATGCGCGGAAACGAGTGCCAAAACCGCGTCGCATCGCATCCAGACCAGGCGGCAAATCAATAGCAAGGATAATCTGGCCTCTTTTCTGATCGGAATGATGGCCGAAAAGTGTAGGATCCAACCCGGATGCTTGGATACTTTGCTTGTTCGGTCCGCTTCTGTGTGCGAACAACGAAGCCTCAAGGCCATTCACGACTTTTGTCAAGGCGATAGAGTTCTTTCTCACTATAAGCTGATGCGCTCTCAGCCTTTCTTTGAGAGAGCGGCTCTGGTGGCTACCGAAATACTAGGTGCAGATGGATTCTTAACCAAAGATCAGCTCGAACAAAAGTCCAGGTTTCATCTATTGATGTCTGTCCAGATGACGGCGCAATGGTTGTTGGACGAAATATTCGATACCAATGCAGAGCTCGAAGTTGGTTTTGCCGCGGATAGCATCAGTTTCTACTTGGCCGTACTGGCATCTGATGACGATCTCGCCGAAAAGATGATCGCCTTGCGATCCGTCAGCCTGAAGAACAATATCTCCGAGGAGTTTGTATGGGCACTATTTTTATTCGCACAATGGCAACGGGATTTGGCGCTTGCAGTAAACATTTCATTAGCCCCTGAGTCCCTATACTCCCGCCTGCACCGGGATTTGCTGATAAGCACCATACACATTCATGATGCTTTCGATTCCTGGGATCAGTATCTCCAATATCGCTCTGTCAATTGTGGCCTGACATTAGAGATCCTTTCCGGGGCTTATTGGTATTGCCATCTGTGGAATATCGATTATGAGGTTATGGAGGATCAACCGGAAAAATATATTCCGCTCATTCAAAGGTACAGTATTTTGGGTGGCGTCAGCAATGATCTTTTCGGATACGACAAAGATTTAGGTGAGTCCGTGGCAACCAGTGTGGAAGTTGTAAAGCACAACCTGCCTCAGACAACTGTTCATGGTGAAGACGCAACGACCAGAGCGTTCTTACAAATCATAGATTTTCACAATAAACGCCTGGATGAACTGAGCACCGGTGTATGCAGTTGCGATAATCCCACGGAAAGGGCAATTCTATTTTCCGCAATGAGCGCCACATGGTCTGTTCGCATGCTACATCACGAATATAGGGTGATATACCAGCCCGTGACGTTGAGGAACGTATTAACGAAGATGGACCAGGATCTGAAGTGGCTCTGCGATTTGGTCGTTAAAAACGCAGAGGCTTCACACGAAATGCCTGAGCTTTCTCTCGTCCGCTAGACGCATGGCTGAAGTACTTTCCCCATTCGATACCTGTTTGTTAGGAGGGCATTGCGTACTGAGTGTGACGAAGACATGAGATGGATGTTACGGAATGTATCCTCATGAGAGGATCGCATGGTGCTGCCGAAGCGTCTTGAGAGCCGCATCCCATTGCGCCTCCCGTATCAGGAGATAGTCGGTATCATAGGTGGAGAGCGCGAACACACTGATGCCCGCTGCCGCCAACGGAGCGCAGAGTGAGGCGAGAATGCCGGTGAGTGCAAAGTCCAGCGGCCCTACCACTTTCAGCGCTCTCCATTCGCGTTCACACCGGATCTGTTCGGGGACATGCTCCTGAGCCACGACGATGGAGAGCTCCTCCGGAGTGCGTGTCAGCGAGCAGAAGGAAGATCGCATCGCCCAGGCCGGAACCGGGGCGTCCGCCTCCAATCGGCAAACGGCAAAGGTTTCCGTCATAACGGTTAATGTCAATCTCATCGTAAGGTCGTTCCGTAGGAAAGCACCGAAATACCTCGGCGTATCCGGCAGAACCGGATGCGAAGGAAACGGAGGTTGCCTGATGGCTCGATTTCTCTTTGCTCCGGTCGCCGCGACCGGCCATGTCAATCCCGGCCTGCCCATCGCCGCCGAACTGGTGCGTCGCGGCCATGAGGTGCGATGGTATACCACTCCCAGGTTTGAAGAGAAGGTCTGCAGCGTCGGTGCGCAGTATGTACCCTACACCAGAGCGTTCGCCCTGGAAGAGGGCAGGATCGATGAGCAGTTTCCGGAGCGCGTGAAACTCAAGGGCATCGCCCAGATGAAGTATGACATGAAACATGCGTTCATCGATCAAATGCCGGGGCTGTACGAAGACTTGAGCGAGGATCTGACGCGGTATCCGTCGGATGTTCTGGTGGGAGACACTGCGACATCCGTGTGTGCGCTCGTCGCGAGGAGATTTCAGATCCCCCTGGCGATCTACGGGATCAGCGTCCTCCTCCAGTCCAGTCGCGATACCGCGCCCTTCGGACTCGGGCTCCTTCCCAACGCCACTCCGCTGGGTCGCCTCCGCAATGCCGCGCTCTATGGGTTGGTCAACCGAGTGATCTTCAAGGATCCCTTCGACTACTATGATGCCATGGTCGAGAGGATCGGCAACGACAAGCCGGAGTACCCGATGCTGGACTTCGCCAACGGGGCCGATCTTTTTCTCCAGGGATGCAGTCCCTCCTTCGAGTATCCGCGTAGCGATATGCCGGAGAATGTCCGGTTCATCGGCGCGTTCCTTCCCTCTGCGAATCCCGATTGGACCCCTCCGGACTGGTGGGGCCGACTGGATGGCAGCCGCCCGGTCGTGGTCGTCACACAGGGCACTATCGCGACCGAGTATCAGGAGTTGATCTTGCCGGCGATCCGGGCGCTCGCGAACACAGAGTGGCAGGTGGTGGTCACCACGGGCAGCCGACCTCCCTCCGTGCTGGGGCTCACCTCACTGCCGGACAACGTCATCGTAGAGCAATTCGTTCCCTATGCACATCTGATGCCCAGGGCCTCCCTGTTACTGACCAATGGCGGGTATGGCTCCGTTCAGATCGCGCTGGCGCACGGGGTCCCTCTCGTCGTATTCGGAGGGAGCGAGGAGAAGCCCGAAGTGGCCAGCCGTGTCTCCTGGTCCGGCATCGGGTTGGGCTTCAAAACCAAACGTCCATCGGAAGCACAGATCCGAACGGCGGTCGGGAAAGTTCTCTCAACCCCGTCGTACAGGAGCCGGGCACAACAGTTGCGCCAGGAGTTGCTTTCATACGATGCGGCGAAACTCTCCGGCGATCTGCTGGAGAGCCTGGTACACACGATAACACTCGCACCTGCCCATAGGTGATGCTATCCCACCCATTGCCAATGGAGATCGAGTTCGAAATCAGGAATGTATCCCAATCATGTGGAAAATACGCCATAACGAGAGCTAGAGCCAATAAGATGCTCGCCTGGTTAAGATTTGAGATTGGAACTATGCCCTTTCGCCCTCCTATAGGCGTCTATCCGCAGATAACAGCCATCGGCTTTGACCAGCGTTCGGCTGGGTGTCTTGACAGACGTGCCCTATGGAATGCCGAGAGAGAGGATCATTCAGGATTTGCAAGCGGCAAACAATCTCTGGGACAATCTGGATGTACTGCTCACCTCCGGGGGTGTTGGCCTGCGGAAGCCGGAATAGGATGTCAATTGACGGGTGGTAGGCTCCATGTTATAATGCCGTAGTGTGCTGGCAACCGGATTATTGGCGTCGAAGTACAAGAAAGCAGATGTGTCATGAATCGGACATTAGGAATGAGATCCCTTTGGATCATGTTGATTGTCTGTTTGCTCGGATGGTCGTATGTCCTTTATGTACGCCCACGTTCCACCTCTTCTCACCAACCTGACACAAGTATTTCGATCCGGGTAAATCCGCCTCAGAAATCCACTTCGGAGGCAGATAAGATCAAGGGGCTGATCAAAAGCCTTGCCGAGATTGATCAGCCGGATTATGGGTTCTCGGAAAATGATTTTGCTTCGGCATGTCGGCCCCTTCCCGGCAGAGAGGAAGCGGACATCATGGGAGGCTATGAACGGAAGCGATCCGATGCTCTGGTGGAACTCGTGAAATTGGGTCCCCGCGCTCTTCCTTTTCTGCTGGATTCGCTGGATGATTCCACCCCTACGCGAATCACCGTAAAACACGAAGGGGACTTCGGGGATATGAGCTTCGGTTGTGAGATGTGGGGGAATCCGGCAAATCAGCCGGAGGCAACCGCACTTAAGGAACTCTTCAAGAATGCTCCGTATTCAAGCGGGTTGGATGCAAATGCGGTCCACTCTTACACGGTGAAAGTCGGGGATATCTGTTTTGTAATCATCGGCCAGATCGTAGGGAGACGATATCAAGCGGTGCGGAATCAACCTACGGGCTGTATCGTCATCAATAGCCCGACGCGCTACCCGGCCATTGCAAAGGCGATTCGTGCAGCGTGGTCTGCTCCGGATTCGGACAAACGATTGCTGGAGAGTTTGCTGTCTGATTATAACACGAAACCCCGACCATTCAACTCCGAAGAGTTTAGTCGAAAATGGGATTCGGCAGACCATCTCCAGATTTCCGCTGCGATGCGGCTGCTTTACTATTACCCGAAACAGATTGCACCGAAGATCGGGAAGCGTCTGGAGGGCTTTCAGGTACATTGGGTAGGCCCAAGCGAATGGATAGGGGGTACGGAAAAGCAACTTGATGCCTATATGAACCGCGATCAGGCAAACGGCGTTAGAACTGCCGACTTCATACGAGCGGTGGCCTGGTGTCAGGAACCGGAGATCCAGTCCGCGCTCGCCGGTATCTTCCGACGTACAGGAGATCAGGATATTCTCGTTGCCTCCGTCAGAGGAATGGGAGCAGGGGATGAACCGCTGGTGCGTAGACGGATAGGGCAATTTCTGACTGGACTGCCCACGGATGATGTCCATAGTACGGGCCACCCTGCTTCAGATCTGTTGCTTGCCCTGGGGCATTATGGCGGCGAGGCAGCCAGGCCGTTGTTTGAAAACTACCTCAAAATCAAGAGCGCGCAACGAATAGATACCATGGCGGATGTGTTGCGTAAGGTCAGGCGGGAGTGGGCTGTGGACCTTCTCACGCCCTTTCTCAGGGACAAACGGACATTGGATTGGGATTACGAAGTAACACCGGGGCAGAACGAACCACGTCTTCCAGTCCGCGTATGCGATGCGGTCGCAAAAACCCTGGCGGAAACACAGCAAGGTCTGACTTTCAAAAAGGAGGGGAGCCATGAAAACCTCGACCGACAGATCGATCAGATGTTGCTTCAGCTTTCGTCCGGAAGACCGCATTAAGAGTAGATCTCTCTATATTTCGATTCCTTCCGAAGCTATGACTATGAGAAGAAGTAGCGTTGCAATGCATTAGTGCAAGAACCTCTGTGCGGATAAAATGGGGTGAGGGAGTAGGCGGTTAACCATACTCCCTCTTACCATGTGGTTCCTCTATTTCACCACGATGCGCGCTGTCATTTTGGGGTGCAGCGAGCAGAAATAGTTGTAGTCGCCCGGATTGCTGAAGGTGAAGGAGAACTTGTCGTTGGTATCCAGAACGGGCGAAGAGAAGCGCTTGTTGGTGTCCACTACCGTATGCGGAATGTCATCGTGATTGATCCAGGTGACTTTT
>DATGIG010000407.1:0-8000 GCA_035295825.1 Chthonomonadaceae bacterium | reverse complement strand
TCTGGATACGAACGGCGTTACGCTGCACGAGGGGTTATGGACGAGCCTGATGGGTGGGCAGGCGGGCGCGGCGCAGTATTGGGATTGGGAGGAGGTCGAGAAGCAGAACCTCTATCCGCAGTTCCAGGCAGCCACCGCCTTTGTGACGGCGTCGGGGCTGGCGAGCCATACCGGGCTGACGAACGCCAATCCGGCGGTCGAGACCACGCAGCGGGCCGACCTGCGCTTCGGGCCGGGCGGCGGCTGGGGCAAAGCCACGCAGACCGAGTTCGTGGTCGGAGCGAGCGGGGTCCCGACAGGCATGGAGAAGTTTCCCGCCTATCTGCAGGGTCAGGCGCACACCGACATGATGCCGAAGCCGCTCACGTTCCAGGTGAACTATACACAGCCCGGCGCCTTCGCGCTGACGGTCGGTCAGGTCTCGCAGGGGGGCGCGCACCTGAAGATCACGGTGGCCGGCAAGACGGTGGAGCGGGACTATCCCGGCGGGCAGAAGGATCACGCGCCTGCCGCCGGGCAGGAGACGCTGCAGGCCGAGGTGCCCGCCGGCGCCCATACGCTGGTGGTGGAGAATACCGGCAAGGATTGGGTGAACGTGAAGCAGTTCTCCTTCTCCAACTACGCCCCGGCGCTGGCCGCGAAGGCGCGGGTGGGCAAGGACTACGCCGTCGCCTGGGTATACCACCGCAGCAACGTGGATGCGCCCGCCGCCAAGGAGAAAGAGCTGACGCCCGCCACGGGACGCCTTACCCTGGTCGGATTGCAGTCGGGCAAGTATCAGGCGATCTGGTGGGATACACACACGGGCAAGTCGCTGGACTCCGCCGAAGTGACCGTGACCAATGCCAAGGAGGGTGCCGTATTGAGCACGCCGCCGGTGCTGCAGGATGTGGCGCTCTATATGGTCAAGGCGGGCACGTCGCCTGTAAAGGGCAAGAAGGACACGACCCGGAGCACCTCCTCTACGACCTCGCCAAGTGGGGTAAGCTTCCCATCGAAGTAGCGCTCTGGCGGCTCTGTCCTCAATTGCAGCCTCTCTTCCCGCATGGGAAGAGAGGCTGTTTGACTCTCACATGGGATCGGCGTGGGGTTGAATGGTGATGGTCAGGGGAGCCGCGCTCGGTATGGTGCCGTTGATCTCCGTAGCGAGGCCACTGACGATCTGATACTGTCCGGGCGGCACCTGACTGGAGGTTTGGCCGGCGGCTTTGGGGAGGATCTGCTGGTTCCACACCTGGGTGAAGGTAAGTGTCTCGCCGGGAGCCAGCGTCGCATGTTTGACCACTCCGCCGCAGTAGGTGCCCGGAGGCGTGCTATCGAAGAAGGTTAGGGACTGTCCCTGCTGCTGTACCAGGGCCTCATTTTCCGCGCAGCCGCCATAATCGAAGGTGAAGGGCTGTGAGTTCGTGTTCGTAACAACAAGCGTCACGGCCACTGCCTCGCCCAGTTTGAAGGTAGTTCGCGTGGTCGCCGTAAACTCTACGCCCTGGTACGCTCCCCGCGTGGTCTGGGTAGAGGGGGCTTCGCCTCCGCCTCCCCCGCCACAGCCCGCCAGGGGCAGCAAAATCAGACCGAATACAGCCATACTTTTCCAAATCGAAAACATGGGGCACTCCTTCCAAAAGAGCCCTGCTGGGGAACAGGGTGATGAAATGGGGGGAAGAGGCGCTGATTCCGTATCCTCTTATTAGACGAGCAAATCGGGTCTGGCGTTTCACCCTCCCGACATTTTGGGCGAATCACTGCCGATGGGCGGTAGCGGGGCGAGGGCGTATAAAGCCGTTTTACAGGAATTGGCAGGCGGGTGGCGAACTATACCCTGAAAGGATGCCCTGGAGCTACGCCTTGACGTTCTCAATCGCTTTCGGGCGCAACTTGGAAAACACATGATAGAGACCGAATACATCCACACATTCACCAAAGAGGAACAGGATCGCCTGGTGCGGCAAGCCGAACTTTTGGAACCTCATCTGCACAAATACATGGACCTATCGGGGTGTTCGAGCCTGCTTGAAATCGGTTGTGGTGTCGGCGCTCAACTCCGCCTGCTCTTCCGAAAATACCCGGACCTTCCCATGACCGGGGTCGATATCTCGGAAAATCAGATACAGCGCGCGCGTCTGCTCCTGGCGAAGGAGCTATCAGAAGGTCGACTGGAACTTCACACCGCCCGAGGGGACGCACTGCCTTTCGCAGAGGGTTCCTTCGATGCGGTCTACATTTGCTTTGTGCTGGAACACGTGCAGGATCCGGCTGCAATCATCCGAGAAGCCAAACGCGTCCTTAACAAGGGGGGGCGGCTATACTGCACCGAGGTGTTCAACGACGCGCTGTACATTTATCCTCACTCGCCGGCGATCATGCAGTATTGGAAGGCATTCAATGAATGCCAACGCAAGATTGGAGGCGACCCCAACATTGGCATCCGCCTTTGCAATGTGATGATCCAGGCCGGGCTGGAGGTGGAATGGCTGAAAGACGCCTCGTATATGCTCGACCAGAGAATGACCGATTCAGGCGAAAGAACCAGGTACTTCGATCACTGGCACGCCAATTTCGTGAGCGCGAAACAGCGCCTGTTGTCCGAGGGGGCAATCGATTCTGATCTGGCATCCGAATTCGACCGGGAGTTTGAACGTCTCCGCAAAGCAAACGATACCGTTTTCTTGTACTCGAATAGACAGGTATGTGCCCGTAAGTTCCGATGAGCAGTCAACGCCAGGAAATGCTCCGTCGGATGAGGGGGACCACAAGTCGGAATAAATGCCACGACAAAGGGAGCGTAAAGGTTGACAGGGCGCGCAAAGTCTGCTATATTAGGTATAGATCACGCGCCCGTAGCTCAGTGGATAGAGCGCTTGCCTCCGGAGCAAGAGGCCGTACGTTCGAATCGTATCGGGCGTATTTTGAACCCCAATGCTAGGTTAGAGTCAGGTGCTCTGCCCTTCAGGTGGAAGGCTGGAGCATTGACTTTGTATGCTCACCTCGTCTATTTTGATACTATGCTAACAGCCCGGAAAAGCGGAAACGCTTCCGGGCTGTTTGTCGTCTGGAAACTATCAGCAAGAGGGCTTGGAAAGCGGACGACGAATAAAAGGAATAAGTTTGCTTGTATTGCTGAGGAAAGGATACTTCCCGTATGAGCAAACGTCGCAGATACTCTCGAAGCGTCAGGCTATTAGGAGCAGCCAGGATGGGCAATCTGGAAGCGATTGAAGCCTTATTGGACGCCGGAGTGAATGTAGATGCCCCCGTTGGTAAAGAGGGTGGCACGCCTCTACAAGAGGCGGTTGTAGAAGGACATTATGAAGCAGTACGTCTGTTGCTTGACCGAGGTGCGAATATCAATGCTGTCTCAAATTGCAATGACACTGCACTCAGTATCGCTGCGTTTCGCAATGACACAGCGATAGGGCGTTTGTTGCTGGAACGTGGCGCTCGGACGGATATTCCACAGTGCTATCGCGATTGGACCCCTTTACAATGTGCTGCGTTGATAGGCTGGTCGGAGTTCGTACGCCTGCTATTAGAGTACGGTGCGAACACTGAAGCAAAGGATCGGACGGGAGACACAGCCCTCCTGATCGCACTGGACTGCATGCATTACGACCGTCGTGATAACAATTATCCGGAAACCGTGCGTTTACTTCTAAAACATGGGGCGAATGTCAATGTTCTTCGCAATGATGGGCAAACCCCACTGCTAAGGGTCGTTCAGCGTTGTAATGATTTCCAAAAAGAGTTCGTCCAGATATTACTCGACTTTCACGCGGACGTAAATCGAAAAGATGCGGACGGATGGACAGCGCTCAACTTCGCTCTGGCTTATCAACAGAAAGACATCGAACAGATGTTGTGTCAGGCCGGAGCTAAAACCAGTGAGGAACTCTCCTCCCAACTCTCCACTCCCCCGAAACCCTGAAACGCCGTTTCCCGATTCTATTTGTTTATGGTGTCAGATTGGGGAGGAATGGGAAGTTGTCCCGTAGAATGCAAAGATATAGTCGCAGCAAGACGGGGCTAGTCCGCGAGCAATGGCGCCGTAGGACTTTGCCTATTGGACAGAGAGGAAAAGATTGCATGGAAACCAGATACTACCAGGCGCAGGGAATCGATATATTGCGTCTCGCCAATGAACTGGAGCGCCTGTTCATGATGCAGGGCAGCCAGGTACAGCATTTTGGCGACAAAGATCAGGTGACGGTGCAGTTCAAGAAAGGCAGCGATTTTGCTGCGATCTTTGGGATGCAGAGCGCGCTGACGCTGACGATGCAGCACACGCCAGGGGGGGTGATGGCCGTTGTTGGTCAGCAGAAGTGGGCCGATAAAGCCGCAGCGGGCGTCGTCGGTATGTTGGTGTTGTGGCCGCTGGCATTTACCGCCGGCGCCGGGGCAATCCAACAAGCGCAACTGGGCGGCCAGGTATTGCAAACCCTGGATATGCTGGTGCGCCAGCAAATTTCCGATGCCCAAATTGGTCCCATACCACCGGGTATGATGCCGGGGGCGTCACCCTATCCCCAGCAGGGAACGCCAAACCCTTATTCCCCCTCGATGCCTCCTCAACAACCGGTAGTGCCGCCAATGCCCCCGGCGGCAAACAGCGTGACGTGCGCAAATTGCCACACCTCAAACGACCAGGGCTCCAAGTTCTGTAAGAACTGCGGGCAACCCCTGGCGTCTCCAGAGACGCAAAAGGTTTTCTGCACCAACTGTGGCGCGGAAATACAACCCAACGCTGCGTTCTGCTCCCAATGTGGCACAGCCGTTTCCGCTAAATCCGCATAGACCTCCCTTGGAAAAACATTCTCGCAGCTGTATACGCGTCGGTTCGCATTGCTGTCAGTAACTCCCAATCCACGGTGGGCTTGGTCTGCCAACTTGTCGACGGAGGTAAAACTGCCCAGGGTGGCCAGAAAAGGCGGCGACACGAGTATAAGTCTGACCGCTCCGGGCACCGATAATGAGATTCGCCCAGGATGTTGAGATGCCAAGTGTCGTCTGGGTCGAGAACGAATGATCCTTTTCTCCGGTTCCCGCTGATCGCCTAATGGTCACGACAAACATGGAATTACAAGCATTGCGTCGCAGAGCGCTCTCTGTTTGCATCTTTGTGGGGCTGTCTCTTGCCTGGTTCATCGCGATGCCTGAACGGTATGCCCTCATCGGTAAGGTAGGCGCCCTCGCCACCTTCGTGGGTACCTTATTGGCATCTTACTGGTGTTTCACCGGGGCCTTCGGGCGAAAGCGTGTGACCCCTTCGGAAGCCGGTTTCGAACCCCATTCGAGAACGTGGGCGGCGCTCTGTTTCGGCCTCGGCATCCTGGGGTTCAGTGTCGGTTCCCTTATTCGGGCTTACCATGTCCTTGTGCTTTCCAAAAGCGCTCCTCTTCCCGCAGGGAGCGATGTCGGGCATCTGACCCTCTACCCGTTGTTGTTAGGGGGCATATTTTTGCTGTCGCAGCGCCGATTAGCCCTCCTGCGACAAAGCCGTTTTGTGCTGGATAGCCTGATGGTTTTGGTGGCGGCGGCTACCTATGCCTGGTTCTTTCTGCTGGGGCCGGCGCTTCTCCTGGGAGGGCAGGGCGTGTCGGCACGGTTGACGACAGCGGCCTACCCCCTCGGCGACCTGGCCCTGCTCTTTGGCCTGTTGGCGATTGCCGCCCGGCCTGGCGATACCGGTCCGCGCCGCGCCGATACCCTTCTCGCCCTGGGAGTGGGAGGCGTGATCTTCGCCGATGTCGTCTTCCACTACAAGCTGCTGCATGGAACCTATGCCAACGGAGAGTTCAGCGATATCGGTTGGTCGGTAGGGTGCCTGCTGATCGGGTTGGCGGTATATATGAGCCAACTCGAAATCCCGGCGAGGCATCGATCGGACGCCTCGCCTTCCCTGGAACTCTCTCCGAATGCTGCCGGGAGCGCTCCTCGGCTGTGGCCCTCCTTCTTGCCCTACCTCCTGGTTCCGACCGTGGGTATCTTGTTGGTGTCTAATCACTATGTACCGGGAGACGCCCGCCTGAAGATGGGCGTCTATCTCGGAGCCGCACTGCTCATTGCCATGGTGCTGCTCCACCAGATCTTGGCGCTGATCGAGAACCAGAACCTGCATCAATCGCTGCAGAAGATGTACGATGAGCTGGTGAATAAACAGCACAGTATCGAAGATTATGCCGAAAGCCTGTCGCGCAACATGGAGGCGCTGAGACAGGCCAAGGAGGAGGTCCAGGAGGCCGCATCCTCGACGGAACTGTTACTGGCTTCCATCACCTCCATTCTGATCTGTATGGATGAAGCAGGTCGTGTCACCCGTTGGAGCGAGCAGGCGGAAGCCGTCTTTGGCCGCTCTGCCGCCGAAATGATAGACAGGCCTTTCGAGGAGTGGAACCTGGCATGGGACGCGGACCTGGTATGGCAGGGCATGGAGGAGTGTCGTCGCGCCGGGCGAACGGTACGCATAGACGATATTGCCTATCGGAATGCCGAAGGGAAGGAGCGTCTGCTGGGCATCAGCCTGAACCCGATCCGGAGCAATCGCACCGATCGCTGGGGGCTCCTCCTGGTGGGGGCGGACATCACGGAGCGTAAGCAGACGATCGCATTGAAGGAGCGGGCCGTTCTGGCAGCGTTGATCCGAGATGTCGCCATCGCGCTGACACAAGAAGATGTACTGGACCATATTCTGCAGCGGTGTACCGAAGCGATCGTACAGCACCTGGATGTGGCGTTCGCGCGCATCTGGACTTATAACGAAGCGGAGAGTATGCTTGAACTCCAGGCGAGCGGCGGTATGTATACCCATCTCGATGGCCCCCATAGCCGTATACCGCTCAGTCAGTTCAAGCTCGGTTTCATCGCCAGGGAGCAGAAACCACACCTGACCAACACCGTTATCGGCGATCCCTGCATCGCCAACCAGGAGTGGGCGCAACACGAAGGGATGGTCGCCTTCGCGGGCTTTCCGCTGATCGTCGGTCAGCGCCTGACGGGCGTCATGGCCATGTTCGCCCGTAGTACGCTCTCTCAGGCGACTCTTGAGGCGCTGAATACGATAGCCGATGGGATCGCGCTGGGGATCGAGCGCAAACAGACGGAAGAGGCCATTCGGAGGAGCGAGGCGCAACTCAAAGGCGTGCTCAATACGGCAGCGGACGGCATCGTTACCATCGATGGGCAGGGGATCATTCAATCCTTCAATCCTTCTGCCGAACGCCTATTTGCGTTTCCTGCAGAGGAGGTCATCGGCAGGAATATCTCGCATCTGATGCCCGAACCCTACCGTTCCGAGCATAGCGCCTACCTGGGGCGCCACCTGGTGGCAGGCGAGAGGAGGGTCATCGGCGGCGGGCGGGAGGTGTTTGGACAGCGCAAAGATGGCTCTGTTTTTCCACTGGAGATATCGGTGAGCCGCGTGCAGCAGGGCGGGGATACGCTGTTTGTGGGGATCGTGCGTGACATCACCCTGCGCAAACAGAACGAGAAAGCCCTTGCTGGTGCGGTGGAAGAGTTGGAGCGCCGCAACTGGGAGTTGGTGGAGGCCCGTGATGTGGCTCTCTCGGCGGCGCGCGCCAAGTCTGAGTTCCTGGCCAATACGAGCCATGAAGTGCGCACGCCCCTCAACGGGGTCATCGGTATGACGGAGGTGTTGGGCTATACCGCCCTCGATCCAAACCAACAGTCTTATGTGCGCATCATCCGGCAGAGCGCCGAAGCGCTGCTGGGCATCATCAACGATATTCTGGATTTCAGCAAGGTGGAAGCCGGAAAACTCTCCCTGGAGAGGATCCCTCTCTCCCTGTGCGATGTGATAGAAGATACCGCTGCCTTGCAGGCAGCCAGGGCCCATGAAAAAGGGCTGGAAGTCTGTTGTCTCCTGCCCCCGCTCGGAACTCCCGCCGGCACGGTGGCGGAACAACTGCAGGGGGATCCGACGCGGCTGAGCCAGATCATCACCAACCTGCTGTCCAATGCGATCAAGTTTACCGACACGGGGGGCAAGA
>DATGIG010000406.1:0-21918 GCA_035295825.1 Chthonomonadaceae bacterium | reverse complement strand
AGTCGTCTGAAGTCAGCGACCGGAGGCAACCAGAGCGTCGAGCAAGCCATCCTCAAAGAATTCTTGCTCAGTGTCCCCAGAATGCTCATTCGCTGTGAACTCGCTGTCGATACCGCCGATGGAGCCGGGCTCGAGCACTGGGCACATACCCTCAAAGGCAGCAGCCGAACCGTCGGAGCCGAGAAACTCGCCGATCTGTGTCAGGAGTTGGAGCGCCTGGGCAAACAGGGGCAGGCGGATCAGGGAACCTCTCTGCTGGCTCGCCTGCAGGAGGCATGGGAACTCCTGAGCGCCCACATTCAGAGCTTGTTGGAAACGGGAATGCCAGAAAGTGAAGAGAAGTTAGCTGCATGAAGATATTAGTCGCAGAAGATGATACGGTCTCCGCCATCGCCATCAAGGCGTTGTTGGAGAACAATGGACATACGGTGACCATGGCTGCGGATGGGAGCGCTGCCTGGAAGGCATTTCAGGCGGAGCACTATCCGTTGGTGATCCTGGACTGGATGATGCCTCTGATGGATGGGATCTCGGTGTGTCGCAACATTCGGAGCCATCCGTTGCCGTCGTACACGTGTGTGATCATGCTGACGGCCAAGCAGCAGCGTGAGGATCGTCTGGCGGCTTTGCAGGCGGGCGCGGATGTGTTTTTGAGCAAGCCGTTGGATGCGGAGGACCTGCTGGCGAGGCTGCAGGTCGCTCAACGTATCCTCGCGCTCGAACAGGGAAACCAGCGTAGAAACTGATGTCCTCCGCAGGGGAGTAAGGCATTCAGACACGGAAGCAGGAATCCAGAAGAGCAGGAATCCAGAAAACCAAGAAGTCAGGAAGAAATGTGCATTCCCTGTGTCCCGCAGGCACAGTCGGTAGTGTTTTCCTGGTCTCTTGGTTTCCTGGATTCCTGCTCTTCTAGTTATCCCGTGAGTTCGGTCATGGTGACTACACCGCCGCGATAGACGGCTTCGCGGACGAGCAGGCAAGCCAGCACCGCGTTGCGGCCCTCTTCAACGCCGGAGACAGGCGGTTTGCGGGTACGTATGGAGTCGGCGAAGGCTTCCAGCGCGAGCAGGGACCCGTTGATCTCTCCCTTATAGTTGTGCCCGATGCGGTCGGGCTTGTCGAGCTCCTTGCGATAGGAGAAGGTCCCGGAGTTGAAGTCTATTCCGGCCTCAGTGCCGATGAGGCGGGTGTACTCATCGTTGAAGGCGCGGGTGAAGTGCCCGTTCTGGCCCGGCGAGACCCAACTGTGCAAGATGTTGACGATGACACCATTGCCATACTCGACCAGGGCGGAGTAGTAGTCGGTCACGTCACGGTCCGGTTGCTGCTTCTGGTAGAGACCGCCCTTGCCCAGTCCCATCGCCCGCACAGGTAGCGAGCGGTTCGCCCAGTTCATCACGTCCCAATTGTGGACGGCCTGCTCCACCATCCAGTCGCCCGAGCGGTCGCGCTTTCCGAACCAGCCATACAGCGGTCCCCAGGAGTTGGCCCAGGCGATCCGCCCCTCCACCAACTCGCCCAACTCTCCGGCATGCACCAGCGCCATCGGTTCGATGAAGCGGGGGTCGGCCCGGCGCTGAAAGCCGATCTGTACGATCTGCTTGCTGGCGTTGGCAGCATCTACCACGGCGTTACACTCGGCAGGGCTGAGGCACATCGGCTTTTCCCCGTAGAGGTCCTTGCCCGCTGCGATCACGTCCAGATAATTCTGCGCGTGCAGGTCGCAGGGGAGGGCGCTGACGATGCCATCCACAGCCTTGCTCTCCAGCAGGGCGTTCCAGTTCTCATACTCTTTCGGTTTCGGCTGCCCGGCATCTATGACGGCTTTCGCGGCGCGGGCACGGTTTTCGGCGCTGGTATCGCACACTGCGCGGACTTGAACGCCCTTCACTTCCAGCACAAAGCGTAGCAGGCCGAAGCCACGCCCGCCTACGCCAATACACCCGATGCCGATGGTCTCGTTCGGCGAAACTGCCGATGCTGTCATAACGTTGTCTCCTTTGAACTGGAATGCCTTCCTCATCTGGGGTTTCTCTTCGCCGTGAGGCTCCGTCGTTCCTGCGTGAATTGCGCCGCCGGATAGAAATGGGTGGAGTATCGCCTCTTCTGTTCCTGTGCCAGGCCATTCAAGGGAACATCGACCAGGCGATGAAGCGTCTTGATAGTAGCAGAATTGAGGGAGAGGGGCGATTTTGTATGGCGGAAGATATCAGAACGCAGATCGGCAACTTCTGGAAGGGGCTTCGAAAAAAGGCGACGGAGGCGGTTGAAAGTCAGGAAGTGGGCTTTGTGCGCGGAAAGGTCGCGGCGCGGTCCGTTTTCGATAACGCCGGGAACCTGATTGTCGATTCCGGACAGACGATCGATGACGGCGTGATTGCGCGGGCTCAGGAGGCGGGAAAGCTGGGTGCGCTGGTCAGCGCCGCTGTCACTGCCCAGGCTCAGGACGTCCGGGAGAAGGCGAAGCAGATCTATGAGAGTACGCCGGAGGGAACCGAAGCGCGTTCTCTGGCAACTTCCGAACAGTATCTCGAAGCCCGGCGTTATATCGGCTGGAAAGCGGCGATGGACGTGACGGATATTCGGGGTACCATTCTGGTTCCCGCAGGCAAGGAGATCGAAGATGAGGACGTACGCGCCGTGCGCGAAGCGGGCCAATTGGGTGCTCTGATCGCCTCCGCTGAGCAGTCCGGACCGCCGGCTGCGGCGCCTCTCGCAGCCCCTTATATGCCCTATGCGGATGTCGCCAAGCCTGCTGTTTCGGGGGAAATGCCTGCGCCGGTTCCTACAACCGGACGTCGGACCGCCCGCCCGCTGACATCGTACTACGACGAAGAGACGGAAGAGACTTCCGAACCGTAAGGGCGCTATGGTGCAGCGTAGGGGCGCTGCTTGCTGAGCCCCTACGCGCCCCTACGCTGCACCATAGCGCCCCTACGTTTTGCCATGAACCATAGATTTCACCCATTTGGATAGAGGGCATTGGAAGGTGCAGATTTAGGGGAAACCTACGAGCGAGTTGCCATAGTAGGCCTGGGCCTTATAGTTCGTAGTATTGGCCTTGCCGTCCATGCCCGGTTCCACGTTCACAGGGAAGAGAATCACTCCGAACCCCATGTTATTCTTCTCCGCCAGGCCGTTGTCCACCAGCTTGCCATCGGCCCCAATGGTGAATTTGGCGCTTCGAGCCAGTTTACCATCCCGCAGGATCTTGATCTCATAGTCCCCTGGGTTCTTATCGAGCCACCACATGTCGGGATAGTTGTTGGCGCTATTGCCTTTCCGCGCTTCGGCCACTCGGGCGAAGTGGAAGGTCCAACGGGTCCAGAGCATGTCCTCCTGGGTCGTGCCGGTTCGAATGATGGCCGCTTCATGCACTCCGCCCATCGACTTGGTGCTGGAGATCTGCTTGCCGTTAAAGTAGAGATAACCGGCGACCGATGACGTGTTGGAGGGGCCTCGGAACCAGAGGCTGACCAGCAGCTTGGGCGCTTCCGCATCCCCATGTGTATCGAAAGACATCTGTCCGATAGGCAATGTCCAGTCATGATTGACGAAGTAGTCGTTCTGGTTTTTCTCATTCGGGGCGGTGCCGTAGTGGAATTTGCCTACCTCGAACTTGCCTGTGAACAGGGTCTTGTCGGTCTTGGTAAGGGCATTCGACAGCTCGATTTTTATGGTAAAGATACCAGTCTGTGTCGTAGCCTGCTTCTCCATCTCAAGGCCATCGGACATAAAGTGCTGGAAGGTGTCCTTGGCGGTCTCCTCGGTGTTGAGGTTGCGGGTCAGCCACTTGGCGCCATCCGGTTTGAAGAAGCTGACGCTTATCTGGCTGCCGCCCTCCAGCGGACCCTGCACATTGAAATCGAAGCGAGGCGCCCAGCTACCGGTCAGATACTGCGGCTCTTTCGCCGTGGGGCTGGGCCAGTAGACGAGGTAGTGCTGGGTGTTGATGTGGATGCTGGATTTATAGACGTATGGGCCTTCCACCTCCCCCGCACGTGTCTGGACAGCGCTGCAGAGCGCAAGCAGTAGGGCAAGCGCCATCAGGGCATAAACTCTCATAGGAATTCTCTCCTTAATGTCGGCGGTTGCAAGCGGGTTGCGTTTGCTAACTTGCGCCGATGATGGAAATAGGATAAGCCATGAGGAGAGAATGAGGTGTGCTGGAGAACACAGAAAAGTGTGTTCTCGGACACAGTTTATCAAAGCTTGCCCTTACGGTTTGCCGCTATCCTTGACGGCTTTGAGCGTCATGGTGGTGGTAAGGGGAAGCGCTTTGAAGAAAGTCAACTCCGTGACCTGCTCGATGTCCATTGTCGTCACAAGGAAGTCGGTCCAGTTTTGGTTCGCTACTTTGTTGTTGTTGGGAATCATCACGGCGATCACGCGGGCCTGGTTTGTCATGCGTTTTAGGTCATCCCCCGGTTTGTCGGGCAGGATGACCACGATCTTCCAGACGAAGTCCGGAACCGCAATGTGTGGTTTTCCGATCAGAGGATGGGTGGGGGCGATGAAACCGTACCCGCAGAGGATGTAGAGTTCGTTACCCTGCTTCGCCTTGTTACGACAGAAGGATTCCAGTTTCCCCCAGGGACCGGCGTTCAGTCCAGGGGCCAGCGGCACGACATTGGTCATCAAAAAGACCGCGTCGTTGTCTCTTCTGTCGGCGGATCGGTCGGCGGAAGGGCAGCCCTGTCCCAGATCATAGCCGCTATTGGTGTAATCTCCGGTAGCGACCCGTGTAAATCCAGCAGGAAGGTTGGTGTCCGGTCGAAACGTGCCGCCCTTCTGCGTACCGAGATCACTGGCGTTGAGATGCCAACCGACCCAGTTGGGAATATGCAACGTGTTATTGTAGGAGATAGCGTATTGCCCGCGCTTGATAAGATAATGGAGCCTGTTGTCCGGTGACGTCGTGGCGTTATCGGGATTGCCCAGAAGCATCTGCGCGTTAGGATCCGTATCCGCGCCGGATGTTAGGACAGCGAGTATAAAGGTGAGGCTGAACCCGAGCGCAATGCTCCGCATCCATGACAGACGTAGCATGCAAATCTCCTTTCCGATCTCCGCGAATTATAACCTGCCTCCTGTTCGCTGTCAACAGGAAGTGCGTTAGGGTGGAATGCAGGCGCTTTACACGACGATGGCACAAAGCAGGCGTGTCACGAACGGCGCCGAATGCCGGTATACTAAATTATGCATGTTTGAGAGTGGGCATCATACGTCGGGCGAATTCTGATGTATTTTCCACGCATAGGCGGCGTCTGGTTGTTCCGATATTTGCGCTGCCGGATCGATGGAGGAGAACGATGAAGCACGGCAATAGCATTCACCGGCATGGGATGTATCTGAACCATCTATGTCGTAATTTATTTTTGGCTCTTCTTTTGCTGGGTGCGAAGGCGTATGCGCAGGATGCCCCTGCCAATGCCGGCGCTTCGCAGGGGGGCGATACCACCACACAGAACGCCGATCCCGATGCGGACACGGCGAATACCGGCCCGGTCCGTATGGCGCGCTTCTCGCTGGTTACCGGTTCGGTGACATGGCGGGCGGATTCCGGTCTGGATTGGTCGCCGGCGGCGATCAACCTGCCGATCCGTCAAGGCGCGCAGGTTTACGTTCCGGTGGGCGCACGGGCGGAAGTGCAGTTCGATGACGGCAGCGTCATGCACCTGGGCGGAGGCGCGGTTGCTACCTTCCACAACCTCTATAGCGATGCAGACGGCGAGTTCACCCAGATCACGCTGAAGGAGGGGATTGCATCGTTTCGCCTGCGGAATAAGCTTTCGATTTATCAGGTCGACACGCCGCTGGCCTCGGTGAGTGCGGTCGGGCCAGCCAGGATTCGGATCGGCGTCCATGATATCGTGGAGGTGGGCGTGCGGTACGGGAGCGCGACCGTCGAGGGCCAGCAGGACAAAGCGACCATCCCGGCCGTGAGTTTCCTGACGATCCGTGACACCACGACGCGCTTTGCAGTCACGAAACTGCCGCCGGACGATACCTGGGAGAAGTGGGTTAAGAAGCGCTACAATGCCGCGAGTGCGACCGAGTCGGCGTCAAAACAGAACCTGCCCCCGAATCTCTATCTGATCGCACCGGACCTGGATACCTACGGCGGGTGGCGCACCCTCCCGGATTATGGCGCCGTCTGGTTTCCGCGCATCAACGGTGACTGGCGGCCCTATGCGGTCGGTCACTGGGTATGGGTCGATCCCTTCGGATGGACGTGGGTCTCCAGTGAAGCCTGGGGATGGGCGCCTTATCACTATGGATGCTGGGTTCACACCGATTATGGGTGGGGATGGGTTCCTGGCCCGGCCCAGCAGTACTGGAGCCCCGGTGCGGTCAGCTTTTTTGTGGACGGCGATTCGATTGCCTGGGTGCCGCTGTGCCCCGAGGAGATCCACTATCCCGCCGCGATCCGGATCGGATTTCGCGCAGGGGATTGGTCGCTGTTCTTCAGCATTGGCGGGTGCGGCGTGTACTATCCCGGAGAGAATCATATCTGCGAGGCGCGGCCCTGGAATACGGCGTTCGTCAATCGCAGGTACTTCTTGACGGACAAAGACCATAACGCGGCCCATTTCGCCTTTAAGGAGAACCACAATGTCACCCTGGCAAACGCCCACTGGGTTCCGCAAAATGCGGGTTTCGGAGGCGGCAGCATCGCGAGCCTGAAGGAGTTCGGCTCCGGCCACAACTACGCTCCGGTGCCTCGTAACAACCTGACCGCCTTCCAGAGGGGGCGTCCGGTCGGACCGCCCGAGAATGGAAATCCACCCTCCGCCGGCCCCGCCAACGTGCGGCCCGCACTGGCCTCTCTGACGCCTGTGCGCACCTTCGTCCACACGGCTCCGCCGGCGACGGTGCAGGCGCGTCCGACCTTCCGCGCTCCCGTGGCGCCCCGAATCGCACAGAATGCACCGCCGCGCACATCACCGCCCGGAGCGAGACCGACGCCTGGTGCAAGACCCACTCCAGGAGTGAAACCAAATACAGGAGCCAAACCAACGCCTGAAGTGAAACCGACGCCTGGCCCTGCGAAGCCTGCCGTACCCGCTCCTCAGCCAGGCTCGACCCCGGATGCCGTCATCCATGCCCGTGGGAGTGTAGGACTTCCACAGCGCGCACGCGGCGACAATGGTCAGGTGGTCGGGTCAGGGACAGTAGCGCCGCCGCCGCCGGTTCGGCACGAGAATCCCGCTCCACGTCCCACCCCGCCCCCTCCCCCGCACTATGGGGTACGTGAGACGCCGCCGGCTCCGCCCAGGCCCAATCCTGCTCCTCCCAGACCCAATCCCACTCCACCCAGACCTAGCTCGGGGGGCGGAGGGAACAGTGGTGGAGGAGGCGGCAATAAAGGCGGAAAAGGCAAGTAAGAACGATTGCCACCGATCTCGCAACAGGAAAACGCACAGCCCTCCTCGGTGATTTGCCGACCAGAAGGACGCTGGAAAGTCGGTTTGTGGGCAGGGTTTCGGTAGGGGTGGCGCGAATGTAGGGGCAATCATGTGATGGAGGTTTGCGCCGATGCAGACGAAGGCGATTGTCTTTCCCGAACTCAACCGTGCGGCGCTGGAAGCGATTGAATTGCCCCCGTTGAACCCGGAAGATGCCTATGTCCAGGTGGAGTTGAGCGGGGTCAGCGTGGGAACCGAAGTCTGGGCCTTGACGGGGCAACGCCCGCCGGGTGACACCACCTTTCCCTGCGTGCCGGGTTATCAGGCAGTGGGGGTGGTGCTGGAAGCAGGGCCGAATGCGGACCTGAAGGCCGGTGAGCGGATCTTCTTCACCAAGTCCCGCCTGAGCGAACCCCATAGTAGAGGCAACTGGATGGGGTCGCATGTCCGGATCGCGGTGGTGGACGCGTCTGCGGAGCCGCGCCACGGTTACTGGGTGCGGCTGCCGGAGGGCATGACGCCGCAGGATGCGGTTCTCTCGGCATTGGGAGCGGTCACGACGCGGGGCCTGAAGCACGTCGGGGTCCATCCCGGTGACTTCTGCGTCGTGACGGGATTGGGCGTCATTGGGCAGACCGCCGCACAGGCAGCCCGCATCCAGGGCGCGACCGTCCTGGGAGTAGACATCGCCGCCAATCGGCTGGAAGCGGCGGCGAAGTACAGCGCGGATGCCGTCTTCAACCCGAACGAGGGCGACCTGGCCGCCGAGGTGCGGCAGCGCAAGCCGGGCGGGGCGGATCTGGTAGTGGAAGCCAGCGGCAATAAGAAGCTCATCCCGCAGGCGATTGATCTTATCCGTCCGTTAGGTAGGGTCTTACTGCAGGGCTGGTATCCCGGTGATGTGGCCTTCGATTTTCATAGAGCGCATGGGCGTCGCCCCACGATTGCCGTCACCTGCGGCATGGACCGGGAATCGAATGCGCAGGTGCTCCAGTGGATTGCGGAGGGGAAGGTGCAACTCGCCCCGCTGCTCACCCATGTCTTCAAGCCGGAGCAGGCGCCCGAAGCCTACGAGATGATGCGCGCCAACCCGGCGGATTTCCTGGGCGTCGCCTTTGACTGGCGCGAAACTGCATAGTCACTCCAGCCTCCCAAATGACCGCTTCCTCTCCTTCGCAAAGAGAGGGAGCGGCTGTTTTCACTCCAACTGACGCCGGAAACGCCACATCCCTAATCCGAACAGCAGGCTGCCCAACACCACCATGGCCAGTACCGAATCCCAGAGGGTCTCCATTCCGGCCCCGCGTAGCAGGATGCCATAGGCGACTTCGATGAAGTGGCGCAGCGGGGAGAGGGTCATGATGGTGTTTAAGGCGGCGGGCATACTGTCGCGGGGCGTGAAGGTGCCCGACAGCACCACGATGGGCATGACGATAAACAGGACCAGCATCCCGACCTGCGCCGCTTTGCGCGCAAACGTGGCGATCAGCAATCCCAGCCCAGCGGTAGTAAACGCAAAGAGCGCTGTAAGCAGAAAGAACAGCCCGATACTGCCTCGTATCGGCACCGCAAACAGCGGCGCCATGATTCCGAAGAGGGCGAGAGCGGTTCCTGCCAGCGTCACCACGATCATCGCCAGCACCTTGCTGAACATGATCTGAAAGGGCGTGAGCGGCGATACCAGCAGTTGTTCGATGGTGCCGTGCTCCTTCTCCCGCACCAGGGCGGTGCCAGGGAGCAGGATGCACATGACCGTCATCATCACCAGCAACTCCCCAATGGAACTGAACCAGGCTTCATTGAGCGCAGGATTGTAGCGGATCCGCGTCTGGGTCTCGATGGCGGGCAACATCGCGCCGGAAGAGGCTGCACCCTGCCCGGCCCAATCCTGACTGAAGGCCGATCCGATGCTGACGCTATAGCTGGAGGCGAGATAACCGCGTGTGGCCCTGCTGGTATCCACTAGCAGTTGCACATCGGTGGTTTTGGTGCCGCGATGCAGCGATTGGGCAAAGTGCTCCGGAATATCGAGAAAGAGCATCGCCTGACCCTCCTCCACGCGCCGCATCCCCTCGACGGCATCCGGAACCTCCCCGACAAAACGAAAGTAGGGCTGCTGGAAGCGATAGATGAGGTCGCGCGAGGCCGCACTATGGTCGGCGTCGTGCACAATCATATTGGCGTTGTTCAGCTCCCGAGACGCATTGCCACCCGCCAGGAGGATGTTCCCCGTGAAGGCGTAGAGCACAAAGAGCAGCAGCGCGCGGTCTTTGCCCAGTTGCACAAACTCTTTCAGGGTCATGACTGCCGTCTGGCGCAGCCAGATGAGCAGATGGTTCCAGACGGAAGGGAGGGATCGGCTCATGCGCGTACTCGCTTTCGGAACAGAGAGTGCACCAGAAGAAGCATCACCAGGGAGTAGGCGGCGAGCGCGCCGAGGTCCTGCCATAACTCCAGGATCCCGCCTCCTTTCAGAAAGGCGATCTGGATCGCGTCGGTATAGTACATGGCCGGAAAGAGGTGCGCGATGAAGTAATTCACGCCGGTCATGTCCTGAATGGGCGCGCTCATCCCGGAATACTGCTCCATAATAATCATGGCGAGGACGATGGAGATGAGGAGCGCGGCCTGCTGGACGCGCACCAGGAGCGAGATCAACAGCCCCAGACTGCTGAGCGCGACCACATACAGCAGAGACACCAGCGCAAAGGCCGGCAAGCTCCCCTTGAAGGGCGCGCCATAGTAGACGGTCGCAAGCAGGTAGAGCAGGACCACGTTGATGCTGCTGAACCCGATGTTAGGCAGCAGCTTGCCCACCAGATACTCCGCCCGGCTGACGGTGGAAGCATACATGTTGTAGATGGAGCCGGTCTCCTTCTCGCGCACGACGCTCAGAGCCATGAGGAGCGGGGTCGTCCAGATCAGGATCATCATCAGGAGCAGAGGCGCGACCGTCCAGGTATTGCGCATCTCCTGGTTATACAGATAGCGTACGGCGATATTGAGCGGCTGCGCCTGCCGCTTCACCTGTTCTACGGGGATCCCCGCGTGTTGCGCCACATACGCTGCCTGCATCTCTCCGCTCGCCTCCGAGCTGATGGCCTGGATATAGCCCCGGATCGTTCGGACAGGAACCGTAAAGGTCCCGTCCAGCAGGCTCTGTATCTGCGTAGAGCGCCCCGCCAGCAGCCGCTCTTGAAAGCGCTCCGGAATAATCAGGATCACTCGAATGTCGCCATGCGCCATCAGGCGCTCCGCCGACCGTTCGTTCTCGGCGTAGCCCTGAAACGCAAAGTACCGCGAGGAGATATAGTGGTAGGCGTAGTCACGGCTCAGCGCGGTGCGGTCATAATCGATGATGACAAAGGGGACATGCTCCACATCCTGGCTCATCCCATACCCGAACACCAGCATCATCATAGGAGGCATCAGGAAAGTGAGGAGGAAGGAGATGCGGTCCCGCACTACCTCGCGCAGCTCTTTGTAGGCGACGGCAAGTAATCGTTGGACATTCATCGCGCCGCTCCTGTATATATACTCTGCGTGGTGCGCTCCAGTGCGGTGACACGGTAGACAAAGACGTCCTCCATGGTGAGCGGGATCGGGGAAGCCGCGAGCAGAGTAATATCGGAGGCCTTCAGCAGGGTGCGGATACGCAGCGCATCGGCTTCCGGATCGCGGGAGAGGACATGGAGGTGGCTTCCGAAGAGGGCCGCCTCCGGGAAACCGTTTTGCTGAAGCAGAGTCAGGGCTGCGCCGGGCTGATCCATAGACAGATCCAGCAGGCGACCGGCCTTCGCTTCCACTTCCTGTTCCAGCCGCTGGGGCGAGGCGTCGGCGATGACCCGACCATCGAACATCAGCACCAGATGGTCGCAACGCTCAGCCTCGCTCATGTGGTGCGTGGTGACCAGGATCGCCACCTCATCCTCCCGTGAGAGGCGAAAGAGAATGTCCCAGAACTGACGCCGCCCGACCGGGTCCACTCCGGACGTGGGCTCATCCAGAAAGAGGATCCGGGGCTTATGGACGAGGGCGCAGCCCAACGCAAGGCGCTGCCGGACCCCCATCGGCAGGCTCTCGGCACGGTCTTTTTCGTGGCCCGCCAGGCCGGCCATCTCTATAATCCAGGCTACGCGCTGCCGCGATTGAGAGGGGGAAAGGCCATAGATACCGGCATAGAGCCGGATGTTCTCGATGACCTGCAGGTCGCGATAGAGCGAGAATGCCTGGGACATATAGCCTATGCGCGCCTTGATCTCCCGTCCTGCCCGGCGCATGTCCGCCCCTGCGACGCGCCCTTCGCCGGAAGTCAGCGGGATAATGCCGGTCAGCATTTTGATCACCGTGGTCTTGCCCGCACCGTTTGCGCCCAGAAGGCCGAAGATCTCCCCCTGCCGCACCTGAAAACTCACACGATCCACGGCGCGGAATTTGCCGAAATCGCGTACCAAATCGCGCGCCTCGATGGCGATCTGCGGCAGCACGACGCTCTCGCCAGGGGCGGAAAAAGCTGCCCCCGCCGGTGCGACAAGGGCTTCGCTCGCCAGTGGTAGGGATTGCGCCGGAGCCGTGCGCGGCGTAGAGGGCGAGGGGCGCTGCTCCCGGATCAGCCCCTGTCTCCGCAGTAGCGCTACAAACACATCGTCGAGCTCCGGAGGCAGCGTGCGCTGCTCCGTGAGGGCGAAACCTGGCAGCAGTCGCTCCGCCGCAGCCAGGGCCTGCATCGGCTCCTGCTCCTCGGCAAAGACACGCACCCATGGGCCGCGCGCTTCCACCTGGGCGTATTCGGCGCGTAGTCGTGCGATGGCCTCGATCTGCCGCTCCGTCTTCAGGGCGACCAGGGTTCCGGGTACGCACGCTTGAAGCGCTTCCGGCGTTCCCTGGGCGACAACGCGACCCTCGAAGAGGAGAGAGGCGCGGTTAAAGCGCGTCGCCTCATCCATATAGGATATGGAGACCAGGGCGGTGATACCGCGATCCCGGATGAGTTCCCCCAGGATCGTCCAGAAGTCCCGGCGGGTCACCGGGTCTACGCCTGTGGTGGGCTCATCCAGGAGGATCAGCTCCGGCTCATGGATCAGGGTGCATACCAGGCCCAATTTCTGCTTCATGCCCCCGGAGAGGTTCCGCATGGGGCGATCCCGGAAGGCCTCCAGGCGCGTCATACGGAGCAGTCGGGCTTTACGCTCCGCCAGCGCCGCTTTCGGTACCAGCCGCGCCTGCGCAAAGAAATCGATGTTCTCCTCGATAGAGAGGTCGGGGGAGAGGTTCAAGCCCAGCCCCTGCGGCATGAACCCCAGTCTGCCCTTGATGCGTTCGGCGCTCCGCTCGGAGTGGACCTGGACCCCAAACACCTCTACGCTGCCGGCATCGAAGGTGAGAACCCCTGCAATCGCCTTCATCAGGCTGCTCTTACCGGCTCCATCCGGGCCAAGGAGGCCATAGATCTCCCCGGCACGGAGGTCCAGATCGCACTGCGCCACGGCGACCGTAGCTCCATAGCGTTTGACAAAGCCGGTCACACGGACGATAGGGGCTTGAGTGGGAGCGCTTACCAGCGCGGCTTCTGCCACTTCTCCCCCTCCTTCCACTGAATGACCGCGTCGGCGACCATGCCGGGGGGCAGGCGGTGCTCCGGATTGGCCTTGAGATACAGTTTGATCGCATAGACCTGCTTTACCCGCTCATCAGGGCTCTGAACCTCCTTGGGGGTGAACTCGGCAGTAGAGGCGATATAGCCGACGGTGGCGTCGAAGGGGGTGTTGGGAAAGGCGTCCACATAGATCCGCGCGGGCAGGCCGAGGCGGAGTTTGCCGATCTGGTTCTCTGGCACATAGGCTTTGAGATAGAGCCTATCGAGGTCCACGAGGTCCAGCACCGGCGTGCCAGGTGAGACGACCTCACCCCCATCGCGCATACGGGTGGTTACCGTACCGGAGATGGGGGAGACCAGCGAGAAATCCTTAAGCACGCTCTCCAACTCCTGGACGGCGGCGCGGGCCTGCTGGATATGCGCCTTCGCTTGCGAATGGCCGGTGCGGCTGATGTCCACCTGCTGAGGAGCAGTGCGGGCTTTCGCCAGATCGCCCAGCGCCTGTTCCCGCTTCGCCTGCGCCGCATGGATCGCCTCCTGTGCGGCACGAACCTGCGCTGCCATCTGCTGCTTGTCGGCATTTGCGGCGGCGACCTGCTGCTGCGCCGCCATCTTCTGCGCCTTGGCCTGCGCGATAGCCGCCTCCGCCGCCTCCACCTGCTGGCGCTGAGATTCAACATCGGATTGGCGCGCAGTGACGACCGCCTCCGCCGCCTCCGCCTGCTGGCGGGCGCTCTCGACCTGGGCTTTCGCCGCTTTCGCCGCGAGGGTAGCCTGATCCATAGCCTGCGCGCTGATGGCGTTATCGCGGAAGAGTTGAGACATCCGGCTCGCATCGTGGGCAGCCCGGTCGTAGGTCGCCTGTGCAGCAAGGGTCGTCGCCTGTGCGGCTCGGACATTGGCCTGAGCGGTCACCACCTGCGCCTGTGCGGAGGCGAGCCCCGCCTCCGCTTTTGGCTTACCTGACAGCGCCGCTTCCAGAGCCGCCTGCGCGGTGCTGACATTCGCTTCGGCGCTATGCACCATGGCGATCGCATAGACCACGGTGGCTTCGGCGCGCTCCAGGTCGGCTTTCGCACCGGAGATGCCGCTCTCCGCCTGACTGACCACGCCCTGCGTCTGTACCAACTGGGCGTTCGTCGTCGCAGCCGTAAGGGAGACGTTGGTATCGGCTCCCTGCGCCTGGGCAATCGCCATCTGAAGGTTCGCCTGCGCCTGCGCAAGCTGGTCACGTGTCTGGGAGGTGTCGAGCTGTACGAGGACCTGTCCATTGGCGACCGTGTCGCCTTCCCGTGCAAAGAGATGCTCGATCCGGCCAGCCAGTTTGCTGGAAATGGTGACCTGATCTCCCTCCATCCGCCCATTCACCTGGATCAATCCTGCCGGCCAGGCCATCTGGATGCGCCAGCGGCTATAGGCGACCGCGCCTGCCACGGCGAGCAGTAGAAAAACAGCAATCAGCAGGCCCATCCGCGTATGGCTGCCTGACTGGGGTTCGGCGGGCTCTGCCTGCCGGAAGGGGGGTGGTTCGCCCGGTTTGGATGGGCGATCCTGTACGGCAATTCCCATGCTCTCACTCTGATTATCCACCTCAGCGCTCCTTACCATCGCTTGCCCGGAAGCAGGGACCGATCCGCCCAAGCGGAAGACGCCGGGCGAAAGATGAATGGGAACCAGGGACATCTTTGTAATGGCTCCACGCGCCCATTATAACTTGGAAGGCAGGAAGATCCATCCGCGAAATGGCGGATTATGCGGGTTTTGGGGCATCAGGATGAGGAGGAGACCAGGAATAGTGTAGAATCTAGTTGGAGGCCAAGGGATGGAGATTTTCAAGGAGTTCACATTTGAAGCGGCGCACCGCCTGCCCAACGTTCCGTCAGGACATAAGTGCGCCCGGTTGCACGGTCACTCGTTCCGTGTGGGGATCCACGTTCAGGGTTCGGTCGGGGCAGAGACGGGCTGGGTGATGGATTTCGCCGATATTCAGACAGCGTTTCGCCCGATCTACGAGCAGCTCGATCACTACTATCTGAACGAGATCGCCGGGCTGGAAAATCCCACGAGCGAGAACCTCGCCCGCTGGATCTGGCAACGCCTCAAGCCCCTCTTGCCCTCCCTCAAACAGATCACCCTGTGGGAAACCTGCACCTCCGGCTGCATCTATAGAGGCGAGGAAAACTAAAGCAGGAACCCAGGAAGACAGGAATCCAGGAAAAATACACCACCGATGGTGTCTCCGTGACGGTGGGAAAATGTTGTTCTTCCTGGTTTCTTGGTTTCCTGCTTTCTGTTTTTCTGGGTTCTCGCTGTTAAGCGTAGTTGGGGCGGACGGCGTAGGGGATCGGGTCTTCTTCGCCCGCGCGCTGGAAGCCGCGCAGACGCAGGGCGCAACTGTCGCAGACGCCGCAGGCCACGTCTTCACGCTGGTAGCAGCTCCAGGAGAGGTGTAGCGGCGCGTTCAGTTCCAGCCCTTTTTGGATGATCTGCTCCTTGGTATTCTGGATGATCGGCGTCTCGATGCGAATGTCCCCCGCCGCCGTGCCGATGCGAATGACTTCGTTGAAAGCCGCATAGTATTCGGGCCGGCAATCCGGATAGCCGCTGCTGTCCTCATAGACTGCGCCGATATAGAGTCGCTTTGCCCCGAGGACCTCCGCCCAGGAGACGGCGATGCTGAGCAAGTGCGCATTGCGGAAGGGGACATAGGAGGTCGGGATCTCGGTATTGTCCAGGTCGGCGGCGGAGACGGGGATGGAGGCGTCGGTGAGGCTGCTGCCCCCGATCGCCTCCAGGTGCGCGATGGAGACGACGAGCCGCTGCGTCTCCGGGACGCCATAGTGGGCGGCGATGTTCTGAAAAGCCATGAGCTCGCGTCGCTCCGTGCGCTGTCCGTAGTTGACATGCAGCAGGGAGAGTTCCAGCCCTTCGGCGGCGGCAATCGCCGTCGTCACGCATGAATCCATACCGCCCGATACCAACACAATCGCCTTCACTCGGCCGCTCCTATCTTTCGTTCATTGTAACCGTTTTACTATCCCGAAGCGACCGCTGCGGCGACGGTCACTGCAGTGGTTGGGCTGGTCTTGCCATCCACCATTACGGTAACGGTAGCCTGTCCCAGCGCCAGGCCAAGCAACTGGCCGTTCGATGTCACTTGAAGATTATTCCCGCCGCTGACCACGGTCCATACCGCCGAACCGGGAGATACGGCTACGGGGTTGCCATTGGAATCCAGGGCGGTGAACTGCAGGTCTTTTGCCTGCCCGAGGACAGCCTGTTGCCCCGCAGGGATGGTCACCGAGGCGATGGCGCCCGTGGTGGCGATGTCGCCCAGGCTATTGCTGGTGGCGCTTAAGGTCACCTGCTTGTTCGCCACACCTACGACCGCTCCCTGACCGCCCGTATTCGCGTAGAAGGTGACGGTGGCGTTCCAGGTTCCCGCCAATGCGGGAGACGTCGAGAGATAGGTCTGGGAGTGAGCCGCCAGGTTCGCGTCCCGGTCGAAGGTGAAGGTGAAATCGCCTCCTCCCTGTTTTGCGCCCGGAAGCGTCAGGGTAGCGGAGAGGGCAGATGCGGGAGCGCTGATGTCCCGTGAGCGTGTCTGCCATAAGATCACCAGACTGACCAGCGTAGTCAGGGGGTCGTTTCCACCAAGCAGGTTGCTCACGTCGCCTAGCCCACAGCCGGTCAGCAGCAAACAGAGGCTGACTAAAAGCGCGTATCTCCTTCGTCGTCGCATGATAACTCCTTTTGCCTGCGCCGGTTGAAACGGCGCTTACTGCAGCGACAACACAATTCGCGACGACCGACGCGATTCCCTGCTTGGAGCTACGCGCCGGTTTCCTACAACTTTTACCGGCTAATCAGAGCGGGTAAGTCCGTACAGAGCGTGAGAACCAGTTCCTGGGCGGTCTGTTGGACTACCGAAGAGAGACCACAGCCTGGCGAGAAGTCTCTGCCTTCGATGCCAAAGAGAAGCAGACAGCGTGGAAGCTGATTCAGAATTGCGCCCATCCGGATGGCCTCGGCGATGCTGAAGAGATGGCTGGAGGAGCGGGGAGCGAGGTAGGCCGGAAGCGGTTGCTCCCTTGCGTTTAGTCGGTGTAGCGTTCCTGGGGCTGAGCCTGACTGGGTGGCGTCCACAAGGACGACCGTATCGGCCTCCTGCCAGGCGTCCAGCAGTTCCGCTCCATCGCCGGACGATTCCAGAACGGTCAGGTTCGGAATATTACGTTTCCGGATCTCTTGCACGACCCATAGCCCGACTCCATCGTCGTGCCGGAAGGCGTTTCCAACGCCAATCAGCAGCGCTTTGCTCATGCGCGCTCGATATCCAGTTTCAGGAAGTGCGTGGCGCAGGAGATACAGGGATCGTAGTTGCGGATGGCTTGCTCGCACTGCCAGGTCAGCGCCTCGTCCGAAAGGTGCAGATGGCGCGGCACAAACTCCCGCAGGTCGTTCTCAATGGTCTTCTGGTTCTGCGAGGTCGGCGGGACGATCTTCGCATTGAGGAGGATGCCGGCGTCGTCCAGGGTATACCGATGATAGAGCGTCCCTCGCGGCGCTTCCGTGCAGGCGTAACCCGTTCCGGCATGCGGCGGGACCTCCACGGCGGGAGTGTCCGGCATCTCGTAGTTTTCAATGATCCGCAGCGCCTCTTCGCAGGCTTGCAGGGTCTCTACGCCCCTTACCAGAATGCTCCGGAATGGATTACGGCAGATAGGGCCTAATCCGGCGGCGCGGGCCGCTTCCTTGGCGCGTGGTAAGAGTTGGTCATAGCACAGGCTGTACCGCGCCATCGGCCCCACAAAGTACGCTCCTCCCTCCTTCATCACGGAGTGGAGCGCGTTCGAATGCGCGACATGCTCCTCGATAAAGTGGGCTTCGTATTCCGCAGCCACAATCTCCAACCCACGATTGGAGATGAGCCGACCCTCGTTGAAGGGATACTCGTCCGGATGGTGGAGGCTGACGAATGTGTAGTCCTGTTCAAAGTCGGGAAACGGGAAGGTCGAGGCCCAGCGGACCGTCTCCTCGGCGGCATCCGCCGCCCACTTCAGCCTCTCCGCCAGCGGCGCAAAGTCCCGTTTCGCCGGGACCTTGTAGAACCCGCCGACCCGCACGTTGATAGGATGGATCTCCCGCCCGCCAAGCAGCTTAACGATCTCGTTTCCGGCTTTCTTCAACTGTAGGCCGCGCTGAACGACCTCCGGATGGTCCTTCGCCATTCGGATGGCGTCTTCGTAGCCTAGAAAATCGGGGGCGTGGAGCATGTAGATGTGCAGAACATGGCTCTCGATCCACTCTCCGCAGTAGAGCAGGCGACGCAGGGTGCGCAGCGGACCCTCCACCCGGACGCCGCAAGCGTCTTCGATAGCATGGACTGCACTCATCTGGTAGGCCACGGGACAGATACCGCAGATACGCGCCGTAATATCCGGCGGCTCGGTATAGGTCCGGCCCCGCAGGAACGCCTCGAAGAAGCGCGGCGGCTCGAAGATCTTAAAGTACACCTCCTCCACGCGGCCCGCTTTGAGACGAATCGAGAGCGCCCCTTCACCCTCGACGCGGGCCAGGTAGTCCACCTTGATCGTCTTACTCTTCATGGGCCTCGCTCTCTTTGCGGAACGGTTCGGCATTGGCGTTGAAGGTGCGGAACAGTCGGATCAGGTTCGGCGACGTGACGCATTGCTGCACGCGGAGCCAACTGCTGATAGAGGCCATGTTGGGCGTCTCTTTCGGACCATAGCAGCCGAAACAGGCCCGATTGTAGGTAGGGCAGAGCGCGCCGCAGCCGGCGTGGGTGACCGGGCCGAGGCAGGGCGCGCCGTGCGTGACCATGACGCAGATATTGCCGGCCCGCTTGCACTCCATGCAGACGCTGGCCGAAGAGATATTGGGCTTGCGGTGGTTCAACAGAGCGCTCAGGACCTCGATGAGTTGCTCCTTGTTGATCGGGCAGCCGCGCAACTCGAAGTCCACGCGCACATGGTCGGTGATGGCCGTCGAAGTGGCGAGCGTCTGAATGTAGGCGGGAGTGGCATACACCAGAGAGATAAACTCCTCGACATTCTGGAAGTTACGCAGCGCCTGGATGCCGCCTGCGGTCGCACAGGCCCCGATGGTCACGAGGAAACGGGATTCCTGGCGCACGCTCCGGATGCGCTCCGCGTCGTGAGGGGTGGTAATGGAGCCCTCCACCAGAGAGATGTCGTACGGCCCCTTGATGACGGCACGGGACGCCTCCGGGAAGTTGGCGATCTCGACTGCCCCGGCGACTGCGAGCAGTTCGTCCTCACAATCGAGGAGGCTGAGCTGGCAGCCATCGCAGGAGGAGAACTTCCACACGGCCACTTTCGGCCGGATTACTTTCGGATTGGTTTTGACGGGCATGACTACACCTCACGCTTTCCGAAGAGAGGCGCCAGCCGGTCGTAGCGGAAGACCGGACCATCCAGGCAGATAAACTCCGGCCCCCACTGACAGTGACCGCAGAAGCCGAGGGCGCACTTCATATTCCGCTCCATGGAGAGATAGAGGCTCGCTGCCGGTACCTCACGCTTGAATAGCTCCTGCACGGTAAAGCGCATCATGATCTCGGGTCCGCAGAGCATCGCCGTAAGATGCATGGGATCGAATGCCGCCCGCCCGATGAGCGTGGTGACGACGCCGACATTGCCGCGCCAGGCTCCGGTGGCGTGATCTACCGTCACCAGGACGTCCAGGTCCAGATGGGAACGCCACTTTTCCAGCTCTTTCCGGAAGATCAGGTCCTCCGGGCTACGCGCTCCGATCAGCAGCGCGATCTTGCCGTACCGGTCGCGCTGGGCTAGAAGGGAGTAGAGGGCCGGGCGGAGGGGGGCCAGACCGATACCACCCGCGATGAGCAGGACATCGTTGCCGGCTGCCGCCTCCATCGGCCAGGCGGCGCCAAAAGGGCCGCGTACGCCCAGCATATCGCCGGGTTTTAGTTGGCGCATCGCCCGTGTGACCGCTCCCACGGCGCGGACCGTATGCACCAGTGTCTGAGGTCGAGAGGGATCGCCGCTGATGGAGATCGGGACCTCGCCCACGCCGAATATATAGAGCATGGTGAACTGTCCGGGCGCGAAGGTGAGGGCCGGCCCACGGTCTGCCGGTTCTAGTTCCAGTGTAAAGGTGTCGGCATTCTCCGCCCGTGCGCGCAATATGCGGAACGGGCGGGGCAGCATCGGGTCCGACGGGAGGACGGCCGCCGGGTATTCAGGAGGGGTTAGAGTAGACATCGAGCAACTGTAACCTTGTGGATTGGAGACGCTCTTCGAGGATCGTCGAGAAGCGCTTGAGCAGTTCGTATCCCAGATCGTGATCCGCCTCACACTTGGCGCGCAGGCATCTGCCATCCAGCGCTGTGGCGCGCACCAGGCCGGTCGCACGGGCGTCAAAACGCCAGAGATAGGGCGGGATGAGCCAGGAGAAGCCGGCCACCTCACCCTCGTTCAACATCTGGATGATGATGGGGCCACGGGAGGGACTATTGATCTCCAGAGCCACCTGGCCGTGCCGGATCAGATAGAAGGCGTTGGCCTCCTGACCTTCGCGAAAGAGGAACTCGCCGGGATCGAAGTAGACATTGGATGCACATCCGACGATGAGGGGCAGGTAGCGCGGGGGCAGGTCGCGGAAAAAGGGGTGTTCGGCAAGATAACGCTCAAGATTCTCCATCGGTACGCTCCTTAGAAGCGGATTCGCTCCGGCGCAGGGCTGCAATCTCTTCGGTAATGTCTATTCCCACGGGGCACCAGGTGATGCAGCGCCCGCATCCTACGCAGCCGGATTCCCCGAACTGGTCGTGCCAGGTTCCCAGCTTATGCGTGATCCATTGCCGGTAGCGGGCTGCCGGATTGGACCGGGCATTGCCGCCGTGGATATAGGAGAAGTCCAGGGTAAAGCAGGAGTCCCAATGCCGCCAGCGCTCCGCCGTTTCGCCGGTGAGATCGGTCGTATCTTCGACCGTGGTGCAGAAGCAGGTGGGGCAGACCATCGTACAGTTACCGCAGTTCAGGCAGCGCTCCGCGACCTTGTCCCATTGGGGATGCTCAATGTTGCGGCGGAGCAGCGCTTGCAGGCCGTCAGCCTCCATGGTGCGGCCCATCTGGGCGTTCGCGTTCGCGATCTCTCGTTCCGCTGCGGCTTGCTCATCAGGGGTCGCCTCACGATGGGGGATCTGCGCCAGGACCTCCGCGCCCTGCGGGGAGCCGATTTCGGTGACGAAGTAGTGGCGGCTCCCCTCCAGCACTTCCGTGAGGGCGAGATCAAAACCTTCCTTGGCCTGCGGGCCGGAGTGCATCGAGACGCAGAAACAGGTCCCGCCCGCCTGGCCGCAGTTGATGGCGACGATAAAGGTGTTAGCGCGACGTTGGGCATAAATCGGTTCCTGGAACTTGCGGCTCAGAAAGACCCGGTCCTGGACCGCGATGGCTCGGAGTTCACAGGCACGCACACCCAGAAAGGCGTATCGAGGTGCAGGTTCCGCGTTGGGGATCAGGCGGAGGCCATCGGCATCGCGTTTTGCCTGCCACAGTCGGATGGCGGAAGGGTGGAGGAAGCGCTTCCATGAGTGGGGACCGACGACATAACCGAACAGTTTCCGGTCCTCCCGGCGCTTCAGTCGGTAGCGGCCCGGCTCCTGCTCATCCGTCCAGCCCGCCGGCAGATCCTCTATCGAGGCGAGGGTATCGTAGACAATCGCGCCGTCCCGAGCGACCGGGCCGATAGTCTGATACCCTCGGTTCTGCAGCGCTTCGAGCAGTTGCTGCAAGTCCGCGCGTTCGATGAGGGCGAGACTCCTGGCGCTCTGGCTTATCTCCATCTTCAATCCGTCTCTGCCTGCAGCCGCACATAGCGTCGCGCACCGACGCGCAGAACGGC
>DATGIG010000405.1:0-4540 GCA_035295825.1 Chthonomonadaceae bacterium | reverse complement strand
CTGCCTTGCCGCTGCCTGTGGTGGATCTAAGCCAGGCGGCAGAACCGGAGCGCCAACAGGAAGCCGGACGCCTGCTCAATGAGGCGGCGCAGCGCCCCTTCGATCTAGAGGGTGGTCCTCTGTTCCGTGCGTTGCTGCTGAAGCTGGGAGCGGAGGAGTACATCCTGGTGCTCTCGATGCACCACATCGTCTCGGATGGCTGGTCGCTGGGTGTGCTGACGCAGGAATTGACTGTTCTGTATGCCGCTTTCTCCTCTGGTCAATCCTCTCCGTTGCCGGAGTTGGAAGTTCAGTATGCGGACTATGCGGTGTGGCAGCGAGAGTGGTTGCGTGGGAAGGTGCTGGAGGATCAGGTTGCGTACTGGAGGCAGCACTTGCAGGGCGCTCCGGCGCTGCTGGAGTTGCCGATGGATCGTCCCCGTCCGCCCATGCAGACGTTTGCAGGAGCGATCCGACAGGTAAAGCTCTCCTCGGAGCTGCTGGATCAGCTCAAGGGTGTGTGCCAGACAGAAGGTGTGACGCTGTTCATGAGTTTGCTGGCGGCGTTCCAGGTGTTGTTGTCGCGCTACTCGGGGCAGGAAGATATTGTCGTCGGCACTCCCATCGCCAATCGCACTCAGCAGGAGATGGAGGGGCTGATCGGCTTCTTCGCCAACACGCTCGCGCTGAGGGGCGACCTATCCGGCGATCCGAGCTTTCGCGAGTTGCTGGGCCGGGTTCGAGAGGCGGCGCTGGGTGCGTATGCCCACCAGGATCTGCCGTTCGAGAAGTTGGTGGAGGAGCTGCAACTGCCTCGCAGCCTCAGCCACTCCCCCATTTTCCAGGTGATGTTCATCCTCCAGTATGCTCCCTATGGCAACCTGCAAATGCCCGGGCTTCGGGTTGAAGGCGTGGAAGCGGAGGGAGCAAACTCCAAGTTCGACCTGACGCTGGTGGCGATGGAGGATCAGGGGCAGCTTCAGGTGTGGCTGGAGTACAATACCGACCTCTTCTCCGAGGAGCGGATGCTGCGCCTGCTCGGGCACTACGAGCGATTGTTGGAAGGCATCGTCGCAGACCCCATGCAGAAGCTCTCGCATCTGCCGCTGCTGACCGAGGCGGAGCGCCGCCAGTTGGTAGTGGAGTTCAATGCTACCTCCGTAGCGTCCGGTGAGGACGTATGTATCCACACCCTGTTCGAAGCGCAGGTGGAGCGTACTCCGGATGCCATCGCCCTCCGTTTTGGAGACCGACAACTCACCTATCGAGAACTCAACGAGCAGGCCAATCGGCTAGCGCGTGCGCTCCGAAAGCGTGGTGTCGGCGCAGAGACCCTGGTGGGTTTGTATGTAGAACGCTCGTTGGAGATGGTAGTCGGGTTGTTGGGGGTGTTGAAGGCAGGAGGAGCGTATCTCCCCCTCGATCCCGAATACCCGCAGGAGCGCGTCGCCTTCATGCTGGAAGATGCCTCCGTGCGCCTTGTGCTGACCCAAAGTCATCTTGCCCAGCGCATAGAGGGACTGGGATCCGAGCGGATCCTTTTGGACCAGGAGCGCTTTGAGGAGCAAGGGACTTCCAACCCCGGCTATAGGATTACGCCTCGCAACCTGGCCTATGTGATCTACACATCCGGAAGTACCGGCAGGCCCAAGGGGGTCCTTCTGGATCACCACGGGTTAGTCAACTATTTGCGCTGGGCCGTGGACGCCTACGCCGTGGACGAGGGAGCAGGAGCGCCGGTCCACTCGCCACTCGGTTTCGACCTCACCATTACCAGTCTATATACGCCCCTTCTGGCAGGGCGGACAGTCACCCTCCTGCCCGAAGACCACGCCGTGGAGCAGTTGGGCGCGGCGTTGGCAGCGCGGTCTGCATTTAGCCTGGTAAAACTCACCCCGGCGCATGTAGAGCTTCTCAGCCAGATGCTTCCGGCGGAAGTGGTTGGGGAGAGCGCCCGCACGCTGGTCATCGGCGGCGAGGCGCTGACCGCCGATCACCTTGCCTTCTGGCGGACGCATGCGCCTGGGGTCCGGTTGATCAATGAGTATGGCCCTACCGAGACAGTCGTGGGCTGTTGTATCTATGAAGTTCCTTCCGGGGTCGCTCTGAGCGGTTCAATCCCCATCGGGCGTCCGATAGCGAACACGCATCTATTTGTGCTGGATGCACATATGCATCCGGCTCCTCTGGGTGTGCCCGGAGAGTTGTATATCGGAGGGGCCGGATTGGCGCGGGGCTACCTGAACCGCGCGGACCTGACGGCAGAGAAGTTCGTGCCCGATCCCTTCAGCAGCGAGCCGGGAGCGCGGTTGTACCGCACCGGCGATCTGTGCCGCTACCTGCCCGACGGCAACCTGGAGTTCCTGGGCCGGATAGACCATCAGGTGAAGATCCGGGGCTTCCGTATCGAACTGGGTGAGATCGAGAGCGCCCTTCGCGAGTATCCTTCCCTCGCTGAGGCGGTGGTGCTGGCGCGTGAGGATGTGGCAGGCGATAAGCGGCTCGTGGCCTATGTGGTCGGCAGTGATGGTGCGGTAAGCGTGAGCGCATTGCGGGAGCACCTGAAGGATCGGTTGCCTGGCTATATGGTTCCCTCAGCGTTCGTATTGCTGGACGCCCTGCCTTTGAACACTAACGGCAAGGTAGATCGCAAGGCGCTGCCTGCACCCGACGCTGAGAGCCGCGAAGAGACCTATGTCGCACCTCGCAATCCCATCGAGGAGGGCATGGCCCAGATCTGGAGCGAGGTGCTCAACCTCGAACGCATCGGCATCCACGCCAACTTCTTCGAACTGGGTGGACACTCCCTCCTGGCTACTCAGGTCATCTCGCGCATCCGCACCACCTTCCAGACCGAACTGCCCGTCCGTGCCCTCTTTGAAGCCCCCACCATCGCAGAACTCGCAGAACGCCTCACACTGACACAGGGCGAGGAGAGCGCTTCGACACCTGCACTGGTTCCTGTTTCTCGCACTGGTCCGATGCCGCTGTCGTTCTCGCAGCAACGGCTGTGGTTCCTGGATCAGTTGGAACCGGGCAGCAATGTCTACAACATCCCCTGCATCCTCCGATTGACCGGCACTCTCAACGTCTCGGCTCTGCAGCAGAGCCTGGCTGAGATCGTGCGCAGGCATGAAGCATTGCGGACGACCTTTAGAGCTGCTGAGGACGAACCGGTCCAGGTGATCGGGACTGGCTTTGATGGCTTGCAGGTCGAGGCGGTGCGTGGAGGGAGTGCTTCGGATCGAGAGCGGGAGGCACAGCGTCGTCTGAATGCGGAGGTGTGGCGTGCGTTCGATCTGGAGGGTGGTCCTCTGTTCCGTGCGCTGCTGTTGAAGCTGGGAGCGGAGGAGCACATCCTGGTGCTCTCGATGCACCACATCGTCTCGGATGGCTGGTCGTTGGGAGTGCTGACGAAAGAGTTGATGGCTCTCTATGCGGCGTTCTCCTCGGGTCAGTCCTCTCCGTTGCCGGAATTGGAAGTTCAGTATGCGGACTATGCAATGTGGCAGCGAGAGTGGTTGAGCGGGAAGGTTCTGGAGGATCAGGTTGCGTACTGGAGGCAGCATCTTCAAGGGGTTCCGGCTCTGTTGGAGTTGCCGATGGATCGGCCACGGCCTCCTATGCAGACCTTCCAGGGCGCTCGCCTGAACTACCCACTCTCCGCAGAGCTTACTCAAGCCGTAAAGCAGTTGGGACAACGCGCGGGTGCGACCGTCTTCATGACGCTACTGGCGGCGTTCCAGGCATTGCTGTCGCGCTATTCGGGTCAGGAGGAAATCGTCGTCGGCACTCCTATCGCCAATCGAAAGCGCAGAGAGCTTGAGGGGCTGATCGGCTTCTTCGCCAACACGCTCGCGCTGAGGGGCGACCTATCGGGCGATCCGAGCTTTAGCGAACTGCTGGGGCGAGTTCGGGAAGCGGCGCTGGGTGCGTATGCCCACCAGGATCTGCCATTCGAGAAGCTGGTGGAGGAGTTGCAACTGCCTCGTAGCCTCAGTCATTCTCCGATCTTCCAGGTGATGTTCATCCTACAGAACGCGCCTCATAGCCGTATGCAAGCGCCTGGCATGCAGGCGGACATAGTGGAAGCGGAAGTCGTGAGTTCCAAGTTCGACCTGACGCTGGTGGCGATGGAGGATCAAGGCCAACTCCAGATGTGGCTGGAGTACAACACCGACCTCTTCTCCGAGGAGCGGATGCTGCGCCTATTGGGGCACTATGATACTCTCCTCCAAGGCATCGTCGCCGACCCGCGCCGCAAGATCTCCGCCCTGCCTCTGCTGACCGAGCGAGAGCGCCATCAGTTGTTGGTGGAGTTCAACGCCAACACAGCCGTTTCCGGAGTGGAGGGGTTGTGCATCCACGAACTGTTTGAGCAGCAAGTGGAGCGCGCTCCGGATGCGGTTGCCGTGGCGTATGGGGATCAGGTGCTGAGCTATGGAGAACTGAACCGGCGAGCCAACCAGGTGGCGCACGCCTTGCGGAAGCGTGGTGTGGGTTCGGAGACGCTGGTGGGGCTGTATGTGGAGCGCTCGCTGGAGATGGTGGTGGGGCTGTT
>DATGIG010000404.1:0-2051 GCA_035295825.1 Chthonomonadaceae bacterium | reverse complement strand
TAATACCAGTTATGTAATCAAAGCGAGTTGGGGAGATAGACTCTTTTCATGCCGCTGTTGGTACCAAAGCTTCCTTTTGCAGCAAGCTACTCCTTTGTAGTAGGCTCGCATCGGCTAAATCATGACTCGTGCTGGGCAGCTTCCAGGACGTACTCCGCCACGTAGATCGGCGCATGGAAGCGCAGGGCCAGCGCAATGGCATCGCTGGGACGCGCGTCCACTTCCAGTGCCTGGCCGTTATGTGTGATCGTCACCTTCGCATAGAAAGTGTCCTGCCAGAGATCATCAATGGTCACACGCTCGATCGTGGCGCCTATGCGCTCCAGGATCGTTTTCATCAGATCGTGCGTGAACGGGCGGTCGGGGTTTTCGTTCTCAAGCGCGAGGGAGATAGAGAGCGCCATGTCCCGCAGGACAAAAATGCGAAACTCACGCCCTTGATTGTCCCGCAACTGGATGAAGTAGGTCTGCCTGGTCTCCGTTCCCCCGAACAGGCCCTGGGGTTCCAGAATGCCCTCCCAGACATTGACGACTTTGACCTCTTTCTCGTTCAATGGGCGCTGCGCCCGATTTTCCGGCTCCGGGGGTGTGTCGTCCGGTCGCCAGTCCCCAAACAGGTCTCTAAAGTCGTTGCCCACTTCTTGCCTCCGTTTTCTTACTGCCGGCGTCGCCAGTCGGATCGGCCTTGCGGCGGCGGATGCCAGCCTCTGTGTGCCAGAAGCGGGGCCAGCGCCGCCTAGTCGCCATCTCCTTTAATGGTCTTCTCCACCATCACGAGAAATTCCTTGTTGGATTTTGTGTGCTGCAGGCGGTCCTTCAAAAGCTCGGTGGCTTCAAGAGGGTCCAGGCCGTGCAGGAGCCGGCGCAGCTTGACGATCTGCTTGAACGTCTCTTCGTCGTAGAGCAGCTCGTCGTGGCGCGTGCTCGATTTGAGGGAGATGGCCGGGAAGATGCGCTTTTCCGCCAGGCTGCGGTCCAGCTCGACCTCCATGTTGCCGGTGCCTTTGAACTCCTCGAAGATCAGGTCGTCCATGCGGCTGCCGGTCTCTACCAGCGCGGTCGCCAGGATGGTCAGGCTGCCCCCTTCTTCTATGTTACGGGCTGCGCCGAAGAAACGTTTCGGGCGGTAGAGGGCCGCCGGATCGAGGCCGCCGGAGAGCGTGCGCCCACTCGGGTTGACCGTCAGGTTGGAGGCGCGCGTGTAGCGGGTCAGGCTGTCCATCAGGACCACGACGTCCCTCTTGCTCTCCGCCAGCCGCTTGGCCTGCTCCAGAACCATCTCCGCCACGCGCATGTGGTTTTCCGGCGTCTCGTCGAAGGTGGAGCTGATGACTTCGCCCTTCACGAAGCGGCGGATGTCGGTGACCTCTTCCGGGCGCTCGTCAATCAGGAGCACGATCAGCACACAGTCCGGATGGTTGATGGCAATGGAGTTGGCGATGGTCTTGAGGATGGTGGTCTTGCCGGCCTTGGGCTGGGCAACGATCATGCCGCGCTGGCCTTTGCCGATGGGGCAGATGATGTCCATGATGCGCCCGGTCATCTCGGCGCGCGTCGTCTCCAGGTTCAGGCGCTCATTGGGATAGATCGGGGTCAGATCGTCGAAGTTGACCCTGTTGCGGGCCACTTCAGGATCAAGGCCGTTGACGCTCTCCACGCGCAGCAGCCCGTAATACTTCTCCTGGTCCTTGGGCGGGCGGACCTGCCCGGCGACATCATCGCCGGTCTTGAGGCCGAACCGCTTGATCTGCGTCTGCGAGACGTAGATGTCCTCGGCATGCGGGGAAAAGTTGCTGCGCCTCAAAAACCCCCACCCGTCCGGCAGGATCTCCAGGATGCCTTTGGCATAAATCAGGCCATTGCGCTCGGTCTGGACCTGGAGGATGCGGGCAATCAGGTCCTCCTTGCGCGGGGTCCCTAGCCCGTTGCCGACGCCAAGATCGCGAGCCATCTCCTGCAGATCGTTCAGGCTCTGGTTCTCCAACTCGGATAGGTTAAAAGACAGCGTTTCTTCCATGGGATTATGTTCACCTCACACAGATAAGCAGCCA
>DATGIG010000403.1:0-5521 GCA_035295825.1 Chthonomonadaceae bacterium | reverse complement strand
GATTGGTGATATCGCCGGGGTTCGCGGCCTGGGTCTCTACGCTATGGACGATTTCGGGCGTCAGCGTTTTGGTTCCCGCGCTCTGAAGCGCCTGCTGGATCTGCTTCCCATACGGGTTGAGCTGTTTGAAGTCCGAATCGGAAGCATGGCAATTGGCGCATGAGCGCGTGGAGAGCGCCGCTTCATTGGGTTTATAGGTATCGGTCAGCACCTTGAGATATGCCGGTTTGGCATGTACTCCGTTCGTCAGCGTCAGGCAGAGGCCTGCGATAAGGAACAGAACGAGCGTTTTCATCCGTCTCTCCTTCCGTGTGACCGGGTTATCGCCGGGGCCGATGGGCGGCAAAGGCCGGTTTCGTGTCCAACAGGATCTCGCGTATCGCCTTGCGGTCGGCGGCGGACAGCGTTGCAAAGGGCTCACTTCGATCCCTGCCGCTCAGGATCTCCCAGAGTCGCCCGTAAATGTAATCTTTTGCCGGGTCGGGTAGCGCATCGAAGGCTTCCGAGTAGATGGTGAAGCTGCAGGGATATCGAAACAGCCGGCGATCCAGATCCGGTTCGCGCAGGGTCCGCTGCCTACGGTCGCGCGGGCCTTGCGCCGCGAACTGAGCGGTAAATCCGGAAGTGCCGCTAACGGGCGCCTTTAGAGGGGCTTCTCCGGCAAACAGCAGCGCCTGCACCAGGGGCTCACAGGCGCTCCGAATCGCGCCGAGCGTCTCCTCGGTAAGCGCCGGCTTGGCACTCCCGACATTGTGAGCGACGGCCTCCTGAGCGCGCAGCGCCCGGTCCGTGGCATAGTGCGCCTGGATGATCACGTTCTGGAGGTGCGTCTGATGCGCCAGAACCATCAGCGCGACAAGGTCGCTATGGGGCGTCAGGAAGGGCGCGGTATCCACCAGACCCCGCAGTGTGGTACGGTTCGCCCCTTGCTCCCGATCCAGCGAGACCTCATGGCCCTGTAGCGTCGCGAAGGCGTTGCCCATATGGCGCTGGCTGCCATGCCTGCCGGTCACATACCAGCCGCCCCAGCGCTCCGGAAGCGGGCTTGCATCGGTGGTCACATAGCTTTTGGCCTCCGGATAGGGCGTGCCGTCCGGGCCGGCATAGACCGAACGCATCAAATTTTGCGGCAGGAAGGGGGAAGTCCGAGGGGCATGGCACTCCAGGCAGGCATCCACCGTGCGGAAGAAGACCGGCTTGTCCTTCGGGCGCTGGAGCAGAACGTAGTAGACGGGACCCCATTGCGGGTCGAGCGCCGCCACCTCCAACGACTTGGAACCGGGTACATAGCCGACATAAGCCTGGTCGTTAAAGTAGAGGGCGCGCGGCGCCTCCGGGGAGATCAATTCCTTCTGGATGCTGGTCTTGGAGAAGACCAGAACCTGGGAGGAGACAGGGATCCGGAGCGCGCGAAGCACCGCCGGCAGGTATCCCCTCGCCTCATCATAGGCGAGGCGGACCTGGTCACTGTCTATCTCGCGCTGCAGCCGGGTGACTGCGTCGTGTGGCGTGGCCTGTGCATACAGGGCTCTGAGATCGTCTCCCTCCCGGCGGGAGAGGCTTCCGGCCAGCCCTACGGAGCAGAGCGTCAGCATCAGCGCTATCGCCCAGGATGCTGGGCGCAGCCTGCCCTGCTTTTTCGGCGGTGACAGAGATGTCACCGCCGAAAGGGGAGAGGCGTCCATCCGCCGAGGCATTCGCGAGGCGAGTTGTCGTTCTGCTGCTCTCATGGTCGTGCTCGCCGTTACTGGCCCGCCTTCGGCTCTTCAGGGACAACGTACTTTGCGTTGAGCTTCGCCAGCGCCTTCTCCAGTTTGCCGGCCCGCTCGGTCGTCCAGTCCGATTTCAGCCGGATCTGCAGCAGCTTGCCATTGTCAATCAATTCCGCTTGCGTGCCGCCCAACGGCTTCACCAGCGTCAGGAGCTGGTCGGGGGTCTGGCCCTCCAGCCCGGCCACGGGCAGGAGTACTGTGCGGAGATCTACCACCAACTTCTTGAGGCCCGATTCGGGTTTGTCCGCCTCGTTATAAGTGGGGCGGAGAGCGACGCCATGGGGCAACTGCTTCAGCATGGCCTGCCAGGTACCCTCTTTTACCGGCTTGCCCACGATACAGGCCGCATTGCTGACGGCGCAGCCGCAGACACTGCAGTTCTTGCCCGCTTCGCCGGGTTTGAACTCCAACGGCAGGTTGCAGTCCAGGCAGATACCTGCGAAAATCGTCGTGTTGGTCACGCTAACCGTGACCGGGTCCGGTTGACCGGCCATCACCAGGGATACTTTTCCCTGCTCTTTCGGTAAGGACCAGAAGGTCCCCACCGGGCCGGCAGCTTTGCCTTTGCCTGTCTCATCGGCACGTACCGTCCCGAGCAGGCTCAGCAGCATCACACCCATCAACAATGCGCATGTACCAATCCACTTTCTCATCTTCGTGTCTCTCCTTATCTGAAAGTCAGCTCCATCATTGGAAGTCAACCCCATTATAGATCACAAAATCCTCCCAGTCATCCCCGAAATGGCGGATTTGAGCGATCGGATTTTGAGATCTTTGCCAACGGCTTCCGGTGATAAGGATAGGGAGACACGCCGAAAATGAGACACCGCCTTCCATCGCGCTCCGAATCGGAGCGCGATGGAAGGCGGTGCAACGGAGATCAGTCGGGAAGGCCGGCGGCCGCTCGAACGTTTGCAGCCCGGATCTTCCGGATGTCCTCGTTCAGGATCGCGATGGCAGCCTGCCGGCTGAGCGGGGCTGCTGCCGCGCGCCCGATATACTTATCCAGCCCGTTATTGGCATAGTCCAACAGATAGCTGGTATAGAAGGCGTTGTGTACACCGAGGCTCCGATCCAGCAGGATGAAGTAGTAGTTGTGGCGCGCGCGCTTCACCTCGATCGGTATCTTGGATTGATCCGGGGTCTTCGAGGTGGCAGGGATATTGGAGGTATAGTCCCACACGGCCGGGTCGCCAAAGGTCTGTTGCGCCCAGTTCGCCATACGGGTTCGGAGCGCAACCAGTGCGTTCTGGGTGTCCGTCTGCACAGTCGATTCGCGTGCAGCGGCATCGGCAGCGGTATGGCAGGGCACGCAACTGGTATCCAGGCTGACGGTGAAGGTGTGCCGGGAGTTGGGCATGTGGCACGCGACGCACTGATCGGGGGCCGTCGCATGCGAACTGGTTCGCCTCGGCGGTCCGGCGGCATCCTCCGCGCCTCCACTTCCGAGCAGCATATTATACTCGGGGCCTTCGTGGGTCGCGGGGCGCGTCGTGTTTTTCTTCAATCCGGCATCGGAAGGATCGCCTCCCCGGTTATTGTGGCAGGAGCCGCAGATGTGGTTGACGGTCGTATAACTGGTCACGGTCGCTCCCGGCGGATCGGAGGAGAGATCCGTGCTGGAGAGCGCGCGCCGCAGATAGAACTGCTCACTCGCGCTCGTCAGATTGGTGGTGTTGCCGTGCGGGTCATGGCAGCTTGTGCAGGTCGCGGACGCGGAGGCAGGGCCGCTGAGCGTAGCCGTTACATAGGACGTCAGCGTGGTGGAATTCAGCGCGGTTATCGCCGTATTGATCTGAGCCGGCGTCTGGCCCTGCGAGAGCGGTTCGCTGACGTTTACCGAGCCGAAGGCCGCGCTGTGACAGCGCAGGCAGTTGTTGCTGCCGGTATTGACCGGATCGGCCACGATCTGGGCGTGCTTCGACGCGGACCAATCGCTGTTCTCTTGAGTGTGACACTGCGCGCAAACAATGTTGCTGCTGGCGGGCGTGCCGGTAAGGATGTTGGTCGCGACGGGATTGGCGACGTGGACGCTGCCAGGGCCGTGACAGCTTTCACAATCGACCTGAGCCTTCGCGTGCGCTGTCGCCAGCCAACCTGTGTGGAGCGTCGCGTGGCAGGAGGCGCATTTGGCCGCTCCCACAAGCGTCGCCGTTCGCTGTACGGCGGGCAACAACTGCATGAACTGGGCGACAGGAGGGGGCGACCCTACAGCGACTAACGGTCCCCCTCCTCCGCAACCTGTGGCGACGAGTAGGCCGAGGAACAGCAAGGCACTCGTGCCGAGGAGCAGGCCGTTGCTCAATCTTTTCATAGCATTCCGCCTTCCTTTCCTCGAAGTGGTTTATTCCGGTCGGATGGGATTTCCATCCGGTATGGAAGTAGTGCTTTCATCATGTGTGCTCAGGGCAGATGGCTCAGAACCGGGCGCTTCCGGTGACCATAATGATCGCCGCGTTATAATCCAGTGCGCTCGTCGTATTGTCATGATAAGCCCAGGGAGAGATGCTCAGGCCCAATTGGTATCCGCGTGGGAAGCGATAGTGCCCGCTGAGAGTGAGATAGCTCCCATGCGCGTTGCCGTCCTGCAACAGCAGAGGGTTGGCATTGTTTTCGGCAAACCCTGTGTAGCTGGCGGATAGGTAGAGGTGCGGTAGATTCCAGGTCAGTTCGACGATGCCAGTGGTGCTGTCCGGCAGGAAGTCGCTCAGCGTTGGAAAGACATCCAGATCCGTATGCCCGGACCATACCTCATGGTGGTATTCACCAAACAGGCTGAGGGTCGGGGAGAGCTGCCAGATACTCCCCGCAGTGTATTGATCGGTCTGCACTTCGGTAGAACGCGCGCTATTCCGGTTATCCTGATGGGTATAGACCAGATAGTAGTTGATATCCGGCGGCCCACCCTCCAGCCGGACCTGAAGGTAGTTACGCCCATTGAAATAGAGCGAGCGCGGATCCATGGTGATGGCGGGCGGCGGGTTAAACAGCGCCTGGGTATAGCCCTTTACGGTCAGTCTCCAGTCCGGCATCAGCCGTCCGGAGATCCGTCCCTCCACCGTGCTCCACTTCGGCACATCCACGTAGGTTTGATCGCCATTGACCCGGTCGTCGTCCTGAAGGCGGACCCCCACCTGCGCGCGCCAGGATTTCCAGCGTTGCGACAGCGAGGCCGTGCCCAGACTCTGCGCACGGGTGAACGCGCTCTGCACGGTCGGCAGGGAGAGGTTGCGCTGCTGGAGATGAATGTCCAGATCGGTTGCAGAGCCGAGGGCAAAGTCTCCGGTCAGTGCCAGGGTATCTATCTTGCTTTGTTGCGCATCGTGTTGCGAGATCAAGAGATGCGAGTAAGACGCTTCGAGGGAGACCGCATTCGAGACGTTCCAGAGATAGCTCAGCCCGGCGTTCTGCGCCATCATATTCGGCAGGACGCCGGTGTGGTCCGAGTAGTAGAGATTGGAATAGTTCAGCGTCGCAAAGCCGGGGCCCCACTTGCCGGTGGCTGCCACGTTCCAGAAACGCGTATGCTGATCCAGGTTGGAATAGGGAACGGCATAGTTGTTCTGCTGCCGATCATCCTGGTATCGGAAGGTGAGGCCGAAGCCGGGGGAGAGGATCTGCTTCACGGCAAATCCGCTGACAATACGCGTACTGGGATCCACCGGATTGGGAAGCGGGTCCTGAAATTGGAACAGGGAGAGGTAGCCTTCCGCCCTGGTAGCGCCAAAGCCCCAGCCCAGCCGGGTCTC
>DATGIG010000402.1:0-2215 GCA_035295825.1 Chthonomonadaceae bacterium | reverse complement strand
GCTATGCCTTGCGTTGCCTATTTATATGTAGTCGGTTGGCACATCGGCACAAGGAGACGGCTTTGCCCTCCCTGGCGCCGCCGCTTCCACCAGTCCGGATCAACACCCAGCACTCCATAGCCAGGCATCTCTTCAGGACGGGGCGGAGGTATCAGGTGCCCCTGTTCATCCTGCGTCGGGCTGGGCAGGCAGGGCAGGCCGCTGTAAATCCCCATTTGCCTGCGTAGCTGTTGCTCGGTGGCGGAGAAGGGCATGCTATACCTGAAGAATTTAGCATGAAAAGGAGTAAAATACATCATATCTGTTAACCATCTCACATCCGAGACTTCTTCTGGCATTACCAGGCATCCCTGGATGAAATGGAGGCCACGTGTTAAATGATCAATCTGACTCCGGTCGAATAGTCACCTCCGGGCATCTACGGGAATCTACAAACCTTATCGCCGGGATACTATCCGATGGCGACGCGATAGCCACCATACTCAACCTGGCACACGTTCTGATACGGGATCCGCAGAACCGTATCCTCTACTGGAATCAGGGCATGCAGCAGTTGTACGGCTACACGCAAGAGGAAGCCGTCGGGCAGGTCAGTCATGATTTTCTTCAGACATTCTTTCCGGCCTCACGGGAAGTCCTGGACACAATGCTGCTCAGTGAGGGTCAGTGGGAGGGCGAACTGATCCATACCTGCAAAGACGGATCACAAGTGGCCGTTGCCAGCCACCAGACACTCTCCAAAGATGCCAGTGGCAAGCCTATCGCCATTCTCGAAGTCAACAATGACATCACCCAACACAAGCGGGCAGAGGAGCGGCTTGCCTGGTTAGCGGCGATTGTCGAATCCTCGGAAGATGCGATCATTGGCAAGACCCTCGACGGCACTATCACCAGTTGGAACCGAGGCGCAGAGCGTCTGTATGGCTACACGGCCGAAGAAGTACTGGGCAGATCAGTCTCCATACTGGTTCCACCGGACCGTTTAGAGGAATGGCAGACGATCATGGACCGGTTGCGGCACGGAGAGCGCATCGAGCATCTTGAGACGGTCCGGGTAGCAAAGGATGGTCGGAGGCTCCAGGTCGCATTGAGCATTTCTCCCATCCGGGATACCGCCAACGAAATCATCGGCGCCTCCACGATAGCCCGCGATATTACCGAACAGAAGCAGATGCGGACAATGGCGGCCAACCGCGCCGTGGTTTTAGAGGCTGCCAGCCACGTGGCGCTGGACATCTTGGCCAGCCGCACGGGCGTGGAGGCGCTGCGCCATATTGCCGATGCCGCCCGCGCCTTAGCCCATGCCCGCTATGCAGCGTTAGGAGTAGCCCGCCCGGACGGAGAGGGTCTCATGGAATTTGCTACGGTGGGACTTTCTCCCACAGAAGAGGCTGTCATCGGTCTGCGCCCCCGAGGCGCCGGCATTCTGGGCCTGCTCCTCAAGCGCACCGAGCCCCTGCGTATCGACCGGATCTCGGAGCATCCTGCCTCCGCCGGCTTTCCCCCCAATCATCCGCCCATGGCGAGCTTTCTGGGCGTGCCGATCCGCCGGGGAGACATGACCCTGGGCAGCCTCTATTTGACCAACAAGGAAGGCGGGGGCTCCTTCACCGAAGAGGATGAAGTCGCCGTGCAGGCGCTCGGAGACTACGCGGCGGTCGCCATCCACAATCTGCACATGCTCACCCGCCAGAGGCGCCTGGTCAGCGGTCTGATCGCCGCCCAGGAAGAGGAGCGGCGGGCGGTTGCCTACGACCTGCACGACGGCCTGACTCAGTACGCGATGGCCTCTCATGCCCACCTGGAAGCCTTCAAAAGAGCCCATCAGGCCGGCAATGAAGAAAAAGCAGAGCGGGAATTGGACCAGGGCTTGCGCTATCTCAAGGAGGCGGTCGTCGAGGCGAGGCGACTGGTCAACGGCTTGCGCTCGCTGGCCTTAGACGATCTGGGACTGGCGGGAGCGTTGGAGCAGTTGCTGGCCGATGAGAAGGTAAGAGCGGGCTGGCAGCAAGCCGATCTAGTGCATAACATCGCCGGCCGGCGTTTCGACCCCACGCTGGAGACGGCAGCCTATCGTGTTATCCAGGAGGCCATCACCAATGCCAGAAAGCATGCGGACACGGCGCAAGTGCAGGTGATGCTCCTAGCAGGCGAGCAGGAGCAGACAGGCGTGCCTCAGTTGAGCCTGGAAGTGCGGGACTGGGGCAAGGGGTTT
>DATGIG010000401.1:0-5166 GCA_035295825.1 Chthonomonadaceae bacterium | reverse complement strand
ACAGAGTTGGTCAGGGCCGGGCTGGGACTTCGATTATATCGGGGAGTGTATCAACGAGGACCTCGACCCCGAATCGATTGTTGCGGAGTATGGGGCGAGATTGTACACAGAAGCTGCACCTATACCACTAGAAAAGGCCGATGACTTCACTGGCGTCTCCATAGATCTGCCCGAGCCGTACGATGAGGAGAGTGGCGAGCCCTACTTCGGCCTGAAATCCTGGGAAGAGAGCGATGTGTCGGAGCTGAAAATGCAGTTTCGGAAAAAAGAGGGGAACCGGTACCTGATCGAGATCACGGCGACCGTCGACAAATCCTTATCGGGTAAGCCGGAACCCATTCATTTATTGGCGTGGACGGAACAACAGCCGGACCATGCCTATCCGGGATAGCCAGGAGTAACGCAATGGCCTACGGAAAGGACGTGCAATGGACAGGGAGAAGATGCTCGAACTCTGGCACGATATGTGGAAGGAGGGCAACTGGGTCCCCTCCTGGCCTGACAGCCTGGAGGGCCTGAATGCGGAGAAGGCGCTCTGGTCGCCCGGTCCCGGCGGTCATAGCATCTGGCAGGAAGTCGCCCATGTCATCTTCTGGCGCCAGGTGACCTTAACGCGCCTGGCGGGTGGCACACCACCCGAAGGGGATGAGGTCGAGCGGCTGGAATTCGCCCTGCCAGAGGTGACCGATGATGCCTCCTGGCAGGCGACCGTTGCGACACTGAAGCAGACCCAGGACGCGCTCGCCGCCGCGATCCAGGACGAAGCAACCGACCTCACCCGGATCCCGTACCATATCCTTCACGACGCCTATCATCTCGGACGGATCACGCAGGTACGCGCGCTGCAGGGGACCGCGCCAAAATTCTAAAGGAGGCCGATGCATACCTATCTCTTCGAGATGCTGGAGTGCCCGGCCTGTCATGGCGCGCTGGATTGGACGATCACCGCGCGCCAGAGAGACCGCCTCATGGAAGGGGAGGCCCGCTGCCGCATCTGCGCCGCCTCCTACCCCCTTCGTGACGGGATCGGCCTGTTCCTGACCCCGGACCTGCCCCGCGAGGACCTCTGGCAGCAGGCGGATAGCCACCTCACCCGGTATCTGCGCGAGCATCCCGAGCAGGAGCGTCGCCTGATGCAGGTCCCTCCCGAAAGCCTGAACCCCGCCGACCAGTTCTTTCGCTCCCTGGTGCTGGAAGAGCGCGGGAACTATACGGAGGCGCAAGCCCTCGCCAGCCTTGCACAGACCGGCCTGTACACTCAGGATTATCTCTCCTGCTGGCAGCAACAGTGCGACTACCTCCTCCAACAACTCTCTGCTTCGGATGGCCCTATCATCGACCTCGCGTCCGGACGCTGCGGCCTGGTCGAAAAGCTGGCCCAACAAACGCAACGCCCCCTGGTAGCCTCGGACTTCAGCCCCCGTGTGCTCCAAAATGATCGTCGCCGCCTTGAATCCCTGGATCTCTACGACCGGATCAGTCTGCTCGCATTCGACGCGCGGCGCACGCCCTTCCGGTCCGGCGCATTGCCGACCCTGACTACCAACCTGGGCCTGCCCAATATCCGCGAACCTGACGACGTGTTGCGCGAACTCCACCGTATCGTCTCCGGCTCGTTCCTTTCGCTCTCGTACTTCTATCCGGAGGAGGATGACGCCAATGCCCAGCAGATCCGTGAATTGGGCATAGAGAGCTTCCTGTATCGCCGCACAACGCTGGAGGCATTCGCAGAGGCAGGCTGGAATGCCGAAGTGGAGAATGCCGCTCTCGGAATGGCGCGGCCTACTCCCAAAGGCGAGGCCCTGGAGGGAGCCGCCATCGACTCCCTCCCCGTCGCGGAGACGACCTTAGAGTGGTGTGTGCTGTCGGCCACCCCAAATGGAAATCCCCATGACACCCCTTGAGATCGTCCAGGCTGCAACCCGCGCTTTCAATGCGGGCAACCTGGAGGAGGCGCTCGCGTACTATGACGACGCGGTCGTGCAACGCTCCCCTGCAACGGGCGAACAGCCCGGCTTTAAGATCCGCGAGGGGAAGGCGGCGCTGCGGCAGGTGCTGGAGGCGGATGCGAGTAAGGGGGTGCAATTTCATCATCTCCACTACATATGCGAAGGAAATATCGTGGCAGCAGAGGGCATCAACCGCGGTATCCTCAATGGCGTCGCTGTCGAACAGCCAGTCGCCATCTTCTACGAGATCCGTGACGACAAGATCGCCCAGGTGACCGTCTACTACGATAGGCTGGTATTGAGCAAGATCGCCCCACGCAAGAATTCCGCTTGATAGTGATCCAATCGGTGCCTTCACCGGATATTTGAAGCCCACATTCTTTTCCATTCGTCAACAGAACAAGAAGCATCACGCAAGCACGAGAGGAGATCCATGCGTCGACAAAGAGATCCGAATACTGCCCCGAAAAAGCCCCGCCGACGAGCTATCACGGTAATACTGCTATTTATCGCCACGCCTCTGTTGCTGATCGTGGGAGGCTGCCTGCTCTACTGGTACGACAATCGCGTTTCTCAACTCGACATTCCCACCCCAGCGATGCCCGCCAACAATGCCTACGACGACTTTGTCAAAGCGAGCAAGCTGGCGAGCGGAATGCAACATCCCTCGCCGTCTACCTTGGCAGTGCCCAACCAACCGCTGTCTGCCTACGCGGCTGCCTATGATGATGCGCAGCCGATGCTCGCTGCCGTTCGTCAGGGCCTGGACAAACCCTGCCTCGTGCCATCCAACCGCACCGCCTGGGCCTTCATGGGATCGAAAAATGCCTCCTTCCGTAATATGGCCCGGATCAACAAAGATTGCGCGGACTATGAAGCGCGTATCGGACATCTGGGCGAGGCGATGGACATCCGGCTGGATGGAATGGAGATGTCGGTCATGAGCTTGCATGGCGCCAATCTGATCGGAATGCTCGTCAGCAGCGCCTGTGAAGCCATGGCCGGCGATAAACTGGAGACGCTGTTGCCGCAACTCTCACCGCAGGAACTGGACCACACCGCCGCACGCCTGGACCGGATCGCCGCTAAACGGCCTCCCTACTCTGATATCGTATTGGAAGATGGGTATTCCAGTACAGCCAGCATGATAGATGGCTTTCGAGAAGCAGCCAAGCAAAACCCTCTTAAGAGTCTGATGGATTCGGATGACAACGCCTCATGGGAAGAGCGACGCAAGAACCTGCGTCTCCAGTTTACCAGTAAAGACGCTCTCTGCCGTCAGCACCTGGACTACTTTAAAGCCTGTGCGGAAGAGGCGAAAAAACCCTACACCGGCAAATCAAATGTTCCTGTCCCTGTCCTCCTGTCACAATTCTTGGATATGGATCAAATGAGCGAGGTTATCTCCGGAGGACACAGAAGCTACCTGTATGCCGAGGCAGCAGAGACGATCTTACAGGTCGAGACGGCGCTCTATCGTTACAAAGCCGATAGAGGCAGGTTTCCCGCGACCCTGGCAGAACTGATCCCGACCTATTTGAAAGCTGTGCCGGATGATCCGTTCGCAAGCTCTCCAGCCGCTCCCTTGCACTATCAAGTGAAAGATTCTGGACGCAGTTTTCTGTTGTACAGCATCGGTTCCGACCTGAAAGACGATGGAGGCCGCCCTAAGCTAAGGAGTAGCACAAACGGCGGCGATATCGTCGCTGGTCACCTCTGGAACTACAACTGACCGTAACATCGATAGCCTTGTGGAGAACCACCCCATGCGCCGACAAAATGAACCCGATACCAAAGCCAAAAAGTCCAGGTTTCCGCGTACCCTGGCAGCGCTCATCGGCATTCCGCTTCTGATGGTGGTCGGAGCCATCGCCCTCTACAGCTACCATAATCGCTTGTCTGGGATCAACGTCCCGACGCACGCGATGCCAGCCGACAACGCCTATGACGATTTTGTAAAGGCAGGTCACCTGGCGCAAGCGATGCCGCACAAAAGCCCCTATTCGCTGCCTGGCCCCCCGCAGCCCATCTTCACCATGGCAAACTTCGCGGCGGCGGCAAAGGATGCCGAACCGGCGCTTACCCTCCTGCAACAGGGTCTGAATAAGCCTTTCCTATACCCTCCCATTCGGTCGAACGCCGATTCGAATTGGAGTGAGCTGGCCGGGTTTCGAGAATTGGCAAGGACCGTCTCCGGCGTCGCCACCTATGAGGAGCGTGCAGGACATCCGGATCAGGCGATGGAGACCCGGCTCGACGGCATCCAGATGGGCATCATGATCCCACGCGGAGGAGGCACCATGCCGTGTCTGGTGGGAATCGCGTGTGAAGCCATCGCAGCAAGTAAGATCGAACGCCTGTTGCCGCAACTCTCTCCGCAAGAACTCGCGCATGCCGCCGAACGCCTGAACAAAATCACCTCGATGCGAACGCCGCTCTCCGAGACGGTGATAGAATCCGGCTATGAATATACCGCGTGGAATCTGGAATTTCTGAGAGATCGCAGCGATAAGGGGCTGACCCATGTTGCAACAGTCCGCCAAATTATCTCGCCGAACGCTGCGCAGGACGCGCCGCTGCAATGGCAGGAGCGCTGGCAGATCTATCGCTTCTTTTTTTCCGACAAAATAGGGATGCTGCACACAAATCTCGACTACTACAAAGCAAGAGCAAGGGAGATAGACGAGCCCTATACCGGCAAGGCCGCCGTAGAGGTTCCCGACAACCTGCTGGCGAAGATCAGCGACTACGACAATTTCATGCACTTGCAGACATCCTACGCACGAATGCAGACTGTAGAGGCCATCCTGCAAACAGAGATTGCGCTCTACCGCTATCGCGTCGAGCAGGGCCGCTATCCCTCCTCGCTGGCAGAATTAACACCTAACTATCTCCCATCCGTCCCCGACGATCCGTTCGGAGGCAAAACTGGCGTCCCGTTACACTATCAGGTGAAAACTCAGGGACGTAGTTTTCTCCTCTATAGCCTTGGCCCCGATCTCAAAGACGATGGAGGGAAGCCACAGCTACGCTCCGGCAATGATCCGGGGGATATAGTCGCCGGGCAGCTCTGGCCTGGCGCCAATTCCCGCTATTAACACAAATTCGCCGCCGAGTTGTGGCTCGGCGGCGGATCTTTGCTCAATTACTCGGATGCGTAGCTATGCCGGCGTGAATGCGCCGAAGGGATCATCGGAGTTCACGCCTTTCGGCAAGT
>DATGIG010000400.1:0-8043 GCA_035295825.1 Chthonomonadaceae bacterium | reverse complement strand
GTGCAGGCCCTCCTCACCTACGAAGCCGCCTGCAAAAAGGGCGATATAGCGGGTGCAAAGCGCCTCGCTACCCCGGCAGCCACCGAGGAGTGGGATGCGCTGATCGCGAAGCTGGGCAGCGCGGCGTTCCGTAAGTTGATGCAGGAGAATACGCCGGACGGAAAGACCCGCCTCAAGCAGATCACCCATGTAGTGGTTCGCGGCGACCAGGCGACAGTGCTGTTTAAGGAGGAGGGCGGCCTGAGCTGGCAGCCTATGGTCAAAAAGAACAAGGTCTGGCTTATAGATTCACACTGAAAGGCGGCCTGCAAATCGAACAACGCCCCACACTCCTGAAGGAGCGCATCCCATTACAAAGGAGAGTTTCTCATGGAACGAAAACTGATCTCCGGAGTTCTGATCGCCTCAACGCTATTCTGGCTGATGCTCATTGGCGTCATTGTGCTGATAGCCGTCGGCTCGTTTGTGGTGCCCAGCATGGTCCCGACCTGGAAAGCGCAGGGCCTGACGGAAACTCCCCTCTTCTGGCAGATCCTCATAGACTGTTCGGATTTCGCGAAGTCTAACTGGTTTGTCGTGCTTCCGGGACTGTTCGTTGCTGCTCTCGTAGCCACCTATTTTGCCATACGCGATAAAAGGAGAGTACCGGAGAATGTCTGATATGCATGACGGGCTCCCGGATGGGAGCGCTTATCCCTACGCCACCTACCTCAACGTCCTCTACGAGCCGCTGGAAGTGGTGGATGTGGGGGCGTTGGCGGCGGCCTGCATCCACCCATGGTACAACCAGACGCTCTGCCGGGTGAACGATTCCGTCGTCCGGTTGGGCGTGATGCAGGGAGAGTACCACTGGCACAAGCACGACGATCTGGACGAGTTCTTCTATGTGGTCTCCGGGCGCTTCCTGATCGACCTGGAGGACCGCACCGTCGAGTTGGGGCCGATGCAGGGCTTTGTCGTGCCGATGGGCGTGGTCCATCGGACGCGCGCCCTGGAGCGCACGGTGATCCTGATGGTCGAAGGCGCGGACATCATTCCCACCGGGGATGAAGATTAAAGGAGATTGGCGATGCGCGAAGTACGCTGGGAGCGCATGTTTCCCGATGAGTTGGAGCAGGCGTTTGCGGAGCGCCCGGTGGTCTATTTTGCCTATGGCCTCTGCGAGCCGCACGGGCCGCAGTGCACCCTCGGACTGGACGCCCTGAAAGCCCATGCCATCGCGTGTGCGGCGGCGCGGGTGCACGGAGGCATCGTCGCGCCGCCCGACTACTGGCATATCCACGAACTGGGCCTCTATGCGGCCTGGTCGGTGAACGCCATCGGGCAGGTTCCCCGTACCTGGCTCACCTGCATGCCCCCCTGGCAGCACTTCAAGAACATCTGCTACCATGTCCGCATGGCCGACGCCCTTGGCTTCCATGCCGCCCTCTTCCTGACAGGGCACTACGGCCCCAACTGGCAGGACCTCAAGACCCTGCTGGCGCTCCTCCAGCCTGTGGTCGGGACGCGCCTCTATGGTCTGCCCGACTTCGAGGCCAATACCCCCGGCTTCAACAACGACGGCAAGAGCGGCGGCGACCATGCGGGGAGGGTCGAGACCTCCCTACTCTGGGCGCTGGAGCCGGATTGCGTGGATATGTCCCGCCTGCCCGCCCCCGGCGCGGAGGGCGCGCCTTACTTCGCTATGGGAGCCAACGCCTCCCAATCCAACCGCCGCATCGGGGAGCGCATGGTCGCCGACGAGGTCCGCTGGCTCGGGGAGAAGGCAAACGAACTCCTCGCCGCCTACGACCGGGAGCAGCCGCAACACACCCTACTTACCTTCGACGATGTCGAGCGGGTCTGGAAGGAGATCGTCCGCCCCGAACTCCCCCGCTTCCATTCGATGCAGGAGCTTGCCGAGGGCCAGCAGCCCGTTCCGGAAGATTCGCGCTGGTATGCTAACTGGCGAGTCCACAATCCCGATTCGATCGATTAAAAACTCCTCGTTGCTCAGACCTCTCTGTACCAGAGCAACTGAACCTCATCCAGGGCCGCGTCATAAGCGTACCGGTGGATCGCGCCCAGTACAAAGCCCTGGCGGGCATAGAAGCGACAGGCTGGGACATTGGTGTTCTGGGTCTCTACCATGATCCGGCGACATGAGCGTGCCTGCGTCCATGCCAGCACGGAAGCAAAGAGGCGATGTCCTACTCCCTGGCCGCGATAGTCGGGATGGACCCGCAAATCCCAGAGCGCGGCCAGGGCGTCGTTTGCCTCCAACTCCTTCAGTATGTTGGTCTTCCAGGCTATCGCCGCGCCCCCGACACGTCGCGGCCCATCGAAAGCGCTTAGAATGCCCCAATGAGATAGGTCCCAAAGCTCCCGCCAATGGGCTGGGCCTTCACCCGGATAGGCATCATAATTTTTCATGTAGGGAGTGACCGGCTCTTCGACTAGCGCGATACCGCCCAAGCCTCCCTGAAGCAGTTCGACCCGCAAGCGTGTCTCGACCCGAAAGGAGATCGGCACCTGTGCATACTCCGGTAGAGCAGCGATAGATTCTGCGCGTACCTCAATCGGCATCAGACCACCCCTCTACGCGCCGATTCGCCCATCGCCCGCCTTGCCACCTCTAAAATGCTTTGTGTCCAGTTGGCGTCTTCAGGAGAGACCACGCACACATCGAACCCATACTGCTCCCCCTCCCGTTTCACTCCTTCGGAATCATCTATGTGCAGATGGATACCGAACAGGCGTGGGTTCTTGCTCGGCGGCTGGGGGTCCGGGTAGCGCCGCAGATGGGCCTCATAAGTGTCCTGGTTTATCACACGCCCGACGAAGATACCATAGCACGCAAGCCACAGACGCACCACCATGGGAGAACGGTAGGAACTGGTACAGACACAGACCTCCCAACCCTGCCGTTTCAGCTCTGCCATCAAGGCGGGGGCTCCCTGCCGAAGCGGCTCGTTGATCCAGGGCTTGAGGAAGAAGGGGATCCGCCCCCTCTCAGAGGGCACTTCCTTCTGGTAGCAAATCAGGGTGTCGTCAAGATCGAAAGAGATACGCATCGGCAGCCTTACTCAATACGCGTTCTTCACAAGCGCTTCGATGATCGTGGACATTCCTTAGCAGGTGGTTTCTCAGAGTTTCTGCGTCAGCAACTCGCGGATCTCATTGTCGCTGAACATACCGTCGGTTCGCTGGGCATAGGCACAATGCATTTCCAGCACACCGCCGTCAAAGGCGAGGCGCATATCCGCCCTATCTTTTACATTCTTCAGCTTGATCAAGCGTAGTCCATCCCGAACGGCCTCCTTGCCCAGATCATCCTGGCAGATAACGCGCAGCGCCATATTGAGCCGGTGGCAGGAGAGGTTGTCTATGAAGTTGAGGCCCTCCAGGTCATCGGCCAGGCTATCCCAATCCACCTCGTAAGGAATGGCCTTGCCACAGATCTCCTCGATCTCCTGCACACGCCCAGGAAACGTAGTCTCCTGCAATTCTTTGATCTTACGCCGCTCTTCCAGTCCCATATTGCCTCCTCTGCCTGATATTGGCTGCAGCCCATCACCTCTGCGGACGGCATCCTACCCACCGGACGATGCGGATGTCGCACTTGCAGAGGGAGTATAACATGAGGCAGAGAGCGTGTCAACAGACGCCCCATAACACCGTTTCAGGAGCGGGGAGGCGCGGAGGAGTGCTGTTTGCGGTCACGCAACCAGATCAGTTCCTGACGGACTGCTGCGGAGAGGGCATGGGTGATCGCGCGTAGGGGCGGACCGGAGGTGAACGCGGCGGCGATGGCATAGAGCGTGCGGGGGGAGAAGACGGCTTCGTTGGAGATGGCGAACAGCGGCTCCCAGGCATCCGGGCGGAACTTGGCCTTGAAGGCGTCCAGGCCGTCGAAGTTGTAGAAGCGGCGGCCATGCGCCCGGATCCAGGCCAGCACCAGGCGCAGGCCGGGAAAGGGGCGCTCGTCCGGCACGCCGGCCCGGCGCGAGAGGGGGGCCAGGCCCAGGGTCACATAGTCGGCCTGCTCCTCGGCGAAGGTGCACAGCGCAGCATCCACGAGCAGTTCCGCCGTACCGTTGGGCGCAGCACGGCCCCGCACGATCTGCTCCAGGAGCCAGCCGTTGCGGTCGGGCACAGGCGTTGCGATCAGGAAGCCGACCGGAACGCCGGCCTGCTCCGCGACAAAGAGCCGCCGATCCGCCAGCCGATCCAGGCCGACCGGCTCGGTCAGGAAGTGCAGGGTCGGCAGGCCGCGCGTCGCCATCCACTCCTCCAGGCAGCGCTGCAAGTCGGGATTTCGGTGCGCGCGTGTCGCAGGCCACTCGGCAACCCCCACCCCTTTGTTGCGGGCACGGTTCAATTGGGCGCGGAGGGAGGCGTGGCGCTTGAGAATGTCGGACCAGTGGGCGGGGTTCCAGACCGGCTGCGCGCCGATGACCAGTGTGGAGTGGCTGGGCAACTCCTGTAAGAGAGAGCGGAGGCGCGCCGCGGCGCCGAAGTAACAGACCCGCTCCCCGGCCTCTCCCGCATCCCGCTCGAATTCCGCCGCGACCTCCGCCAGGCGGTCGCGCTCGCAGACAGGCGCTCCGGCGGTGATCCGCACTCCCTTGCGCCGAACGAACCCCACAACGGCGTCGCCCGCCGCGCTGAACCAGCGCTCCATCTCCGGATTGAGGATCTGGTAGGCGGTCGCGTTCCAGCCATAGCGAAACACCAATTCCCGTGCCCGTGCCGGGATCGGGTCCGGCGTGGCCCTCGGTTCCGCAGGCGATGCCGTTGCCACCGAGGCAGGCTCGGTAACGCGTGCCCGGCAGCGCGCGATGGCATCCAGCACGGCGTCCGGGCGGGTGTGCAGCAGTTCGTGTCCCGACCTCGGCAGCATGTACAACTCTGAAGAGAGGACGGCGTGGTGCAAGCGTTCGGCATGCTGCGCGGGCGGGACGGCGCGATCCGCCTCCCCGGCAACGATCACCAGAGGAATACGCAGATCGGAATAGCGGTCTGCCAGCGCCCGCATGACCTGTCTGTCCGCCGTGTTCTCCCGCGCAAACACCTTGGTCTGCCGGGGATGGCGCAGCCAGAGCGCCTGCGCCATCCGCGCATACGCCTCCGGTACGGGATCGGGGGCGAAAGCCTCCGCCAGGTTGGTGCGAATAAGCGGGGTTTTGAGGAGCGTCATCAGGGCGGTGACGATCAGGTCGCCCAATAGCGGAACCAGGGGCAGATAGAGGAGCGGGGAGGGCGGCGTTCTCGGCGCATAAACCCAGGGGGCGATCAGAACGAGGCCGGAGACGTCGTCGGGATACTCCAGCGCGTAGAGGAGGGCCAGCAGCCCGCCCCAAGAGTGCCCCACCAGAAGCGGCTTCCGAATGTCCAACTGCTGCAGCATCCCATGCAACAACCGTGCCTGCACTTGCGGGGTCGCCACGGCATGCGCAGGCGGGGCGCTGTAGCCATGGCCGGGGCGGTCCCACGCCAGAACATCGTACTCGGCGGCCAGACGCTCCAGCACGGTCGTGGTATAGTCCTGCAGGAACCCATCGCTGCCGTGCAGCAGAACCAGCGGCGGCCCGCTGCCCTTACGCACATAGTGCAGCCGGGTCCCCTCCACCGTAATCCACTGTCCGAGAGGCGGATGGGCTGCTTCAGCGCGCCGTGACCGTATCAGGCCCACCCACGCCAGGGCCATCAGCCCGATGACCAGTGCACCACAAACTATTACCCAGATCATGCTCGCTTCCACCCCGTTGGAATTAGCATTTTGCTTCCACCCTGCTACTCCATTTTTCTCCTTCCCTCGCGTTAATCCGTGCGCTTCTCCCTACCGGACGGAAAACGATCCCCTGGTAAGCTCATAGGGTCGAAGAGAGGCAAATGCTATAGCAATATTCATATGAGTACGGCGGGAAGCAATCAAAAGCAGGTATACTCCGACGTATAGTAGATACAGCGTAAGCACCCACTTTCCAGAATGCTGTGTGATGCTTGTGCAGCCTATAAATGGAGGAATTATGATGAGCGTACAGAGCCAATCCCACGAAAGCCTTTCGGGCAAAGACAAGAATTACAAATTTCCCATGGAAGTACAACTTGCGGAGATGTGCAAAGAGATGACTGAAAATGACCGTGACACGCGCGCTGTCACCCAGATGGCTGCTGCTCATGAAAAGATGGTCATTCGTTACTACAACGATGTACTCAGCCAGACACAAGAGAGTTTTGTCCTTGCCAAACGCGTCGCATATGTTGGATTTTTCGTTCTAATCGCTACTGGCGGGTATGTACTCTTCGCTCAGACCTTCGCGAACCTCCTACACCTCAACAAGCCTGACCCGACCTTAACAGGTATGGGAGTTGTAAGCGCTGCGCTCATCGAGTTTATATCGGCGGTCAACTTCTGGCTCTATGCCCGCGCCACCAAGCAGTTCAGCAACTTCCACATCTGTTTAGAGAGAGTGCACCGGTATTTGATCGCCTACAGTGTGGCCGCCACGATCAGCGATGAGAATGCAAAGCAGGAGACCAAGCAGCGTCTTGCCTGGACCATTGCCAATGCGCCTATGATTGTAGAGCAGACATCAGAAGAGAACAACGAGGGAAAACGGAACGGAGCGCCGGGTAGCAAGCCTATCCTCCACCAGGGAACATCACCTCTGGAGGATACAATCGAGGCTGTTGTTACCAACACCAGCAGCAAAGGACCTGAAACGCTTGCCCAGTCATGAGCGGCGGCTACTCTTCCAAACCGGTCGGCAGGCCATCTATGCTGAGTGTATTCTTGGTACGACGGTAGTCTTTCAACCCCTCATCCCCTTGCTTTTCCGCCCAGCCCACCAACATATCGCGCTGCTCCTTGAACTCATACCGTGGGACAGCAAAGCCACACGAAGTCTGGACCGACTCGACGTGCAACAAGATGATCTGTCGCTCGCCGAGGATCGAAGGGAAAACGCGATGGAGTTCGCGGCCCTTCTCTGAGTTCAGCGGGATACGTTCGCCCTGCCCATAGAGGCGCAGGATGCGCGGATTGCCCTCGAATGCGCAGAACATGATGGTCATACGACCATCCGCGCGCAGGTGCGCCGCCGTCTCATTGCCGCTGCCCGTGAGGTCCAGGTAGGCGACGGTGCAGGCATCCAGGCAGCGGAAGGAATCCATCCCCTTGGGAGAGAGGTTGATACGCCCGGTAGACGCCGCCGAAGCGGTGAAGAACATCTTCTGTTCGGCGATGAACTCCTGCAGGGCAGGAGTGATTTCCGTGTAGAACTTTGCCATGATGTAAGCCTATACGTGAGATCAGACGAAGCGTTTCCCCACTTCGCCAATAACGACGATAGCCCGCTCGATGTCCTCCGCATCTATGTCCAGATGCGTCACCAGCCGAAGCAAGAATGGCCCCATCGGGTTGCAGCGGACACTGCTCTCAGCCATGGCATCGGCGAACTGCTGGGCCGGGACCGGGGTCATGAAGTAGACCATATTCGTGTCCGGGACCGGCGTATCCAGGGTGATGCCGGGCGCATCCGCGAGGCCCTGCGCCAGCAAGCGGGCGTTGGCGTGGTCCTCCGCCAGGCGGGCGATATGGTGGTCGAGCGCATAGATCCCCGCCGCTGCCAGGATCCCGACCTGCCGCATTCCGCCGCCCAGCATCTTCCGCATGCGGCGCGCCTTCGCGATAAACTCCTGTGGCCCGCAGAGTACGGAGCCTACCGGGCAGCCCAGCCCTTTCGACAGGCAGAAGGTGACGCTGTCGGCGCAAGCGGCGAACTCGGACGCGGGAACGCCGGTCGCAACAGCGGCATTGAACAGCCGCGCCCCGTCCAGATGGACCGCAACTCCCCGCTCCTGCATCTGCGTCCGGAGAGCGCGATGCACCTCCAGCGGCGTGATCGCGCCGCCCGCCCGGTTGTGCGTGTTCTCCAGCACCAGCAGCGCAGTCCCCGGCGAATGCAGGGTCTCCTCCTGCACCAATCCGACGACCTCCTCCACGCCCGGAACGCCGTTGCGGCTGTGGAACTGCCGCGTCACCACGTGGGCGATGGT